>CAYVLA010000036.1:0-28480 GCA_964452145.1 Hadarchaeota archaeon (SeqCode)
GGGCTGAGGAGGGGGCTGAGGAGGAGGGAATCGAAGCGGGAGACAAGGGTCTCTCAGACGATGATGTCATCAAGCGGGAGACCGGCGCCGATGAAACGGAGTAAAGATGGCTGGTGCGTTCAATGAAGCTTGCTGTAGTCAGGATCAGAGGTCGCGTCAACGTCCCCAGAGAGATCAAGCGCATCCTTGCTCAACTGGGTCTCAAGGGGCCCAACAACGTTGTGCTCGTAGAGGACGACGAGACTTACCGGGGGATGCTGCAGAGAGTCAGACATCTGGTTGCCTACGGTATCCCGTCCAAGGAGATCATAGAGCTTCTGCTTCGCAAGAGAAGCGAGGTTCAAGGTCTGGGGAGACTCACTGACGAGCATCTGGCTGGTCACACGGCCTACCCGTCAGTTTCGGCCTTTGCCGAAGCTCTTCAACAGGGGAAGGCCACCTTGAAGGATGTCCCAATGTTGAAGCGCACATTTCGGTGCAGCCCGCCGTCAAAGGGGTACAAGAGCGTCAAAAAATCCCGCGCGGAAGGGGGCTCCCTCGGTAATTGGGGCAGGGACATCGATGAGTTGTTGTACAGAATGATCTAGGCTGATTGAGTTGGCTCTGAAAAACAGGAAGACGCGAAGGTACAGAGGAAGCAGGCATTGTGGTGGCGGAAACGTCAAGATGAGACGAGGCGCCGGACACAGAGGCGGGAGGGGAAACGCCGGCATGTACAAGCATCACAAGAGCTGGTACATCAGATACGACCCGTCCGCGTTCATCCATAAGGGCCCCGGTCGCCCGGACGTGCCCCGGACGATCGCAAGGGCCATCAACGTCCGAACCCTCGAGGAGAGGGCTGAGGAATTGGTCTCATCAGGGCTCGCCGAGAGGAAGGAAGACAGAATACACTTGGATCTCTCCAGGATCGGATTCGACAAGCTGTTGGGTGGCGGTGTAGCGAGGAACGCCTGGGTGTTGATTGCCAAGAGTTCCAGCCGCACGGCATCCAGAAAGATCTCCGAGGCCGGCGGCGAGGTCCGCGTCGAGGCGACTGAGAAGGTCGAGCCCAAGGAGACTTCGAAAGATAGCCAAGAATAGAGGCAGGTGATCGGCTTGTCCAGACTGGAGATCCTTGATCCCATACTCAGATTCCTACCAGAGGTGGACAAGCCCAAGAGACACGTCGCCTTCAAGGAGAAGTTCATGTGGACTGGCGGAGTGCTGATATTGTACTTCGCCCTTCTGAGCATCCCTGTCTACGGCGTCTCAAAGACGGGCCTGGACATCTTCGGCGCCCTCAGGGCCGTGCTGGCCGGGAGCCAGTACTCGATACTTGCCCTCGGCATCGGGCCCATCGTCACCGCGAGCATAGTGCTGCAACTCCTGGTCGGCGGGAAGATAATCGACCTCGACCTCAGCCAGCCGGATCAGAGAGCGCTTTTCCAGGGAACCCAGAAGCTGCTGACCATCATCCTCTGCTTTTTCGAAGGGTTAGTCTACAGCTACTCCTACCAATTGGCGGTCCCGCTGTGGATCGTGGTGATTCAGCTCGCCATGGGCGGCATATTAGTCATGTTCCTGGATGAGATCGTCTCCAAGTGGGGAATCGGGAGCGGGGTGGGCCTTTTCATCGCAGCTGGTGTCTCCCAGGCAATAG
This sequence comes from Hadarchaeota archaeon (SeqCode), assembly GCA_964452145.1. Taxonomy (GTDB): domain Archaea; phylum CAYQAE01; class CAYQAE01; order CAYVLA01; family CAYVLA01; genus CAYVLA01. The sequence continues at coordinate 1,643 of CAYVLA010000036.1, forward strand.
TCCAAGGATCGATCAACCCCCTCCCGGACCCCAATAGCGGCCAGATACTCGGTGCCATCCCGGCTTTCATCGCCTCCCTCCTTAGAGGTTCTCCGCAGATCTGGAGGCCCGATCCTCTGCCGAGCCTCGTGTCGGTATTCTTCACCATCGTCGTCTTCCTCATCGTGGTCTATGCCGAAAGCATGCGGGTGGAGATACCCCTCTCCTACAGCAGGGTGGGGATGAAGGGCCGATATCCCATCAGGTTCGTCTACACGTCAAACATCCCAGTCATCCTGACCATGGCACTGTTCGCCAATGTCCAGCTGTGGGCAAGCGTCCTCAGCTCAAGGGGGATACACATCCTAGGGAAGCTTGTGGACAACCGTCCGGTTTCGGGCCTTGCCCTGTACCTCCGCCACCCCGGCGACATCTTCAGCTATGGGAACCAGCCCGGCTACGCGGCACATGCACTGATCTACCTGGGCCTCGTCGTTGTGAGCTGCGTCATCTTCGCCGTGCTCTGGAGCGAGCTAACCAATGTGGGGCCGAAGGAAGTGGCAAAGCAGATCCACTCATCGGGAATGCACATACCCGGCTTCCGAAAGGATAGGAGGATCATAGAGAAGATCTTGGAACGATACATACCGGCCGTGACCGTACTGGGCGGGATCTTCGTCGGGCTTCTGGCAACGTTTGCGGATCTGACCAATGCGCTGGGGTCTGGAACCGGTGTGCTGCTCACCGTCGGAATAGTCTACCAGCTGTATCAGGAGATCCAGCGGGAGCAGGCGGCGGAGATGTTCCCCCTGGTCCGGGACTTCCTCGGGAGGGGCTGAAGCCGTATGAGAGCCATGTTCTCGGCAGTCACATTCTACGCGTTGATCCTTTCGATTGGCGCGGGTCTTTGCCAGCAATACTCACTTGAGGTGCTGAACCTCAGCGTGGTGGAGGGACAGAACGTGACCTATCGAGTCACGGTCGAATACCCCGCCCTGACCAACCTGTCCGTCCAACAGACCTTCATCGGGCCCGAGGGAGCCATGGTCATCCTTGACCCGGTGGCAGGCGTTGCTCCAAATAGCACCCACCACTGGAGGACTCCCTTCAACAAGGAGGGGAGCTGGACTTTGAAGGTGTTGGTCACCGGAGTCGATTTCGAGAACGCCCGGTTCGTGAGCGAGAGCTTGGAAGCCGGCTTCAACGTAACAAAGATGATGAGCGAAAGGAACCCGAAATACGTCATACTCGTCCTTGGTGCCGTCACCTCGCTGCTGACCACCGTGCTCAGCTACCTCATGATCGACCAGAAGCGTGCCAAGATGGTGAGGGAGAAGGTCAGCGAGTTCCAAAAGGAGATGATGGCCGCCCAGCGGAGCGGCGACCAGAAGAGGATAGCCAAGATGCGCAAGAGACAATCCGAGATGATGGCACTCCAGTCCGAGATGATGAAGGGCCAGCTGAAGCCCATGATCATCTACATGCTTCCCCTCTTCGCCGTCTTCTACTTCCTCCAGTCACAGTACAACCTGATCCCGGTGATCGAGCTGCCCTTCAGGTTAGGGTTTATGCAATTCTTCCATCAGAACAATGCGATAAGCCCCGATCAGTTCGGCTTCATTGCCTGGTATTTTGCCTCGGCCACCTGGTTTGGGTCCATATTCAGAAAAGTACTGGGAGTTGTGTGAGATGCCGACAAGAAGCCACAGATCGGGTTCCTTCAGGAGAACTGGAAAGCGGACCTTGTCAGGGGTTCGCGTGCGGATGAAGAGGAAAGGCCCTGGCAGACCGCGATGCGCGTGCGGAAGGCCTCTTAGCTCCGTGGCTCGGGTGCGGGGCGTTGAGTCCAAGTCAAGCCGGAAGTCCAACCGACCCTACGGGGGTTCCCTCTGCCCGGTGTGCGCAAGACACAAGGCCCTAGCGGACGCACGGGGGCAGCTGCAGAGCTGATGGCGATGCCGACGATCACCGTCGGAGGCTTGCCCGGAAGCGGCAAGAGCACCTTCGCGAGATTGCTGGCGGAGAGACTTGGCATCGAGTACCTTAGCGCAGGGCAGATCTTCAGGGCAATGGCGGATGAAAGCGGGATCAGCTTGGAGGAGTTCTCCAGGCGGGCCGAGTCCGACCACGAGATCGACAGGAAGATCGATCAGGCTCAGGTCCGCATGGCGAGGGACAGGGATGTGGTCATCGATTCCAGGCTCAGCGCATGGGTCATTGAGAAGCCGAGTCTGAAGGTCTGCCTGATAGCAGACTACCAGGAGAGGTCAAGAAGGATAGCCCAGCGGGATGGTATCTCGATGGAAGAAGCTATCAGGCGGGTGAAGCAGAGGGAGGAGAGCGAGAGAAGTAGGTACATGGACATTTACGGAATCGATCTCCGGGATATGGAGATTTATGACATCGTGGTCAACAGCGGGAGGTTCCTCCCGGACCAGATAGTGGCCATCGTGCTGAAGGCGTTTGACATCGCAGGTGCAAGAGAATCGTGAGATGAGAAGGAGGTTTGACATGATCGAAGTCGGACGAGTCTGTACCAAGATCGTTGGGAACGACTGCGGTAAGAAGTGCGTGGTTGTGGACCAGATCGACAAGAACTTCGTCTTGGTGACCGGACCGGAGAAGATATCCGGAGTGAAGAGGCGGCGCTGCAACGTCCGCCATCTGGAGCCCCACCGGACCAAGATAGATATCCGAAAGAGAGCGGAGGATGAGGAGATAATCAAGATCCTTGAGACCTCCGGTTTGCTAGAGGAGTTCATATCCTGAAGGGCCCATCATTGTTCTGGGCTGGGGGATCGGCCACCGACGTTGAGATATACCTCAGATCGAAGGAGTCCACGGATCCTCGCTACGGCAACCTCCCCGAGCAACGTCCGGTGGATGAGCTTCTGAAGATCGGCTTGATCAACCTAGACAAGCCCAGGGGCCCCACATCCCATCAGGTGGTGGCCTGGGTTAAGGACATACTCAAGGTCAGGAAAGCCGGCCACGGCGGCACGCTTGATCCGAAGGTCTCGGGGGTCCTGCCGGTGGCCTTGGAGCGCTCCACACGGTTGGTCAAGTACCTCCTGGGCTCGGATAAGACCTACATCTGTGTCATGACCCTGCATGGAGACGTCACGGAACAGAACCTAATGGACGTTTTCGCGGACTTCACCGGGACGATCCTCCAGACCCCGCCTGTCAAGTCGGCGGTGAAGCGGGAATCCAGGGAGCGCGTCATACATGCGCTGAATCTGTTGGAGAGGCGGGGGCGGGATGTCCTGTTTGAGGTTGTATGCGAGGCTGGTACATACGTCAGGAAGCTCTGCCGTGACATGGGGGAGGCCCTGTTGGTGGGTGCAAACATGGCCGAGCTGAGGCGAACCGGCTCCGGAGGCTTCTCCGAAAGAGATTCGTGCACGCTGCAAGATCTGGTTGACGCGATGCATTATCTCAGAGATGGTGGAGACGAGGCCGAGATCAGGAGGCTCGTGATGCCTGTGGAGCGCTTCGTCGGGGACCTGCCCAAGATCTGGGTGAGGGACACGGCAGTGGAGGCTTTGTGCAACGGGGCCGATCTCGCGCTGCCGGGCATCGTCAAGTGTGAAAGCACCGTTGTCTCCGGCGGTTTGGTTGCGGTCCTTACCTTGAAGGACGAACTGGTTGGCATCGGGTCAAGCAAAATGACTGCGAAGCAGATCTTCGAGGGCGAGGCCGGTATCGCGGCCGACCTTGACAGGATAGTGATGGAAAGGGGAGTCTACCCGCGATACTGGAAATGAGGATTTTGGCGGATCTGATCCCGATAGGCTGGGTAAACAGACCAGATTTGCGCTTTTATGCAATCTGGATTTAAAAAGTGCATCAAAGTGGAATGCCGTTGAATATATCTCAGAAACGGGGCGAGGGGCTTGGCTCTCACTACTTCTCCAGGAGCCGGGCCCAACCCGGACGGTTCGGGAAGGTGACTCTGTATTTCCGGGAGCACGAGATCGATCTGCTCACGGCCCCGGGGGTCTTCTCATACCGCAGAGTCGACAAGGGTACGGCGTTACTCATCGACCTGATGGAGATACCTCAAGGTGGGTTGGTTCTGGACCTTGGATGTGGCTATGGGGCTCTGGCCGTCTGTGCAAGCTTGATGGGAGCCCGGGTGGTTGGGGTGGATATCAACGACACGGCCACGTGGCTTGCCCGCCGGAATCTATGCTCGCACGCTCAGAGTCCGTGGATCGTCGTCCTAGGGGATCTCTACAGTCCCTTCCGTGGGTGCTTCGACGCCGTACTTTGTAACCCACCGGTGAGAACCGGTCGTGGACGTCTGAAGAGGATAGTCGAACTCGCCCCCAAATATTTAAGAGAAGCGGGAAGCCTCCAGCTCGTAATCAGTGCCAAGATGGGCGCCAGAATCCTGTCCTCCCTGATGGAGGCCTCTTTCGGGAACGTCGAGGAGGCGGGGAGGAGATCGGGCTACAGGGTCCTTATCGGCAGGCGCCGGGGTGGCAGAGTGGACTAAGGCTTAGGTCCGTCCAGATGCGCCAGCCTGGAGTGACGACATCACCGAGAGCTGGTGCCCCCTCGTGGGGCTCAAGGGTTCAACTCCCTTCCCCGGCGCTCATCATCCCCGCATGCAAGCGTGGCCCGTGGTCGGTGTGCCCACCACCTTGTGCGGCGCGTCGCCAAGTCGTCAAGGGAACATACTTCAGGGACTGCGTTTGAAGTGAAGAGAGCCTGCCCGGTCGTGATCCCGCTCGTCGGCAGAACGGATGTTGCACGGAGGCAGATCGCTTGGCCATCATCGGAGAGGTCATATACATCTACATATATGACCTCGGGGGGTACCTGGACCCTGATGGCGTTGGGAAGGTCCTCCGAGTCACGCCTGAAGCCCTCAGGGGCGAACGGAAGGTGCCGACCTACCTTGCGATCAGACCGGAATCCCTGACCTGCGAGCTTCCAGCGAGACAGGTGAACATCAATGGCACCCCGACGCCCACGCGGGTGGAGGCGCGGGTTCACGCCGTCGGGGCCATATCGATCCTGTTTCGGATTCCGTTTGAGGGAAGCCTTGAGGACTTCCTTGACTACAGCTACCCCGAGAAGCTGGTGGTCACGTCTGACCAGGGAAGGGTGGATTTCCGGAGGCTCTCCGCCGAACTGGCGGGCGAGATCGAGGCGAAGATTGCGGGCTGTCTGCATTCAACCTATGGGAAAGAGACCATCCCGGAGGAATACAGCGTCTTCTGCATCTCCAATCTCCCGCCCCTAACGGACGTCACGCAGTTCATGCAGGGGAATCGGAAGTTGTTAACGGCCATCCTGCGTGAGATAGATGATATCAGCAGGGTCTCTGAGGTGGAGTGCGAGTCGGCCTTGACGTACTCGGTGACACACTCCTCAGATTATCTCGTGGTTGTGGACTGGGCCTCGGCGGTGATAGCGCAGACCAGTGATGACTACGAGGACTACTTGCTGGCCATCGAGCTGGCCAACTTGGAGCTCCTCGAGCTGCGGGCCTTCGACAGGCAGGTGGACCTGATGATAGATAAGGCATACTCGGATACGCGGTTCCTCTCCGGCTCACTCTGGCCTCACATCACCTCCCCCCGCAGGTTCTCCAGAGCGATGGCCGACGTATCGAGAATGAGGGTTGAGATGGTTGATGTTCTGGACAAGGTGATGAACATTACCAAGTTCTTCGGCGACTACACCCTTGCCAGGCTCTATGAACACCTTTCAGCCCGGTTTCATCTCAAGGAATGGCAGGAGACGGTTTCAAGGAAGCTTGAGATCATCGAGGGTCTGTACCAGGTGGTCACGGACAGGGCCACAAACCGACAGATGGTCTTGCTGGAGGCGCTGATAGTTCTGCTGATTTTGTTCGAGGTTGTCATGTCTCTGATCCGTTACGCGGCGTGACGGGCCGATACGTTCCTGTGCTGATATCAGCCTCATGGTCGGTCTTGCTGGCTGGGGCCTCAGCTGGCTGCGGTTTCCCTTCCTCCCACCGTGCCTTGCTGTGGCTGCTCAAGAGCCCGGCCCGGCCACCCTGTTGCCGGTGACCAGGTGGCGGGGTGAAGAACGATGCCCCTTGATTTGTGCGAGAAGGGCATGCCGCGTAAGTACTTGGTGAGGTTGTTCAGCAGCTTGCGGTTGAGAACCTCCCTGGCGTCGCTAGGATGAAGAGGAATCGATATGACGTCGACATCGGGGGCAGTCCTTCCGGGGACCTGGTCGTATCGAGGGAAGAGGCCAACGGATGCCTCGACCTTCCTTCTTTCGCCCGGGGAGATCTCGATGATCGAGGTCGCGCGAAGGTACAAGCCCCTCGGGCTTGTCGCATCGCTGGGGTAGAACCCGAGCATGAACGATCTTCTCTGATGCTCGTCTCTCCAGATCTGCTCTGCGATCTTCAGAGCGGGCAAGTAGTAGATCTCCACTTCTATGTTCTCTCCGGCACTGCCGTCTCTGGATGGGTTGGGCAGTATGCCGCTGAAGAGCGGGCCCTGAGCCGCATCGGAGTAGTACTTGAACAGGCGAACCTGTTCCTCCATGATATCGGCGACTTCGAAGAGGACCCACAGCTCGTAGATCCTAGACATGTATTCCCCGCCCTCTTCGGCGAGGTCCCGGAGGATCCGCGTTGACTCCTTCTGGACATCGAGCTTCCCCGTGAACTCTTTGCGCCACTCCATCACCCTCTCATAGCCAGGGTTGCGGATCAGGTTCAACTGCACCCTCCTTTGAAACTCGCGCTCCAGTTCTTCCACCCTTCCGGGATCCTCGAGAAGCATCTCGGCCTCTTCTTCAACCTTCTTGAAGTAGGGGACCTTGGTTCGCCTCGTGCCCTCTTGGGCGATGGCATCCAGCACCCGCGTCTCGGTGATCCTCTTGGACCACTTGGAACTCTCCAGCGATTCCTTGTAGATCCTCTTGAAGTAGGAGGTGTTCTTGACGATGTCCAGCAGGCACAGCATGGATAGAAGGTTCTCGGGCGTGTCCCATTCCTGCCGAGGGTTCACAACGACGAAGTCCTTGCCGAATATCTGGCCCTGGGAGAGATTCCTCTTGAAGGTGCGTGGCCAGTCGATCATCCCCCTAATCTCCTTTTCGCAGATCGATCTCTGTCGTGTTGAGAAGAAGCTGGGCTTCTTCTCGATCATGGGCATGATGTCGTTGAGGAGGATGTGTGAGATGGATTCAAGCGTGTTAAGCCTGAATGCGTCCTCGAACTTCTTCCTGGATAGATCCAGCTTCGTGTCGCGCCCGACCTCGACCGAGATCCTCTTCAGTTCCAGGTTCTCGAGGAAGTTCGTGAGGAGCAGGCCGAATACCCTCTTCCGCATGAAGGATTTCATTGATTCCTCCAGGCTTTCCTCAAGGCTTTGCTCCAACCAGCCATCACCCGCGCTGGCCAGTTGATGCCCGACCGGCTCGCTGCTGCCTGTCGACGACATATGCGCCCATGAAGAAGACGGCCACCAGCCCTAGCGCGAGGATGATTCGCGGTCCACCCTTGGTTGCCAGAGCACTGACCATGGTCTCGTTGTCCTCCTCATTGCCGGCGGGGTCCCTGGCTCTGACGATGTAGAAGTACTCCATGCCGTTCACCAAACCTGTGTCGAGGAAGGTCGTCAGGTTGGTCTGGCCAACGATTGTGGCGTTGGCCGGATCCGGCCTAGTTGCCCTGTAGATGACGTAGGTGAGGTTCTTCTCCAATGGCGGGTTCCAGGCCAGCTCTATGGAGCCCCCCGACACGGATTTCGCGGACAGGTCCGTCGGAGATTCCGGAGGTGTGATGTCCAGGGACATGACAGATGTCCAGTTCTGATTCTGCTCCTCGTTGCCGTTTGGGTCTGTCGCCCTGACGATGTAGTAATAGGTCCTACCGCTCACGACGCCATCGTCCTCTAGATACGTCACGTTCCTCTTTGCCAGCAGGGTCAGACGGGCCAGGCTGGGGCTGCCTTCAGATCTGTAGACGCTGTACACCGACACATCCGATGGGTTGGGATGGCTCCATGTGAGGCTTAGCGCCCCTGTGGGCATGCTGCGGGCTATGAGATCGATCGGGGGATCCGGGGGAATGGTTTCCAGCGAGATCGCGGAAACCTGATTGGCATTGCTTTCCTCGCCTCCTAGAGAGTCAACGGACCTGACGATGTAGTAGTATGTCTGGCTGTGGTTGAGTCCCGAGTCGGTGTAGGTGCTTGATGGGTATCCCACCTCCTCGATCGGGTTGGAGTAATCGAACTGCACCGCTGCCTTGGCACGGTAGATCCTGAAGTGGCTCACCGGGGTTGCGGGTATCTTCCATGTCAGTATGATCTCCCCTTTTTCGTTGCTCGATGCCCTGAGCTCGAGCGGGGGTGCCGGGGGGGTTGTGGCTGATACGCGGTTCTCGTTCTGGTCCTCGTTGCCGATGGCGTCGATGGACCGCACGACGTAGTAGTAGGTCTGGGCATCCCCCAGATTCGGGTCGACGAAGAAGGTGGCCTTGGTGCGGTTCAAGTAGTACTGATTGCCGGGTTTGAAGTAGGGCGACTGGGATCTATAGATCAGGTAGTTGGCGGGCGCTTCGCCTTTGGGCGGTTTCCACTCCAGTCGGATCTTGCCAGTGCCGTAGGCCCAAGCTGTCAAGTTGACGGGTGCCCCCGGGGGTTCGGTATCGAGCGAGGTTGCGGAGATCTCGTTTTCGTTCTTCTCCTCATTGCCCGTGGAGTCCACCGCCCTCACGACATAGTAGTAGGTCTGTCCGTTCTCGACGAATGTGTCCGTGAAGATCGCCAGCGTGGATCGTGCGTATGGCTCGGCGAAGTTGAATTTTCTCGACTCCAGTGAACGGTAGAGGTTGTAGTACGATATCGCCTCGCCTTGGGGGGCATTCCAGAGAAGAGTTATCGAGCCGTTGGGTCTCACCTGGGCTCTCAGCCCGGTTGGCGGGTTGGGCGGGTAGTCGAATGCGATGGCCGAGACCTCGTTGGTGTTCTGCTCTTCGTTTCCGGCCTCGTCGATCGCCCTGACCACGTAGTAATAGGTCCTGCCGGATTCAAGGCCGGTGTCATAGTGTTGGATCCTCGTGGTCTCGGCGGTTGGCACCATGTAGTTGTAGACACCCGAACGGGTGGAGCGGTATATCCGGTAGTTCACCACCCTTTCGCCGAACGGGGTTCCCCATCGGAGAAGTATGTCTCCGTTCATCTGGGCTATGGCGACCAGATCCCTTGGCTTCTCGGGCGGCGTGTTGTCCGATACGGCGCTCACCTCCTGCGACTTGAGGCCCTCGTTTTCGTACGCGTCAACAGCTCGGACGTAGTAGTAGTATCTGGTTCCGTCGATCATATAGTGCGTCACTCCGCCTACGGTTCTGGTCGTGTCCTTGAAGGAGGTCAGGATGGTCGTTGCCCAAGGGCTGCCGATCTGATCCGAACCCGGGACAAGGCTCCGGTAGATGTTGTACTCCTTGATCCCCTCGGTGCCGCCTGCAGGCGGCTGCCAGCTTAGATCGATCGCCCCGCCCTTGGAGGCTCGTGCCAGGACGTTCAGCGGGGGTCCTAGGAGTATGGGTGCGAGGATTTCCTCGGTGTTTCTTCCCTCATTGCCCGCCTTGTCAACCGATCTGATGACGTAGCGGTACTGGATAGCTTTGGGAACGTCGTTGTCCACGAAGACGTTCTTCCTTGTTACCACCAGAGGCTGTCTGAAATCTTGGATCTGATCGCCTTCGAATTTGTAGATCCTGTACTCGAATACCTCCTCTCCCTTCGGGTCCGACCATGTCAGGATCACCTCTCCCTTGAGAGTCCTCTGCGCCACAACCTCGCTGGGAGCTGGCGGAGGACTTGCATCTGCTACTCCCTTCACCTCGAAGCGATTGTCGTCCTCGTTGCCGGCCGAATCGACGGCCCTGACGACGTAGTAGTACGTCGTGCCGTCTCTCAGGCCCTTGTCGATGATGTAGGTCAGGGTTGTCTCTGCGATGGGTCGCGAGAAATTCTGTCCGCCCGGAGTTGTTGAGCTGTAGACTCTGTATAGCACCGCCAAATCCGCCTCCCTCGCTCGGAGGGATGTTGTCAGGGGCTCCGGTTTGGTCCAGTTCACCATCAGGTCGCCCATCGGAAGCTGTTTGACCTGCAAACCCGTGGGCGGGCCGGGCGGCATCCGGTCCTCGGAGACGTTCCAGACCTCCATGGTGTTCTTCTCCTCGTTGAGAAGGAAATCAGCTGAACGGACCACGTAGTAGTAGCGATTTCCATGGCTGACGTTCTCGTCGATCCACTCGGTCTTATCAAAGACCTGGGCGAAAGGCACCCTGAAGCTCTGGGAATTCGGGCTGCCTGACCGGTATATGTTGTACCTGTACGGCGCTTCCCCTGCCGGTGCATCCCAGTCAAGCATTACCCTGCCGTCTTCCAGGCGGTAAGTCCTCAGGTTCGCGGGGGGGCCGGGCGGTGAGATGTCCGCGACGGCGCTCGCCGAGGTCCTGGCGTCATCCTTGTTCTCGTTGCCCGCCGCGTCAACCGCTCTGACGACGTAATAATATGTCTCACCGTCGACGACGTCGCGATGGACCACGTACGTGTCGGTGGTTGAGATCATCCTGGATGGATCGGGCTTGAAGCCTTCGTAGGTATTCCAGTAGACATTGTAGTGGTCAACGTCAGCACGCATCTGCCTTGACAGGACCGGGTCTTCGACGTTTGAGCCGGGAGGCAGCCACCCTATGCCTATCCCATCCTGCCTCGGAAAGGCCACGACCTCGACGACCGGTCCGGGCGGCGTCAGATCACGGGAGACCACAGCGATCTCATCAGTGTTCGAGTCCTCGTTCCCTGCCGCGTCGACCGACCGCACAACGTAGTAGTATATGATGCCATCCTGCACCGATCTGTCGGTGAAGGAGGTCTTCGACACACTGGCCAGAGGGTCGGAGAAATTCTGTCCGCGTGATGTCGTGGATCTGTAGACGCGGTATTCGACGGGGATCTCGCCCCCCGGGTTCAGCCATACCAGCGTGACCATCTTGCCCACCTCGGTATCCTTCGCGTTGAGAGCCCGAGGGGGGCCGGGCGGGGTGCCGTCCACGGATGTCGCGGCGACTTGAAGGACGTTGCGCTCCTCGTTTCCGGCTCTGTCCGCCGACCGGACGACATAGAAGTAGGTCCTGCCATTCTCCACTCCCTTGTCAAGGTATCTGGTCAGCGATGTCGTGGCAATGGGATTCCAGAACTGTTGAGCGCCACTTTCCTCCGAACGGTATATCCTGTAGAGGTAGACCTCCTCGCCTTCAGGCGCAGTCCAACTCAGATTCAGATAACCCGTCGGGTCGGTCACGATGGCCAGATTCTTGGGCGCACCCGGCGCAATCGTGTCGTGCGGGGTTGCGTTGACGGGGGCCGTTGGCGCCGCCCTGTTCTCCTCCTCGTCGAAGGCGACCACGACGTAGAAATGAACGTAGTTAGCCGATATGCCTTCGTGGAGGAATGTGGTCTGTGTGGTGAAGCCGATCAGCCTTGCGTTCGAGGTGGGGAACTGGGGAGTTGTATCATGGTAGATGTTGTACCCCACGACATCGGCTTCCGGATTCGGCTGCCAAGTGAGGTTGATTGAATTTCCTCCCGCAGGTGCCCTCGCCACTAGGCCTTTCACGCGCGAGGGCGGAGTGGTGTCGTTGAAGGGCACCACGCAGCGCTCGGCTGTTCGGATCATGGATGGATTCCCAGCCAGATCCACGACCTTGACTCCGTACCAGTAGGCGACGCCGCTGATGAGGTTGCTTTCCGGATCGAACCATTGAAGCGTCTTGGGATCCGAGATGTTCGCCACCTGTAGATAGCCGGACATATCTTGATTGAGAGAGCGCACGACGGTGTATCGCCTGAAGTCGCTTCCGGCGTACTCGGTCCAGTTGACCCTGATCGACCCGTAGGGGGTTGCGTTGGAGTCGCACCATCTTGGTGGTTGGGGAGCCTGGTCATCGATGGTGATGTTGAGAACATCGGTTGTTCCCTCAACTCCATCCCGATCGATGTCTGACCGCAGTTGGAGGATCGCTGAGTGATGGGTTGCGATGATATCGTTCTCGTCGCTGGTCGTATACCCCGTTCGGAAGCTGCATCTGTATATCCCCGATCTGGGCGGTGTTTCGATCAGGTCAACCTCGATCTGGATTCCTCCGAGCCTGACGTACAGGACAGGATCTGGAGCTTGCGCTGTGCCAAGGGACTGGACATAGATGGTTACTCCCGTGCGGAAGAACAAGTTCTGGGTCGAATATCCCTCGTCCTCGAAAGCCCTGAGCTGGCGATCCACGGCAGCGCTTGCAGACTGGGCGACGAGGAGGAGACCGAAGATCACGGCGGGAAAGAGATATGATCGGTTCAATCCCATCACCTCATGATGCAAGCTGGTCGAGGATATCCAAACCCATAGTCATGGCTCTGAGCTCGGTTGCCACCCTGGAGTCCTTTCCCAGCACCTTCTCCACACTGTGCACGAGCTCCTCGTCTATCTCCCTGTTCATGCCGTCCAGCTGGGGCAGAACGTTGGATTCGATGGCCCGGTCGAGCACGTCCAGGTACTGCGCGTCTCCATCCATAAGCATGGCCATGAGTGCGAACCTCAGCGTGTCGATCATCTGGGCGGTGCCTATGCCTCGGATCTTCCGGATTCCGCTGGTCGGGTTCATGACATCGTACAGCTTGTCCACCAGGCTGCGGTAGGGTGTGCTGGTGAGCACCCTCTCCACCCTTCCCCTTCCGAGGCTTGCCTTGATGTCCTCGAAGGCAACGCCCTTTTCGCCGGTGAGTATGACGCGCTCCTCGTCGTGCGGAGGAATGGGCATCCCGATGAAGGCGAAGCGCCGCATGAGAGCATAGGAGATGTTGAAGAGAAAGTGTCTGTCGTAGGTGTTCAGCGTCCCGATGATGCGGTAGTCGTCGGGTATCCGGATCGTCCTGGTTGTGTTGTCCAGTGTCGGCACGTTCAGCTGGTGGGACTCGATCGCCGTGAACATGCCACCGAATGCCTTGTCTATGTCGGCCCTGTTGAACTCGTCGATGATCAGCCATTCGCCAGCCAGGGCCGTCTGGGTCACGCAACCGTGTTTGATGCTCATCTTCTTGCCATCGTACATCAAACCCCCGATGACATCGTAGGTCGTCCAATCAGAGGTTGCAGTCTCGACCCTGTAAGGCTTGTCGAAGATGATGGAGGGGATCATCTTGGCAAGCTCGGTCTTGCCAGTACCGGGAGAACCTATGAGGATGACATCCTTGCCCATGAGCAGGTTCGTTACGGCCTCTCGTATGATCTGTTCATCTATCGCGAGGCGCGCCTTTATGCGGGCCATCCTGTCTGCCAGATCGGTGGGCATCATCAGACCCCCGCCCTCGCGTCCTTTCGGGGCTTCGGGCTCGGCCTTGGCTTCCTCCTCTTTGCCCTGCGAACTCCAGACGGCCGCCATCCGCTCGGTATACCTCCCGATGAAGGAGTCGATCGTGCGGCTGATGAAATCGGTGCCTAGAAGCACAAGCCAGGATAAGACCGCAAGGAGAACCGCCACTCCCAAGAATATCTGGGGTCCATAGTCAAACTGCTGGCCGATCATCCTGGATCCGAACAGGATTATGAAGGGGCCAAAGACCGCGGCGACGGCCCTTGAGCTGAAGACTGTTGACAGCAGGAGGAAGGCGCCAAGGCAGATGGTGAACGCAACGAGAAACCACCCGGACTGGTCCTGCATGGGCGAGTATGCCATCTGGCCGGGCTCGGTCAGATACGAACCTACGGCTATGGCGGCCAGCGTCAGAACGGCAAGGTGCTTCATCTGAAACCTGCCGGGAGGTGAGTAGGCCCCGGTCACGTGTTTCCTTGACTGAATGCTGATCGCGGCTGAGATCGCACCGAGGGCAACGATCGCAATCACCAGCTCCGATCCCCTGAAGACTCCGGCCAGCCTGTAGTCACCCAGAGTTCTGTCGAGCATCCAGTACAGGCCCAGAAACCACATGGGCACGGTCACGGTCGTCACGATCGCATGGTCGAAGAGGTAATAGCATAGTGATGCAAGAACAATGAAGGCACAGTTGGTGACCAGAAACCACTCGACATCGGAGGTGACGGTGTGCAGCAGGGGGGGAATCTCGCCCCAGAGGAAGGCCGATACCGACAGGGAGCCGATGAGAAGTACAAGGAGGTAGGGCATCCTGACCCTGCTTCTGACAAGACGCAGAAAGGCAAGGTAGTACGCCAGCGCCGCGACAAGAATGACGCCCAGATTCCCGATTGCCGAAAGGCCGATGCGGTAGATGCCTAGTACGATCAGCGGGGAGAAGACGTTCTTCGGCAGGAATTCCGAGCCGTACCTGGCTATCGCCATGGCCTCGACGATGAAGCAGACCAGTGAGGCCAAAGCAAGGACCGTGCCCGGCCCCGGCTCGGTGAGGTAGACCATCACCTTCGGGGCCGAGACGAAGGCTCCCAGGGCAACCGATGATGCGACCATGACCGCGGCATCCGAAACCTTCATGGAGTAGATCTCTATCCGAAGGCCCGTCAAGCAGGCCGCAGTGAGGGCGACGATGATCACCACAAGCTGCGCCGAGATGGTGGGATACAGGGCTCCCAGCCAGACCAGATTCAATGGAGCCAGCGTCTTCGCCCCCGCTGCGACATCCGATCTCTGCAGGAAGGACAGCTCGGCGATGACAGTCAGCGCGAAGACCAACGGCGCAACGAGGAGCTTGTAGCCCCCAACTGGTGAGACCCTGGCGGCCATGATGCCCACGGCCAGGGACGACGTTGCCAGAAGGATGACCTCAATCGGCGATAGCCTGAGGCTTCCCAGAGTTATGGTGGATCTGAGTCCTTCCAAGAAGCTCCCTCTTGGCTCTTGCTCTCCGTACGAGTAGGGAATCCTTCATGCGGATATGGCAAGATCGATCCCGCAATGACCGCTAGGGAGACCCCAATAAACTCGTCGAGAACGAGCAATAAAAATGTCTTTGTGGAGGTGGAGGGAAGGGGACTGAGCGAATCTGGAGACTCGCCTGGCCTAGAGGCCTAGCATCTCCCTCGTCTCGAAAGGAGCGGCGATCTCTCTCCCCAGTTCGTGTGCGAGCCTAACCACTCTTTGGACCAGCATGCCGTTGGTGGCAAGTTTGGCCTTCTCGTAGTCGTAATGTATGTTGTCCTCGATGCCGATTCGAACCCCGCCACCCATCACGAGGGCGCCTGCGGTTATTGGAAGCTGGAACCTTCCGATGCCTGCAGCTGCCCATATGGCCTGGGTGGGCAGGGAGTTGACCATGTGGGCAAGGCTGGCCATGTTCGCCCTTGCCGCGCCCAGGGAACCCAGGAGGAGGTTGAAGTAGGGTTTGTCGTTGGGCAGCACTCCCTTTCCCATCAGGTAGACTCCGTAATTGATCATGCCAGCTTCGAAGACCTCGAGTTCGGGCTTGATCCCTCTCTCCCTCATTTCTCCGGCTAGGTACATTATCGTCTCCGGCGGATTTGGGCTTATGCTCAGATCGTAGGTCCTTTCGCCGTCGCCTTCGCGCCTTGCAAGTGAGATGATCGTTCTTGGGAAGTTGAAGGAGCCCAGCGTCAGGCTGCCCATGTCGGGACGGGCCTTGCCCCTCAGCGAGAGAACTTCTGCCCTGCGAGCAGGGTCCTTGTAGAGCCTTCCGCTCGTGGAGGCGCAGACTATCACCTCGGAATCTAGTTCCCTTATCCGTCCGATTGTGTCCTCGTAGATCTCCTTGCGGTACGTCGGCCTGCCTTCCTCATCCCGGGCATGCACGTGCAGCATGGATGCCCCGGCCTCTATGCACTCCTGGGCTTCCCGTGCGATCTCCTCCGGGGTCGTCGGAACGTGCGGCGTGTCGGTCTTAGTCGGGACCATGCCGGTAAGGGCACAGTTTATGACGACCTTGGGGTATGGCCTGAGGGGGTGGTCCTGTAGACTGCCGTCCATGATGCCTGTTCGTCATGGCCGTTCTTAAACTCGTCGGAAGGGGGGTCTGGGGCTTGTCTGTGCCCATCCACCGAACCGTTCGGATGGTCACATCCGCTTCTGCATATCGGTAGATTCGCGGCCGCCTCCCGATCCCACACACGAGCATGCCCATTCATCCGTTCCGGTGGTTGGCAATGTACGACATTCGGGTAGGCCTTGAGGTTCGCTCCCCTTCATCTCGTCAGGCCACCCTGAACGTTCCTCTCGCCGTATCGTGGCTTTCGCGAGCTCATGCAGTGATCGAGACCTCGTATTCCCCGGGCTTTCGCGGTGTGAATGTCGCGCTCCTGATCGTGTCTGCACGCTCCCAGACATGGCTCCGTGGTGTAGACGGTACGGGAGTGACGGACAAGCCCTTCATCACAACTGGGTCTCTGTAGACTTCTTTCCCGCTCGTGTCCTTCACCGTGACATCCACACTGAGTTTCACTGACGTCCCCCTAAATCGAACGGTGTAGCTAGCCCAGACGGATATGTTCTGGTCGGAGCGTAGGTCCGGTTTGCGTGGTTGAAAAAGAGGTGCATCAGGTCGATCTCTGGTAGTTTTGGTCTGCCTGCATAGTGGGCAATTGTGGCTACTGCTATGATCGCCGCAAGCAGGCTCAGCATGGCTGCTGCTTTCCCCCGAAGCATTCTCAATGACTTCCTCTTGGATGCCATATAGTTGTTTGTTTCCGACACTTTTCCCACGCCTCTGCCGTTATGGTCATCTCCGGTGTGGAATCAGAGGACTTGCGCAAGAGGACTTAGTTCACGGGCCACATTGCCAACTACTGCGTTCATAGAAACCCATATTAGAGTAGGGATAGCAGGTCGCGGGGGTGTAGGGATGGAAAAGGCTGCAAGGTTTGGCGTTTCGATGCCGGCCGGGCTGCTTAGAGCTTTCGATGGGGCTATCAGGCAGAAGGGCTACGCCAACCGGTCGGAGGCGCTGTCAGATCTGGTTAGGGACTTCCTTTCCATGCAGAAATGGGAAGGGTCCGATGCGGAGGTCTGCGGCGCCCTCGTTCTCATCTATGACCACGAGAAGAGGGGATTGTCCGACAAGCTGGTCGACCTGCAACACGAGGAGCATCGCCACATCCTCTCCACCATGCACATTCACCTGGATGAGCGCAGCTGTATGGAGATGATGGCAATGAGGGGCAAGGCGAACGAGGTTAAGAGGATCTCGGACAGACTGATGGTGATCAAGGGAGTCAAGCAGGGAAAGCTCATCATGACCTCGGCTTGACGATCGAGATGCCGGGCCCCGATGAGAGGCCTGCATGGAGGCACTCCGCTAGAGGAATAGTGGAGTGAACGTCAAGGCGACGATGGACATCAGCTTGATCAGGATGTTCAGAGAAGGTCCGCTGGTGTCCTTGAAGGGATCTCCCACGGTGTCCCCGGTCACGGCCGCCTTATGCGCGTCGGAACCCTTGCCGCCAAGGTTTCCTCGTTCGATGTACTTCTTTGCGTTGTCCCAAGCACCGCCGGCATTGGCCATCATAAGGGCGAGGAGGAAGCCGGTTGCAGTGGCCCCTGCAAGAAGGCCGGCCAGGGAAGGAGGACCGAGGATGATGCCCACCGCCACTGGCACCACAACGGCGAGAAGGCCGGGAAGTATCATCTGCCTCAGAGCTGCCGATGTGGATATGGAGATGCATCTGTCGTAATCAGGCTTGGACTCGCCATTCATGATTCCGGGGATCGTCTTGAACTGTCTTCTAACCTCCTCGACCATCTTGCCCGCAGCCATGCCGACCGCGTTCATGGTCAGTGCCGAGAACACGAAAGGCAGCAGCGACCCGACGAAGAGGCCCGCGATCACATTTGGGTCGATGAGGTTCACGGTCTCGAGGTTGGCGGAATGGCTGAAGGCCGAGAAAAGTGCAAGGGCCGTGAGTGCGGCGGATCCGATGGCGAAGCCCTTACCGATTGCGGCGGTAGTATTGCCGACCGCATCCAGCGTCTCGGCTCGCTCTCTGACTTCGGGCCCCAGATCCGCCATCTCGGCTATTCCAGCGGCGTTGTCCGCAACAGGACCGTAGGTGTCCGTCGCGAGAGTAATACCGAGAGTGGAGAGCATGCCAACGGCAGCCATGGATATGCCGTAGAGTCCTCCCAGCTCGTAGGATGCGATAATGGAGGCCACAACGGCCAGAACCGGGATGGCCGTTGATCTCATGCCAAGGGACAGTCCAGCGATGAGATTGGTGGCGGCCCCCGTGCTCGAGGCCCTGGATATCGATTGTGCAGGACCTCTTGATTCGGAGGTATAGTACTCGGTCGTCATGCCTATGACTATGCCGGCGACTAGGCCCGAGGCCGTGGCGAGCCAGATAGACAAGGCATCGGAGCCGAGAAACATCGCTATGATGAAATAAGAAGCGGCAAACATCATGCCCGCGGCGGCGAAGATCCCCCGATTAAGTGCACCTTGGGGATTGTCGCCGGAGGTCCTCACGAAGAAGTTGCTGGCCACGGAGACCAGGATCCCCGTGCCCGCCACGGCCATGGGAAGTGTGGCGGCACCCTTTGCTGCGTAGATGGACAGCGCCCCAATTGCCATGGCTGCGATCATCGAGTCAACGTAGCTCTCGAAGAGGTCGGCTCCCATGCCCGCCACATCCCCCACGTTATCCCCGACGTTGTCGGCGATGACGGCCGGATTCCTTGGGTCATCCTCGGGTATGCCCGCCTCGACCTTGCCTACGAGATCGGCTCCCACATCGGCTGCCTTGGTGAATATGCCGCCGCCGACCCGGGCGAAGAGTGCTATGGATGAGGCGCCGAAACCAAAGGAGTAGAGCAGCTCGGGATCGCCGAAGACGGCGTAAAGCAAGGAGACGCCGAGGAGGCCTATCCCGACGACCGAGAGACCCATCACGCTTCCGGACGAGAAGGCGACCCTTAACCCTGAGTTGAGGTTATCTCTGCAAGCCTCTGCCGTCTTGGCGTTCGCGATGGTAGCGATCCTCATGCCTAGGTTGCCCGTCAGGGCCGAGAAGAAGCTGCCCATGACGAAGGCCAGGACCGATCGCCATCCGAGAACCAAGCCCAGCGCGACCGACACGAAGGCTATGAAG
This sequence comes from Hadarchaeota archaeon (SeqCode), assembly GCA_964452145.1. GTDB lineage: Archaea > CAYQAE01 > CAYQAE01 > CAYVLA01 > CAYVLA01 > CAYVLA01. The sequence goes on from CAYVLA010000036.1 coordinate 20,696, forward strand.
ATGAGCAGGATTCGGTATTGCTTGTTGAGGTAGGTCATTGCGCCTCGGTGGATGAGACCAGAGATCTGGGTGGCGTCCTCCCGTCCGCTCGGCTTGCGTCGGATGGTGAGGGCAAGGTAGAGCGCGAATAGGAGCGCCACGGCGCTGGCGAGCCACGGCAGAAGTGACAGATCTGGGGGCATGCAGGAGGATAACGGGGCATTTATTTAAGTGTCAGCTGCTCGTTTAGCTCCCAGCTGTTTGAGGATCTGGACTCCTTTGGCGCAGTTGGCCACATCCTTCCTCTCCAGCCAAGCCCTCCGCGCAACGGCCACTCCGTACCGCATATAGTCCATCTGCTTCGCATCGTGGCTGTCGGTTCCGATGGCCAGCTTCAGACCCATCTCGGCCGCCCGTCTTGCCAGCCTGTCATTCAGGTCCAGGCGATCGGGGAAGGCGTTGATCTCCAGCCAGACATTGTTTCGGGCTGCGGCGTCAAAGATGGCGTCTTCATCCAGGGAATACGCTTCCCTTCTCCCGAGAATCCTCCCAGTCGGGTGGGCCAGTACAGAGACAAGGCCGGTCGACATCGCCTGGATCATCCTCTGGGTCATGGCCCTCTTGCCTGACCTGAATCCAGTATGTATGCTTGCGACCACGAGATCCAAGGATTCAAGGACATCGCCTGACGTGTCCAGACTCCCGTTTGACTTGATGTCCACCTCCAATCCGGCGAGGACCCGCGGTCGGCCTTTGAGCTGGTCGTTGACCTCCGCGATCTCCTCTCTCTGCTTCACAACGTCGGATTCGTCCAACCCGTGGGCGATCTTCAAGGTCTTCGAGTGATCCGTGATGGCGACGTAGTCGTAGCCGAGACTCCTTGCCTTGAGGGCGATGGACGTGATGTCGCTTCTGCCATCGCTCCAAGAACTGTGGACATGGAAGTCGCCCTTCACGTCCTGAGGCGAGATGATCTTCGGCAGCGTCTTGGCCAGTGCAGCATCGATCTCGCCGGCGTTCTCTCTCAGTTCCGGTTCGATGTACTCCATGTCCAACGCGTGGTAGATAGCCTCCTCGGTCTGTCCGGCTATCCTTCTCCCGTCGGAGTCGAACAGGCCGTATTCGCTCAGCTTCATCTGTCTGCGCTGGGCGATCTCTCTGAGCTTTATGTTGTGTTCCTTCGATCCCGTGAAGTACTGTAAGGCGCTGCCGAAACAGTCGTCGGGGATGATGCGCAGGTCAACCTGCAAGCCGTTGTTGAGCAGGACGCTGGATTTGGTCTCGCCCTTGGCAAGGATTTCCCTAACCATCGGCATGGATACAAATCTAGTCGTCACTTTGGCAGGAAAGGCAGTGGTCACGAGAACGTCCACATCCCCGACAGTCTCTTTCATTCTGCGTATGGATCCTGCCAGGCTGATTCTCTGAAGGCTCGGCTCGGCCGAGAGGAGGGCCTCGATCTCCTCGGCGATGGCTAGGGCTCGACCCAGAAGCATCCTTTCCCTTCCCCGACGGATGAGGGCGATTCCTCTGAGTATGTTCTCCTCCGTCTTCTGCCCCATGCCTTTGACCGCTTTGAGCCTATGGTCACGAACTGCCTGGTCCAATTGCTCGACCGTCGTAATCCCCAGACTCTCGTAGAGGAGTTTGGCAGTCTTGGGTCCGACATTCGGAATTCGCAGTAATTTGGCCATGTCTCCCGGGATCTGGCTTCGCAGCTGCTCGAGGTACGACATCCTGCCGGTCTGGATGAATTCCTCAATCTTGGCTGCGATGCTCGCGCCGACCCCAGGGATGGAGTCAAGGTTCTTCGACTCCATCAGCTGGACAAGATCGGCGGAGGACGCTTCCACCGATCGAGCCGCCCTGCGATAGGCCCTGGGTCTGAACTGGTCGCCCCGTATCTCCAGGATGTCAGCTATCTTCTCCAGTGCCTCAGCCACTTCGGTGCCGAGCAAGGCAGCCTCCCTCTTCACGGTCCCGTGTAGCCCCTTAACTTTTTTTGCAGCCGGACGGAGGTTGTGCCTGATCAGTACTCCAGAACCAGGTGATCCTGACCTGCATATCCTGCCCGGATAAGCGAGACTGCGGGTGGATCGGTGGTATTCGAAGGAACGAGGGGGTATTTCGCCCCGGTCAGAGAGCTCTGATACAAGTATTGATCATTTCCGGGCGGCCTCAGGCCTTATGTTGACTTTGCCCCGGACATCGATCTCGTAGGTCCATCTGTCTTTGCAGGACGGGCACGCAACCTGGGTGGAGTTGACCCCCCCGCTTCTCCAGACTGAGTAATCGCTGTACATCGCGATCACGTGCCGGCACTTGGGGCAGTGGACTGGGATCTCAGCCCTGCCTTTTATCTCGTCGGCGATCTTCTTGTGAGATCTTGCTGCGTTGGCGATGTCGTCTCTGTGGAGCCAGAGCCAGTAGCGGTTGTACTCCAGACCCTTGTGTGCGAAGTACGCTATTGCATCGCTGCGGGAGTTCTGGAAGCCAAGCTCCACTAGGACGTCGATGATCTGGTTGTCTTGGGCCAGCATTCTAACGGAGGTGGTCTCGGTTCCGGATGATGGGGTCATGCCGGTTGCCTGGAAGAGGCCCTCGCGCCAGTTCTCGGCCTGTTCCCTGACCTGGTCGACCTTCTGGACGAACCTCTTGGCTAGCTGCTCGATCTTGTCCCGGGAGAAACCGTTTTGGGCCAGGACGTTGGATATCTCGTCCTTCCACTGGGAGAGCCGCAGGTAGGATTCCCTCCCAGAGAGGTATTGAGAGGTGAAGAGGACCCCCATCATGTCCGCGTACTCTTCACCGGTAAGGGTGACCGGCAAGCCAACTCCTCTTGATACAAGTATCACGGGGCCATTAAATATCTTTGTCGATCCTTGAGGGAGGTCCTTGGTGGTTTCGCGAAGGGGGTCGGAAGGGATGTTGACGATCCCCTGGTGGAGCGGGACCCAGTGAAGACGGTCAACGGACTATCATTCGATCGGAAACATGGGACCCGTTCCGACCTCCGGTGACGCGGGGCTACCCAGTGGGAGATGGAGGCTCCGATGAGGTGCCGCGCCACGCTCACTACATGTATCATCCCCGATCCTGCGGATTTTCCGACCGGTTCGAGCCACACATCCCCTCACGCGTATCGAAAGGTGGGACAGGCAGAGACATCCGCGATCATGGAGCCGGACATCCTTCACCATATTCGTCGTGATGTTCACCGTGCCGCTCGCGACAAGAGGAAGGTCGTTGTGATCGTCTTGTGATCGTGTTGTGATAGTCTTGTCTTTCCTCTCGCGTGAGAACGATGTGGATCGAGATTGTGTTCATGCCCTAATGGTGAAGATTCCGTGCGGGATTGCTAGGCTGGGATCGGCAGGGAAGGTCACCGCATCCAAGGTGTCTTCACAGCCATCGTCTTCGATCCCGGATTCGGATATGCCTGGGTTCGTCTGCAGACAATCTCGTGTGCCATGAGAAAAACGCGTCTCTAGGGGCGGATGGCCCCGGCAAAAGGCGGAAATTACCAATCCCCCGACAGCTGTGTCCCTTCCCACCCTCAACAGGTAACAATCCCCCGCAGACGGTGTATCCATCTTATCTGACCACTGATCGTTCATGCCTCTGATCCTGTATCGGAGGAATTTGCTACAGAGAACAACGAGGAGCCAACGAATGACGGTTCAGGATCGGCAATCACTCCTGACGCATAACTGGCGAAGCAGACCCGACACGAACATCGCGGGGTGAGTGCCCGTGCCGGGACAAGCTCTGGAGAACACCTCATCGACATGACCAACTCCCCATCGTTGTGGCCCGAGCCAACGGTGACATGAGCTCATCCGATTTCTGCTAGGAGGGATCGAGCCTTCTACCGGTGGTCGTGCATCGGGCGACAGGACCGTGAATCCGATTCGCCCAGAACATTTCCTGAACGAATCGAAACGTTGGCGTGTGCCTCGATGAATCCAGAGGTGGAAGCTTCGATCGCCCAAACGTTGAACCACCGCGCCAATCTTACGAAATCCAGTTGCAGAGCATCGTCGGTGGCGGTCGGTTGCGCGGCCGAATGTGTGGGCGATCCTCGTATCCTCTCTCCTGTGTTGAGGTGTGTTCATCGACCTGATACATGTACCATCCACAGCCAACGCACTGGTTCCCGCCACAATCAGCTCGAGATGCCTGGGTCCACATGCCATGGTTCCGATCCCCGCCTGTCCGATCTGTCCGTCACCTAGAGTCAGATCATATCTGATCGCAGAGCCAAGTCGAGCAACACATCGTTCCACACGCACAAATCAAGACAGGCTCCACTCTGTCGAAAGAAGAGGGCCTTGAGATTCCTGGTAGACAGCCTGACACATGTATTGACCTGATCTTGAGGACCTGGATGGAGGCGAAACGGTCAGGCGACACGGTAGGCCCAGATTTGGCTAGGGGAAAGGACACCGTCCATGTCGGAGAGCCTCGAATCAGACCAATGCGTATCAGTCCATCGAGAGCGAGGTCCCCCATCTTCTCCTCTCACCCGGTTAGGATCTCCAAGCGCTACTCATCCAGCCTGGGAAAGCAGTTCGTCTGCAACGCATGCCCTGTCAACGGAAGAGCGATGATGCAAGAAAGGTGCGGATAGGTTCGATGGAACCAATTCCGATCGGTCTTCCGATCGATCAACGTAGGTCAACTCCCTTGGGGAGGCGATCCTCAGGACTGAAGAGAAGGGGGCCAAGAATTGGGTCGAATGTTTCCTCGTTCAGAGAGTCATCGGCCTGCCTCAAGAGCTTCGGATCGGTCGGCTCTTGACAGCGAGGATGCACGCGAAGGTCAAGATGTTCGCCGGGTCCTAGGACCGGTCTGTCACACCTCTGCAGCAGAGCGCTCGTCGTCGGAAGGATACATGGGGCGGGCATGGAATGAGTTCCGGCGGAATGCGAATGTTTACGACCTCCGACCGGAATGGTAGAAAGGGGGCGAGGATTGTTTCGCGCCGGTAGGGGATGGTTAACGAAGCTGGCTAGTGACTCAAGGCTTCCTCAACATCTCGATGGAGTCCGAGGAAGTCCTGTCCACAGCTAGTCTGTCGCCTTTCTTCCAGCCGAGGGACTCCACCACGTTTTTGGGTATCGTGATGGTGTACTGCGTCGTGTCGCCGCCCTTGGGAAGCGGGTGAGATTTCTCCTGGAGCTTGACGGTGGTCTGAGGCATTCGGACCTCGAAGGTTTCCAAGAGCCATGTGCCCTTGTTGTCCCAGACGTCCGCGAGGATCTTGCCTGACTGTCGCCTTATGCATCCTCGGGGCGTGGAGCCCGAGAATAGCGATGACTGGCCATCGCCCTCAGGTCCCGCGAGGCCCGAGGGGCATCTAAGCTTGCCGTAGGGAGTGTACAGCACCTTTCCCTTCAGCAAGGCCGTTCTCACTCTTGTCCTCCTCCTGAAACACCGAACCCGAATGCAAAGAATAAAAAGAGTTTGCACAATGGGGGAATGCCAACTGATCAGATCGCAATATGTGCAGATGGATCCTCACTTTGGTCGGGGCAGGCAAGCCATCCATGCCGGGGGTGGTGGAAGCCAAGCGAATCCAGCCTCTGCCTGATACATGTAGCATTCAACGGCTATCACCGTGTAATCCAGAACGGCCCTTGGGTCAACAGACCGGAACGGAGGACTGCAGAGCTTACCGCGAGGAGGGAACCAAAGAGGAGCATCACCGTACGAAGGTTCCTCCCAACCAGGGGGAGTTCACCGGCATCCGTGGTCTCGAGCATCTGATATGCGGCGGGCCCAGCCCTGACGAGCTCAGGTATCCGGTTACCACATGTATCATCACCGGGGAATCCTGCGCACGGCTCAACATGGTCCCGGATGTCGTCCTCCATTGTATGCCTCCGGTGCCTCCGGTGAAAAGGAGTTAATAGAGGTCGAGGCGCAAGGGCTATATCAGAGGGAGGTAGAAGAGTTGATTCCACGATCCCGACTTCTTCTCGTCACCGCCTTTCTTGCTTCAGCCGCCTTGTGCGTATGGATGGCGGGCGAAGCTGGGTACTTCGGCTATTTCTCAGGTGGGCCCACTCCCCACCTCTGGAGGGCAAGGTATGCAGACGTCTTTGAGGTGAATGATCGACTTGTCCAGGAATTGGCCAATGCCCAGTCTCTGCTATCCCGGGCGGGTGGGGAGATCGAAGATCTGAAAGCAGATGTCGGGAACCTCGAAGCGCTTCTTGACGACTCGTACTCGGAAAGGGCCGCTTGCGCCGAGTTGTTGAACCAGTTCGACGCGACTCTTGAAACCCTGGCTGCGCGGTACGCATCCAGCAACAAGTCAATAGCCGACCTCTCCCTTCGCCTGAACCAGTCGGACGCTCAGCTGGCCGAGGTGACCCAGCAGCGAGATATCCTCCGGGACATGTTGTTCAGTGCCCAGGTCAAGATGGACGGCTTGGAGGAGACCATCATCCGACTGCAGAAAGAGGCCATTAACCTGACGAACCTGAACGCTCAGCTACGAGCCCTCTACTCGGACGCGAGCGATAGGCTGGAGGTGTACGAATCTGCCGTCAAGCTTCAAGGAGAGATATACAGGAGCTTCAGGTGGTACTACCTGGGAGCGGAGAGGCAATGGTCCAAGGGACTGGATGGGAAGAAAGGGACCGGATTAAATCGAACGGAGTACCTACTGCTTGCGACCTCTGCCCATTACCAGGATACGGATCCGGCCGCCTTCCAATCAGTGTTAGACGCCGCAACCCCGGTTCTCAAAGAGCTCGCGGACTACCTCTACGGCCAGGCAAGCACCGACCTCCAGAGAGCCGAGAACATACTGAAGTTCGTTCAATACCTTCCGTACATCTACGATTCCCCGGCTGACAACTACGTCAGATACCCTCTCGAGACCCTGATCGAAGGCGGCGGCGACTGTGAGGATACGTCGGTTTTGGCAGCTCAGCTGTTCCGCTTGGCAGGGCCTGAGGGCTTCCCTGTGGTGTTGCTCATGGTCGATACAAACGGAGACAGTGAGGTTGATCACATGATGGTCGGGGTCTCCGTCCCCGGTGCCCAGGGGGAGTACTGGGAGGTAGATGGAATCAGGTACTACTATTGTGAGACAACCGCCACGGCCTACAGGGTCGGGTCCAAACCGGCCGGCTACGTGGTGAAGGACGCCATCGTGATCACCTAGACCCCAGGCTCCGAGGAGGGGAGCCAGGGCAGGGGAGGCGGGACTGGGCCCGATCGCTAACCCCACATGTCTCCGCGCGATCAGCTCTGGATGCAGTGGGTCATCAAGCCCATCTCAAGGAACCTCTTGCTTGCCTCTGCATACTTGGCCGGGTCGTTGAGAGTGTCATTAAGCATCTTCTCTTGGACATGTGTCCCGGACTTGACCTTGACAACGGCAGGCATTCCCAGGTCCTTCTCGAGGGCGTACTTGATGACTATGCCGATGGCGCCTCCCATCGGGCAGAACGGAACCGTCGGGGAGAACTCGACCTCAACGTGGTCCGGGAAGACTTTGACGTCGTCTTCGGTGACGATCTTCATGTCGACGACCGATACCGGATGTTCCGGGTCGTTGACCTTCCGCAAGACGTTCATGATCCTGGACTTGTCCATCATGACACCACGAGTTTTCCACGAAGCACGACAGAAAAGTGTGTTCATGTTCCCATCACCGTGCCCGCATGTGGACCTGATCCCGCCCAACCTTGTGACCGCCCCCTGAGGCAGCTGCAATCCACATCCGGGCCGACAAACCTCGCCGCCCAGGCCGATGGGATCATGCTACCGGCAGAAGGGATCATGCTAGCG
>CAYVLA010000037.1:0-28266 GCA_964452145.1 Hadarchaeota archaeon (SeqCode)
CGAGATCTACATGTCCAGTCAGGCCTGGCAGGGCAGGCCCCCAACAAACGTCTTCTACGAGAACCTTGGCCGGGGCTTCGCCAGGATAACCCGGGGGACCGGGCTCGACGGCGAGACCCACTCCAGCTTCTTCGGGGACTTCGACGGGGACGGTGACTACGACTTCTTCGGAGTCGACGCCAACTCAGATGGCAATAAGGCCTACTACAGAAACCTGGGAAACCGGTTCAAGGAGGTGTCCGGCCAGGTGGGGGCCTTCGGGCCGAAGGAGCTCGTCCATGGAATGGACTGCGCTGACTTCGATCTGGATGGTGACCTTGATGTCCTGCTCACCGGCAAGGGGCGGACAATTCTGCTGGCAAACCGGGGCGATGGAACATTTGAGGATGTCACCGACAAGGTCGGCCTGGACATTGACTTCGGAGATCCGAAAGCTGTCTGCTTCTTCGACTACGACAACGACGGTGATCTTGACATCTACATCGTCGTGGCGAGCGGGGCAAACGTTTTGCTGGAATCGCGTGGGAACCAAAACAACTGGATCAAGATAAGCCTAGAAGGAACCCAGAGCAACAGAGACGGGATCGGCGCAAGGCTTGAAGTCATCTCGGGCGACAGAACTCAATACAGGGAGGTCCCATCCGGTCGCGGCCACATTCACGATCCGATCGAACAGGTTTTCGGCCTAGCCAGCCAACCCAAAGTCGATCTGGTCAGAGTCGTGTGGCCCGATGGACACGTTCAGGAAGTAAGGGATCTCCCCATCAATGCCAGAGTACTCATCAAGCAGGGCGCGGGTTGGATGCAACTAGGTTAGGTTAGGCCGGGCCGCCATCCGTCGGATCGGTCCGTGACGTGAGATCCTCCACATTCCTAACCAACGGAGCGTTCGTGCTATCTGGCGGGATTGATGGGCAGCCTCCGGTTGCCTACCGGCAGTGTCGGGAGACGGATCCATACAAGGATTGCCAGGTCCCGCGGTCCCGCGGGGTCTACACGCTCGAGGCCGATGGCAGATTTCACGGGAACACAGGGAGGGGGGATTGTGTTTGGGGGGATTGAGAAAGAATTAGCGCTCCCTGCATGCCCTTCGTGTCTGCTTGGTCTCAGGCCCCGCCCATAGAAGAAGTCCCTTGCTTAAAATACTTACCTACAACGGTACCTCTCAGTCAGCGGAAGTCAAGCAAATCCGCAGGGTCTCATTGCCACATTGGCACGCCCAATCCAACCGGAACTACTCAGCAAGTGCCTCTACTTGCCACGGAAGCGTTCGAGCGCTGGACATCCGATATATGCCTGTTTGCAGTGCTTGCAGGCCAAGCATCCTCTGACGAACCAGTTACCACCGGTTGAGAGGACCAATAGCAGAACGAGCAAGACGGTAATGCCCCAGTCGAATGACCCGGCTAGGAGGAGCATGCCCGCGCCGAGGGGAATCAGGAACACCAGGAAGTCGGGCATGATCTCAATCCACGTCACCTCTTTGAACTTGAAGCGGTCCGGCTTACCTCTTCTGAGGAAAACGGCGCACAAGCGGCCCTTCCCAAAGGCACACCTTCTGCCATAGTAGTAACAGTCGGCGCAGTGCTTGAGGAGTTGTAGCTCGAGCAGAGCGATGTAGATGATATAGAGCGCAAGCCAGAGCGATCCGAACTGGTAGATCAGAGAAGCTCCAATGGCGTAGATCATCAATGCAACGAGACTGGATGTCAGCACGATTCGAATGGGGTAGTCTTCATAGGGGGCTGCCCCAGGGCCGGCCGTCATACGAATCAGTTATCCGAGGAGGGGGGACATGCCTGATAAGTCATACTGAAGAACATGGGATCCTACGTCCCAACCCGGTTTCCGGTTTTCCGGGTTTCCGCTCGCTGCCGGTTGGCAAGTGATGGGTGTTAGATGACCGAGAACAGAAGATATCCCCGAGTAGGCTGCGCGGGAATGATGTGGTGCTCCGACCGGGATTTGAACCCGGGTCTCGGGCTCGAATGGCCTCCGGAGAAGGAAAAGGCCCGAATGAAAGGCCTGAAGCATTTGACCCCTACACTATCGGAGCTTCCTGTTGTCCCGGGCAAATGCTTAAATAAATCTTTTCGGCTCTTCAGATCAGCTCCCGCCGAAGTAGCTATCTGATTCGAGCTCTTCTCAGAAGATTTGCATTCGTGACCACGGTAACCGACGAGCTGGCCATGGCCGCCTCGGCTATCACAGGATGAAGCAGACCCAGAAAGGCGAGGGGGATCGCGACCGTGTTGTAGGCGAAGGCCCAGAAGAGGTTCTGGCGAATCTTCTTGAAGATCTCCCTGGAGAGCTTCACCGCTGTCACAACGGACGAGAGGTCCCCGCGAACGAGCGTTACGTCGGATGATTCAATGGCTATGTCCGTGCCCGTGCCTATCGCGATCCCAACATCGGCCCTTGCCAGTGCCGGCGCATCGTTGATGCCATCTCCAACCATGGCAACCGGGCCCCTTCTGCGCGCCAAGCCTTCCACCTCTAACGCCTTCTGCTGAGGCAGTACGTCCGCTATCACCTGGGAGATGCCGACCGATCGGGCTATGGCCTGAGCCGTCCTCTCGTTGTCCCCCGTTATCATCACACACTCGATGCCCATGGACTGCAACTCCCGGATCACCTCCCTCGAATCCTCCTTCAATGCATCAGCGACGCCCAGAATGCCAGCTATCCTTCCATCCACCTCAACGACCATGGAGGTGGCAGCGTTCGACTCGATATCCTCCAATGGCTTCTGGGTGGATGGGGGAAGCGCGTCAAACATCTTCCTGCTGCCGATCACGACGCTACGTGACCCGATCCTCGCCCGGATGCCTCGACCCGGCAGTGACTCGAATTCATCAGGAGTAGGGATCTCCAGGGCACGTCTCGTAGCGCCTTCGATCACTGCCCGGCTGATGGGATGCTCCGAGCCCTTCTCTGCTGCCGCAGCCAATACGACCAACTCATCCTCAGGCATGTCCGAAACGCTACGGACATGGACCAGTTCGGGTTTGCCCTTGGTGATCGTACCAGTCTTGTCAAAGACGATGGTTCTGACCTGCTTCAAAACCTGGATCGCAGCGCCCTCCCGTATGAGAACCCCCTGTTCAGCCCCCATGCCACTCCCGACCATCAGCGCGGTCGGCGTTGCCAACCCGAGGGCACAGGGACAGGCGATTACCAGCACCGCTACCGTGGCAAAGATGGCAAGGGTCAGCCTCGAGAGGCCCGGGTTAACCCAGGGAACGAAAGCCGCGCTCCACTCCAGAATCCCTGCCAGCCAGCCACCTGCCAGAATCCACGTGAGGAAGGTCGCCAAGGCCAGGACCAGAATCATCGGGACGAAGAAGGCAGTGATCCTATCTGCAAAAGCCTGAATGGGCACCTTCGTGCCCTGCGCATGCTCCACCAACTCCACGACCTGGGCCAGAAAGGTGTCCCTCCCAACCTTGGTTGCCCTGACCCTGACGAGCCCCGTCTGGTTTATCGTGGCTCCGATCACCCGATCCCCAGGGACCTTGCCCACCGGCATGGATTCGCCGGTCGCCATGGACTCATCAACCGTTGTCTCACCTTGGACGACGGTTCCATCGGTCGGGATCTTCTCGCCAGGCCTGACTATCATTTCGTCTCCGACGGAGAGATCCTCCACCGGGATCTCCAGTTCCTCTCCGGCCCGAACTACATGGGCCGTCTTAGCCCCGAGTTGCAGGAGTTTCCTGATGGCTTCGGAGGCTTTCCCTCTGGCCCTGGCCTCATAGTACCTTCCCGTCAGATGGAAGGACATGATCATCCCGGCGATTCCGGCGAAGCTCGCTATCGGCAACGCCAATGCCAGGGGTCCTGTGGCCAAGGATGCGAGCGTGCCCATAGTGATCAGGACATCCATGTTGGCCGAACGATGGCGTACCATCCTCGCTGCCGAAAGCAGGGTCCGCCTGCCCGGAAGGGCCAGGACCAGAGCGCTGAGAGTCGTCAAGCCCAGCGTGAAGATCGTCATGTTTGGCAAGGCTAGGCCGAGCAGCATCTCGGGCATCATCCACCCGATGATCGGAATTGTCAGACCCCACGCAAGCAGCATGGATCGCCTGGCCTTGAGCAGCTTCTCCGATTCCTCCCTTATCGCCTTCTCTGCCCTCTCCTCGTCCGGACTCAGGGTACCGATGAGCTCGTAGCCGGCATCCTCGATGGACCTTCGCAGGTCCGGCAGGGTGACACGGGTCCCGTCATAGATCACAGTCGCCCTCTCCGTGGCCATGTTGACATTGGCCTCCGAAACGCCCGGAGTGGCTCTCAATGCTTTCTCAATGGTGCGGGCGCAGGAAGCGCAGGTCATCCCTCCCACCTTCAAGGTCACCGTCGGCTTCTCCTCGGGCACATCGTACCCAACACCCCTTATGACTTCAATCAGCATCCCTCTGTCCATCCTAGTAGGGTCGAACGAGACCACGGCCCTCTCGGTGGCCAGATTCACGTCGGCCTCAAGGACTCCCTCCCGGCCTTTCAGTGCTCTCTCTATGGTCTGGGCACACGAAGCACAGGTCATCCCTGATATGGATAGGACCACGGATACTTGGGAGCCCTTCTTTGGGCCTGCACTGGCACCCTCGCCGACGTCCTGGTTGCCGGCGTCCTGGCTCATCAGCATTCAGAAGATGCCAAGGCTGAAATACTATGTGGAAGGGGCATTGAGGTGACCTGACTCGACAACGTGGCCGGGCAGCTCGGCCCGCAAGCGGAGCCCGAATCCGGGAAACAGTCAGGCTGAACATCCCACCCCATTGGTCGGGGGATCGTGGGCAACTGGAAGAATGCTTTCAGGGAAGCTCGTGTGACGGGATGAGACCCTTTCCGGCCTTGATGCAGTTGACGCATTTGGCGTAGGCGATGAAGTTCTCAGATCCACATTGCATGCATCGCCTACGCGCGCCAACTGACAGGTGATATGTCATCACGCCGAACCCATCTGTGTCGATGATCTCGAAGCTGCCGGTCACGCCATAGGCTCCCGAGCGCGTCATCCTCTCAAGGTGACAGACATTGACGAACAGCGTGCCGCCTATCTCCTTGTGTCTGCAGCCGTCAGAGTGGCAGTGCGCATAGATGTGGATTCTCGGCCTGAATTCGTCAACGAAGGCACGAAGGCCCAAGCTTCCGGCATGAAGCATGCCGTGGGCATCCCGGTAGGAGTGGAGCGGATATGCGGATCCGGCATCGAACACGCCAAGCGGGGCGTGGTGGGTAACTAGGATGGTCGAATCCCTCGTTCTGCCCCTTGTCCTCTCCTTCAAACGATAGTATCTTTGGGGATCCCATTCATCGTCGGTGAAATCGGTCCAAGCATCCTGCCCGATGAACGTCCATGCGCCAAGCATCACATCCTCACTTTCCAGGGCGAACGTTCCCGGGAGGGCGTTCACCCTTGCCTTGGATGCTCCGACCATGCCAGATGGGTAGTGCAGGCAATGGTTGCCGAGGACGTAGAGGATTGGCTTTCCGTAGTGAACCAGCGACTCAAAGATATCCACCATGCACCTGGGGCCCAGATCTCCGGCGGAGACGAAGACGTCCGGGACACAGTCAAGGTGGGCTAGCCTGTCCGCGAAGGCTCGGACAACCTGGGTGTTCTCGTGAGAGCCGGATAACGCAAGGATCTTCATGTCTCTTTGACCAAGTACTGCAGAAGGTGCCTACGAGCCAACAGAATCCCATCGTACCTGTTTTCTGCCAGCCACACGCCCGAATGTGGCTCGATGTTGATGTCGCCTCGGTACTGGTGATGATAGAGAATCGCCATGATCGGGCCCCAGTCGATCTGATCAAGGCCCGCGGGTGGGTCCTCGAATCTCTTCCCGCCGATCATCACGCCCCCCTTGGCGTGAACGTGGCAGATCCGGGGACCCCAGTCTAGCATCTCCTTAAGGTAATCCCGGCCATCATAGAAGGCGTGGGACGGATCGTACTTGAGTCCCAGCTCTGGCAACTGAGGGAGCAAGTCGGTCCACGCATCCGGTCCGAAGGCGAAATTGCCCCAGTGACAGTTGTATAGGGCGATTCTAACCCCCCGTTCCTTCCCGTAGTCTATGAGCTCGGCGAGGAATTCCAGGGCTCGCCAGCAGTTCTCCTCGAGGGGCCGGTTCTCTGCATGCCCGGCTCCGGTCACGAAACAGGGCGCACCTATGTCCTGGCAGAGGTCCACGATCATCTTGGCGTCCGCAAGGTGGCGCCTGGCTTCGTTCTTGTCAGAGGATATGTAGTTGCGCCCGAACATGCCCAGCGTGGAGAACTCGATCTCGTATCTTGCCATGTGCTGCTTGACGACATCGAATCTCCGGACGGAATCGATGTTGTCTGAGAAGTTGTACTCCACGCAGGGAATCCCATTGTCGGCTGCGAACCTGAAGTCCGCCTCCGATAGATCCGTGATGAACCCGATGCGCATCCCATCGCCTCCGGTTTGCCCCGCCCGTGACTAACACAGCTGATAAACGTTGCGTGCGTTGACCGACTACGAAGTGAGGCGTGGTCGGCTTATTGTTGACCGCATTGCCACGAACGGAGGACATCGCGAAGTCTCTAGTCCCTCTTGGATGCAAGGGCGGCAGCCCTGGTCACCAGATTCTTGATGGCCTTCAAGCTGGGGGGCCTGGAATGCCAGCCGTGCCACATTTCCCAGATCTCCTCAAGGACACTATTGTCGGGGTCGGGGTAGAGCTCCAGATACTCGTCGAGAGAGCTATCCATGTGGTTGGCGTATCTTCCCGCTGTGTTCAGGCACGCCCTCACGTATGCCCAGGCAGAGTAGAACAGGGCGTAGCCCAGGGCGTCGGCCAAGTTGGGAGTGTCGTAGGGAAGATACCCCTCGTTGGACGTTCTCCAACGGTCCATTTCGGCCTGGACCGAGGAGGGCTCGTGTGATGCCAAGTTGTGCCAGTTGCCTAGGTTGATGGCCTCGAGCATTCGGTCATCCGGCATGCGCGCTACATCTGCAAGCCTGAGGAGGAGGCTCTTTGCCGCCGGCTTATTCCTGCTCCCGGGTTGGGTCAGATCCACTTGCGCAAGGGCAGCCTTCGAGGGATACAGTTCGTTGTCCACGAGGCCTTGACGTGCGGCCTCCCTGAGGGTCATCATGAAGGTATCCATGTTCAGGATCTCGACCTCACTGGGCAAGGACTTGAGGTTCTCGACCAGATGATCCAGCACCCCACGCGCAATCTGGACAAACGCGAAGATGAACAGGGGCCTCTCCCTGAGCGAAGTGGCCATGTTGGCGACTCTTCGGGCGCAGTCCTCTCCAACGTTAAGGACCAGAGATGAATGGACTTTCGGGGTCCCTTTGGGGTAACTTGTCGCGTAGACCGATCCCCCCAGCCCGCAGACCAGGCCGACCGGCTTGAGGATGCGTTTCTCGCGGTACACTGCCTGCGGGTTCTCAACCTCCCGCCACCAGAAATTTGTGTCCCAGTTGACCATATTGGCCACGATCTGACCGCTCAGATCCATGTAGTGCTTTGAGTAGTGAAGATACCAGTCGTCATGGAGGAAGCTGTATGTATATCCAGCGCCCGAGGACGGGCAGACGAAGTAGTCCCGCTCCGTGGCGGTTTCGTAGTAGTACTCCAGCATACCGGGGGCGATGTCGTAGAGCAGAGGCAGTAGGCCCCAGTTGAAGGGGAGGCTTCCGCGCCCGCTGCTGAGCCAGTTGTTGCTCTGCAGGTTGTTCATGGCCCATATGGCGTCGCCGTCTGTCATGTAGAGGGTGAGGTAGATCTTCTTCTCGATTCCGTCAACCGGCTTAGGGGGCCTCTGCACGTATTTGGCTCTTACTGGTGGGATGCCCCCGTGGACGGTCAGATTTGGGGCATGGGCACTGCACAGAACGAAGAAGCCCTTCTTGGCCGCCCGGGCGACGTATTCTTTCTCTTGATCCCTGGCGCAGTGCCAGCCCATGAGAACCCCGGGGGATTCCAGATCCTCCAAGATCTGGTCGAAGAGCAGGTTCTCCTCCCTGTCGCGCCGTGCTGCGGAGAGATGGATGACCAAGGATCTGTTCGCGACCAGGTAGTCAATGATTCCTGTGCTGTTCTGAATCCAGTTCTTCCTCTTCCCCACACAAAGAGACCCTAGGATCCGCTTGTTGCACTTTGGCAGCAGTTCTTCCCTTGCCCATGAGTACGCCGAGATCCTGTCATCGAACTTGCCTTCAAGGTCCCTCCTCTGCTTCAGGCCGCAGGACTCAAGTTCTGAGGCAAGGTCGCCCGCAGCGGGTATCAGGTCTTCCAGGCCGGCTATGGTTACGGCGAGGTTTGCGGTGTCGGGGACCGACGTATCGAAGATGACGGTGCCCCGGGCAGCGTGTCCGTGGAGCCTGAGAAGATCCATCGGATCGCTGATGCGCTCGTTCGGAACTCCGAACTTCGCCCTGTAATACTCGAGCCAATGCTCGTCCCAGGGGCCCGTAATCTGGTACATCCGGGGCTCGGTCCGGTTGGTGAGTCCCTGGAGCGCGCCCAGAGCAAGCCTCTTCTCCCAGCTGAGGCCAGCCGGGCAGAAGACCTTCAGGTTCCTGGGTCTCGGGAAGGCGGGGAATATCCTTGGAAACGGCACGGAGATCCGGGCAACGCCGCCGGGGAGGTTGTTAACTGTTTCATGGCGTCGGAGGCCTCTGCCGGAGATCCTTGACGGCCTGCTCGAGGTCGTGCACTCTGGAGGCCAGTTCCTCGGCATGTGCCGCAAGGTTCTCGGCAATCCTCGTCGCGCTCAGCGAGCTCTCCCCGATCGCCAGCAGCTTCTCGTTCAGTTCGCGCAGCTGCTTGGTATCCAGCTTGGGGTGGGGATTCCCCTCAAGCCTATGGGTCTCATTCAAGACAGAGGCTATCCCCGCAAAAGCCTTCGAGAGATCCGCGCCCAAGTGGCTAGAGTCGGCCTTCAGGCCCTTCAGCGTGTCCTTCATATCGCTGACGGAGCGGGATATCAAGCCCCGCCGCCCCTCAAGGGTCGCAAAGTCGAGCAGATCCCCCAGCCTGCTGGTCTCGGTCTTCGCGGCGGAAACCCTTCTCAAGACGAGGATGGACACCGCGACTGCAAGACCAGCCAAGACCGATGATATCAACGCAACTGCGAAAACTGCGCCCTCGTTCATCTCGCGCGGTGGAGCGTGAAGCAGCATTAAAATCTATCTGACCGATCCTCGTCGCGACACCGCCAGTTGTGCTGCAAGGAAGATCAGCATCGCGGGGCCCGGGATCGCCTCCTCGGGAATCGCAAGGGCGATGTCATCTAGGTACACCGTGCCGGAACCGAGGAGGGAGATCCTCAGGGATTCTAGGCGCGAACCGAAGGTCCACCCCAGATCTGCCAGAGGAATGCGCAGACTGGTCCACACACCGGGAGCGAGACCCCCTAGTGCCTTCACCGAGACGGACCTGGTGGCTCCGGGACCGGTCTTCGTGATCACCATATCCGTCACGGTCGCGTTCCCCGGGTTCACAGATACGAGAAGATCGTCGAAGCCCCAGAGGGTGAATGCCCATGGATCGGGAGCCTTTAGCTGGACGATGCAGTATCTCTCGAAGGATATCCTCTGGCACCTGCCTTGGTTGACCATATCCGTCGAATACGGATCCACTGTGGCCTGCAGACTCTCCACAGTCCAGCCTTCCTCGAGCTGGTCTCGATAGATGACCAAGTCATGGCGGGGTGGATCAAGGTCCGGCACCCCTTCGAGAACGTACAGATCCGTTCCCCTGGAGAAGTAGATCCTGCCGTCCAGGCCCAAGGTCATGTCCGACCCCCCCGCAGACAGCTCCTCGAAGCCGACGCTTTCCCCAGGGTAGCAGAGGATCTTCATCCTGAAGACGGCTCTGGAGCTTATGCCGTAGATGAAGCCGTCCGGCGCGGCCCTCATCCGGATTATGCTGCCAACTGGTGAGGCCTGCTTGTGAATGATGGTGCCCTCCATCGGATCGTAGACGAAGAGCGTCGTCCCGGCGCAGCCGTAGATTCTGCCGTCAGGCGCCGTGACCAGGCTCTGTATCCGGTCAACCCTTGGGGCGGGTATCATGTCCATGACGACCTTCCCCTGCCTGATGTCCCATGCGAAGAAGTGGGCCTCGGTCTCCACGGCCGGAATTCCGCCCCCGGCTTCGGTGCTTGAGCCTCCGTAGATGACCCCTCCGTCCAAGCTCAGCGTCAGGGAGACAACGCTCTGGTTTGGAATGATGTGTCTGTGAACCTGAAAACCATCCGTTGTGGGGTCGTATATCGACAGGGCCCCTCCCAGCTTGCCGTAGGTCGGGATGCTCCCTATGTAGATCCTTCCATCGGCCCCAGCGACCAGCCCTGGTGGTCTGTACTGCTCGTCCCCGACGGGTCCGATCTTGCGCGGATTGGAGTCGGCGGTAGTCCCGGGGTTCCATGCCTTGGATGGGTCATAGACGCTCAGAACGGAGTGGGTATACGAGGCCATGTACAGCTTGTCGCCATGGGACGCGAAGCTGTAGAACTCACCGCTTGCACCCGGAATGGGAACGCCGAGGTCGGTCAACTCCTCCTTTGAGGGATCGTATCTGAATAGATGAAGGAGGTTGTATACTCCGCCATAGACACAGCCATCCGGGCCAGTGCCCAAGCTGAAGATGTTCATTCCATCCCCGTCCCGGCCGATGTCGACCTGGCCGAGGTAGGCGGATTCTCCGACGTTGTACGCCCAGCAGGACCGGGAGTCTATTCCGTAAGCAATGCCCGTCTCCTCGTCATACCGGCCGTATGCGGGCACGTCGTAGGGCTCCAGGCGCCGGGCTGTCTTGTTGTACTTCATTAGGCCCCCTGGCAACCCCGAGATCAGGACAGGACCGCCCTGAGCCTGTCGCAGGATGTATGCCCCGCCGCCGCTGGGGTTACTCACCTCCATGAGGAGTTCGTACGTATCGGCATCGAAGATCAGCACGATCGTGTCGAAAAGGAGGTAGGCGTAGACGACGTTGTCCTCCGACTCAACCGTGTAGGCGAATGAGTTGTCCTTGTACCGATCCGGTAGGATGCTTTTGTTCGTCTCGGTCTCGGGGTCATAAACCACCAGGTCTGCTCTGGACCCTATGCCGCAGAAGATCTTCCCGTTGTCCGCAACTGCCAGATCCCTGCAGTACTGCTCAGTCGGATGCATCCGGCCGAGGTCCTGTATCCTGTCCGTTGAAGGATCGAACACGACGACCTTTGCGTTGGGATAGGTGGCACCATAGATACGTCCATCAGGACCTGTTTGCAGCGTCCAAACAAAGGATTCCCCCGCTGCCGATCCGTGGTCCACCACCTCGCCCACGACTGGGTCGAAGCTGAAGATTCTGCCCTCCATTATCGTGCCTATGTAGATCCTCCCGTCATGGCCCTGACACAGACCATATGCTCCCTGCGATCGTGCTAGGGCGAAGTACTCGGCACCTCCTCTGGCATAGTCGTAGCGGATCAGCCTGGCCCACCCGGCATCGGTGTAGGTTCCCGCATAGAGCACCGGCCTGCCGGTCTGGCCGTCCCTAACGAGCAGACTGTCCCAGATCGTCATGGACCTGACCGGTGTCCCCAGCTTCTTAGCAGTTGGCTGCGCCGTGACCAGTGAGACGCAGCCCAGAAGTAGAATCCCGATGACCAGCCCCACGGATGCACCGTGCTCCGATGGACATACGATGATCAGATCCGTCACCAAGGCCGGTTTCAATCGAGAAAGCCGTGATATCTCCCCATCCAGTAGGGCAGGAGGAAGCATGTGCCTTCTAGGGCCGATCGGCCCTCGGATCCGCCGTCCAGGATGTGGAGATTGCCTGCCCACTCGCCCACCGGCCTCTCGTCGGCCGGAAGGGGCTCCGTTGCCGAGTTGGGTCGCTGGGCGTCCAGGGTCACATCCGATCTGTGGCTGTTCCTGACCGTCCAGCTGATCAGATCGAGCGGGTAATCCCCCAACGTGTCTGCCGCAGCCTCGATATCGTGAGGGGTTCCCATCACGGCTGATGTGATGATGTTCCATAGCGAGTTCCGCTGCCCCCTGATCTGGTGCCAGGTTCTCTCAAGGCTCAGCAGGTAGATCTGGCGAAGGGCCGGATCGTCCTCGTATCGAAGGAGCGGGTAGTAAGCCAGATAGGCAAGCCTGTCGTCGTGCCAGACTTGGTGTCCCAGAACGGTCTGTCTCTGCTTGATGGTGTTGATGGCATAGTGGTGCTTGGTGGCTAGCTGACGGTATCTGTCCAGATAGGTCTCATCACCGGTCAGGTGATTGGCCGACCTCAGATAAGACAGAATCTCCAGGGAGTTGAGGCCCCTCTGCATGCGCCATCGGTCGTCGTGGTTCAGTCTCTTTGGGGACCAGACGCCCCAGGTGGTTGGCTCTCCATCCAGGTCTACCAGGAAATAATCGTGGGTGATGATGTGGTCGGTGAGCCTCTTGGCATATTCTTCCAGCAGCTGTCTCTCCCGCTTCCCGGCCACCAGATCATAGTAGATCGTCATGGCGAAGTAGTGCCCATCGATCTCGTCCGAACTTGTATCGCCCTTCCATTCCCACTCACCGTCCGGAGTCGGATGCCATTCGGGATGACCATCTCCGAACCCGGCTTCTCCCCTCCCTCTGATGGCTCTGGCCGGGAAGCCCGGTATCCCCGTGACCTGCTCAAGTCTCATTAGGGCATCCAGGGACTCGCGAGCGAAGGCCTTGGCTTCCGCATCCTGTGTCACGGAGTATCTGAAGGCTTCTGCCGCGATGTACAGGCTCGTCCAGAGGCCGTCGTTGTCGGAGATTCTAACCTGGCCTGACGAGATCTCACCCGGGGCGCTGAGCACGCGCCCCGTCACAAAACCGATTCGGGTGTGATACTTCCTGACGGTTGCCTCATACTGGGAGGCCTTCTCCTCCAAGGTCATCTGCACGGATTTCAAGTGCGATATGCCCCCGCGAGTGGCTACGAAGGCCTCCCCGTCACCTAGGGGGAGAATATCCGTGACTTGGTCGCTCGGAAGCCATCTCCTCGAGGCAAAGTACTTCCACCGGCCCTCCTTAAGCAAAATAACTCCCGAGTTGGTCCCGAACCAGTGGTCGCCCCAC
Organism: Hadarchaeota archaeon (SeqCode); assembly: GCA_964452145.1. Classification (GTDB taxonomy): domain Archaea; phylum CAYQAE01; class CAYQAE01; order CAYVLA01; family CAYVLA01; genus CAYVLA01. The sequence continues at coordinate 13,088 of CAYVLA010000037.1, forward strand.
GGGGTGACCTTGGTTAGGCGCACATCCTCCTGGGGAAGACCGTCCTCGCCCCTCAGAGAGCACCAACCATCCCCGCCTGCGTAGATGGATATGCCCCTGTCTGTTCCAACCCAGATATGCCCTGCCTCGTCGGGCACCGCGCAACGGGTATCGTTGCTCAGCATGCCCTCCTCCCTGGCTCTGACCACGAACCAGTATGGCCGTTTGCCCTGAAGGAAGAACAGCCCACGGCTGGTGGCCGCGACGGCCCGGGACCCTTCCTCTCCCAGACATCTGAAGTCCCGATACTCCATTCCTCGGGCCTCGGTTCTTCTGGCATGCGTCCAAGACGAGCCATCGAACCTCCAGAGTCCGTCCGGCGCACATACCCACAGTGCCCCCGAGGAGTCAATATCAGCTTTGAGGCCGGCTTCGGGTCCCTCGGATACCGACCATGATGTCCCATCGTAACAGAGAAGCGCTCCGTCCGACGCGGCAAAGACGCGGTTTCCATATTGGATGATCAGATCAACCGATCCCTGGGGCCATCCGTCAGAGCTGGCATGCTTCCACCCGCCTTCTTGCTTGATGGAGATGCCGCGCTCGGTGCCCGCCCAGATGGCATCCCCTACCCGGGATAGCACGTTGACGCAATTCGATGGAAGACCGGATGACGAATCATGGAACTTCCTCGTCCACTGCCGATACCACCTTCGGCCGTCTGTCTGCGGCATACTTCATCCCAGCATGACCGAACTATTAACTATTGGGCTCTTACCAGTTGAGCCCGATCCTCAATTCAGGCGAAGAGGAAACGATCTGGCCCCTCAGTTCTCACGGTCCTCGCGAGCAGGGAGGCAACCATGGAATCTAGATCGGGCTGGAGGCGTGGGAGGTGAGAGCAGGTGACCCGGACTTCGCACTGCCCGCACGCTGCTCTGCGCTCCTCGGGGCAACTCGAACAGGTCAACAGATGCCTGCTCCCTACCCTTCGATGCCGGCCGCAAAAGGTGGACGGAGAATGGTTGTATCGATATCGCTCAAGCCCACCTGATGAATCAGGCCCGAAGTGAGAGCGGGATGGTGCATGCAACCATGGATGGCAGACCAGCAACGAAAGGTTTCCATGGCATTTGACACAGGGTCCGAGCAAGCCCAGATTGAGGTTTCAATATCCTAATAAGCCATGCGTGCCGTCCAATCATGAGGATAACATGTCAGAGAACACCATCATGAACAATTCCCCTGCTAAGGCACCTAACGGCTTCTGGAAAGGGTTCAGGAGGACCAAGCCCACAGCGGAGCCCGGCAAGAGCAACCAGCCCGTGCAGGCAGAACAGGACCTGGAGTCCATTCTTCTCTCCGCGAAGTTCCCCATTCGAAATCGAGCGACTCTGATCGCCGCTCTGGGTGGGAAGCACAGCATGGTGCAACTCAAGGGCAATGGGCCCAAGCGGGCCGATGAGCTTGCCGATCTCTGCTTCGCCGAGCGGCAGTCTTTCGGATCCCCAAAGGAGGTTGTTGCAGCCGCCCAATCGTCCTCCTGGACCAGAGCGGTCATCAAGGGTATGAACCTCTCCCCGCTTCCCATAACCAAACGAGAAACCGTGTCGAGACTGGTTGGCCGGATAAGGATCAGGGACGTGACCGTCGAGGAACTCACCCATCACCTCAGCTATCCGATTAGCACGACTGCACAACTCGTGGAACAGCTCGCCAAGGCCAGAGAACTCCACGGGCCCTAACCATTCATCCCCAGCGCATGAGAGCGGCCGACCCAGCGATGAAGATGTCCACGGCCGCGCTGACGGAGAGAGCCGAGAACAACCCGATGACGGGCGTGGCAGCGGGCACGAATGCAAGGGTGGCAACGAACAAGAGCCAGACCACCAGCTAGATAATTCACCCGGCCGATGCGTGAGATTCCGGAGGTCGGCTAGTCGATGGCGAGACCCTCCAATGCTTCGTTGTTCGTCGCAGAGCACTGGGGCCATGGGGAATATGAGTTTGCCCGGCAAGCATCGCCAGACCCGGCAGTGAGAGTCCGGTCCTCCGATCGTGTGCAGTACGCGGTTACACACGGTGGATGGTGAGCAGCAAGTTAGATATCGCCTTCAGGCAAGGAGAGATCGGGGGAACCACGAAAGGAGATATATTCCCTCAGGCAAACAATCTAGGGGATGGAATCTTGGACCGTCGACACTTGGCTAGCCGGGTTCTAAGGGCGGCCTGCGCTACATGGTTGGTCGTTGTCTTCCTGGGCCTGATTCTCGGTGTGCCCTACCTGATTGGAAGACCGGTTCTTACCTCCCCGCTGGACGACCCTGTGGTCCAGATACTCTTTCTTCTCGCGGCCACGGCGGTGCCCGCTGCGTTTGGCCTCGCATATGCCGCTCATCGGCAGCGCTCAGAAGAAACAGAGGCATGGCTCGAAGGGCTGAGGTAGCCGATCAACCTTTCCCCAGCGTCAGCGTTGCAGTGCTCCCGCGCCTTGGGGTCGTTGACCGCATCGGTGATCCTTAGTCCTTGGTCCTTAGCATATATTTTTCAGCGGAATCCAAGGCGCTTCCCAAGGAGGTCAGGGAGCTTGGACAGAATCAGAATCGGAATCATTGGGCTCGGACGCGGCCAGAGCCATGCTCGCCGGGTTGCCGCATCACAGAGATGCGAACTGGTGAGCATCGCTGATATAGTGGAGGATGCCGCGAAGTCCGCGGCTCAGGAGCTTGGAGCGTCAAGCCACTACAAGGACTATCACGACATGCTCGAGAAGGAGCACCTGGATGCGGTCATCATCTCCACCCCCAACCACCTCCACGCCCCGATGTGTTTGGCGAGCATGAAGGCCGGCCTTCACGTGATGGTCGAGAAGCCCATGTGCAACACGATGAAGGAGGCCGACGAGATGCTCAAGGTCGCAATGAAGACCGACCGCAAGCTCTACGTCGGCTACAACTACAGATGGAACCCCGCCTACCAAAAAACCAAGGAGATGCTCTCCTCCGAACAGATAGGAAAGCTGCTGTATGCCAACTGCACCATCAAGACCTGGAGGGCCAAGAGCTACTACGATGCCGCGGGTTGGAGGACCCGTTGGGAAACCCAAGGCGGAGGAGTTCTGATGAACCAGGCAACCCACCATCTGGATTCGCTCCTGTGGTGGATGGGCGAGGTTGACATGGTCGTGGGTTTCTGCGAGAACCTCTACCACGACATCGAGGTGGAGGATACCGGGAGCGCCATCATCAAGTTCACATCCGGGGCCACCCTCAACTTCATGGCCAGTACGGCCGTACAAGGGTCGCTCGCACCTCCGTTTGAGTTCAATGGCACGGAAGCCACGCTGTCTTTCGGGATGGGAGGCCTTGTAGTGCGGAAGAAGGACTGCAAGGAGTGGGAGAAGGTCGAGCTCGTGTCCAGCGATGACAACACGACCCTGCAACTGAACGCCTTCATCGACTCAATAGTCAACAACACCCAGCCCGCCGTGTCTGGGGAAGATGGCCGCAGGGCTCTGGAGCTTTCCTTGGCCATCTACAAATCATCCAAGACGGGACGCCCTGTCAAGCTACCTCTCTAGTCTCGCTTTGGGTTCCTTCTGCGCCTGTTGAGACCCATCCGCGATCGTCCGCTCGCTATTGGGCCCCCGGGTCCATACCGCGTTGAGCCTCCCCCGGGAATGCCGGAGAGTCGGGGCCTGTAGTTATGAGGACTCTCGGAGCCTTCTGCTCCAGCTTCGGGCTCGGGTGTTACCCCTTTGCGCGCTGTGCCTGCGCCCGATACTTTTAATAGAAAGATCACCACGATCTGGACGAGGCAGGTACTATGCCTGAATTTCTCAACCCTTTCAGCGGATTGATCCCCGATCGGAAACTGACTCTGAGGGAACTCACGAGAGCCCTCAGGCTGTCTTTGGCAGCTGAGGAGGAGGCCGTACATCTTTACGAGGCCCTTGCAGACGCTGCGGACAACGAATTGGCAAGGACCGTTCTTCAAGACATTGCGGATGAGGAGAAGGTGCACGCGGGAGAGTTCCAACGCCTCTTAAGCAATCTGCTTGGGAACGAGGATGCCCTGCTCTCCAAGGGAGCCGAAGAGGTGAACGAGATCGCCGAGCGAGTGGGAGCAGGACCGCTGAAGGAAGAACCTGATGGGGCGATACCTACCGTGGGCAACATGAAGGAGTAGCGAGGTGATATGACGTGTCGAAATACTTGAACAGGGGCGATGCACCTTTCGATTCCAAAGTCTGGCGGCGAATCGACGAGGCCGTTGTGACTGCCGCGAAGGGCCAGCTGTCGGGAAGGAAGCTGCTGGAGGTCGAAGGACCCTACGGGCTTGGTGTGAAGTTCCTAACCGGTCCCGATGTGGTCAGTGAGGAGGCTTCCCCAACGATCTCGACAAGCCACGTCCTGCCACTAGTCTCGATTCGACAGAGCTTCACCTTGGCTTCCAGGGACATCGCAGCTTTTGAACAATATGGATCCGAACTCGATTTGGGCTCTGCCGCAAAGGCGGCAGTGGATTGTGCGCGAAAGGAGGACGAGCTGATCTTTTCGGGTTCGAAGGCAATTGGAGCAGACGGCATACTGACATCAAAGGGAACCCAGTCGGTCAAGCTCCAACCCTGGACAAAGATAGGGGCTGCGGCTGACGATGTCATACAGGCAGCAACGGTCCTTGACGATGCGGGGTTTCATGGACCGTATAGACTAGGGCTATCGTCCAAATGCTACAACATGCTCTTCCGTCGCTATCCCCAAGGGAATTCTACGGAGATGGATCACATCAAGTCGGTTGTGCCCGGTGGAGTGATCAAGGTGCCAGCCATGGACTCCGGCGGCGTGCTCGCGGCGACCGGGCGTCAGTATGCCTCCATAGTTATAGGACAAGACCTAATGACGGGCTTCGTCGGCCCAACGGGAAGCGGTTACGAGTTCACGGTTACCGAAAGCCTCGCACTGAGGCTGATCGAGCCAGCAGCCATCTGCGTGCTGAGATAGGGTTAACCCTTTCTTGGAATCGCTCGGCAAACGAGGTGGCAGGGCCACTGCCAAGCAGGTCGTCCGCCAGCTAAGGGATATGTGCTAAACCCGGCAGACTCCCCCCATATCCCGTCGAATGAGGCCTGCCTCTAGGACCCTGCGTTAAAGCAGGAATGGATCCGAACCGTGAGGTGACCGCGGCCGGATGATAGGGATTCCGAGAATCGGATACATCGTGCTTCATTGCGCCTGCGACAAGGTTACCATTTCAACGGGCGAAGCACGAATTCCGTGGCTAAAGACCTGAACCTTGGCCCAGCCCCGGCCCCGGCCCGGGAACAATTATTAGGTCACGAGTCCTCTGTCGACACAGGTGATGGCGTGGTCACTCTGTATGGTCAGAACTTCACCCGCAACCAGCTCCTGCGACACGTAGGCGACGTTTCCCAAGTTGGAGGGATAGAGTTGCTGGAACTCGGAGATGGCAGCGAACGGGGGAGCCGAGCGGCGGTGTTCAGAACCGGATCGGGTTTCGAGTTCACGGTCCTACCGGACAGGGGGCTCGACATCGCCCACGCCTCCTTCAGAGGGATTCCCATGGGATGGATCTCCCCGACCGGAAGGACCGCGCCGGCCTTCTATGACAGCGGCGGTTTGGAGTGGTTGAGAGGATTCTACGGGGGACTGCTTGTGACATGCGGGCTGACCTACGCAGGTGCTCCTTGTGTGGACGAAGGGGCGGAATTGGGTCTCCACGGCAGAGCGTCCAACATACCCGCCAAGAGGCTCTGTTTGGAGGAGCACTGGTCGGGGGATGAATATGACATGGTTCTGTCAGGAGAGGTCTCTGAGGCAAAGGTCTTCCAGCCCACGATCACCATGAGAAGGGAGATAGCTTCACGGCTTGGCGAATCGAGACTATGGATCAAGGACACCGTTGAGAACGTTGGCTTTGCCCGTTCCCCCCACATGATCGTCTACCACATAAACATCGGCTTCCCCATCGTCGAGGATGGCTCTAGGTTGATCTGCCACTCTAAGTCTGTGAAGCCCCGTGATGAGGATGCGAGGGTGGGCCTCTCCGACTGGGCCGTGTTCTCGGGGCCCGTCAAGGATTACCGGGAACAGGTCTTCTACCACGATATGGCCCCAGATGCCTCGGGGATGGTGAATGTGGGGATCGTTAACGATGCGAGGAAGATCGGTGTCAAGGTCAGCTACAGGAAGGATCAGCTGCCCCGCTTCATTGAGTGGAAAATGATGGGGGAGGGCACCTATGTCGTCGGATTGGAACCGGCGAACTGCTGGGTGGAGGGCCGTGAGAAGGAGAGGAAGCGGGGAACTCTCCAGTTCTTGGAACCCGAGGAGAATAGGTCGTACGAGCTGGAGATTGCCTTCCTTGAGGGCAAAGACGCAGCGGAATTCGCTTTCCCCGCGGCCTAGCCGCTGCGAGAGGAGGCCATATTGAAGAAGTTCTGCAGAATGGTCCTTCCATCCGGATGCCCATCGTCGAAGCATTCGGGGTGAAACTGCACCCCATAGAGAGCCTTCTCTCGGTGCCCTACGGCTTGGACTCTGCAGTTCTCCGAAGACGCCAGTAGATTAAGGGCCCTAGGAAGGCGCTTAACCTCGCAGTAGTGGGACTCGTGGACGGTGATCTCACCTCGCATCGCGAGGAACAGGGGGCTCTTTCGAAGGATTCTGACCCGGGTATATCCTCGCTCCTTGTAGTAGCCAGGCATGTAGGAGGGATGGGGATCCGTCTCTCCTTCCCCGAGCTTCCTAATGGGTCCGACCGCGCCACCGAAGGCCTTGCATATGAGCTGAAGGCCCCCGCAAATGCCCAAGATGGGAATCCGGCAGGCCCTGATGGCCCGCAGCGGCTCCTCGAGCTGGGACGAGGCATAGCAGCTCCAGTCGGTCCTGTTGCCGCTTATGATCATGGCTAGAAGTGGCAGATCCTCGATGTGGCTGTCGAACCAGATGAAGCTTTGGCACAGGCACGCCGCTCCCGACAGCTCCCGGAACTTGCGGCAGTCTCTCCTCACGCTTCGTAGGTGCCTTGCTCTCTTGGCGCGGCTTAGCAGGGCACGGGGATGCTCCATGTCGAGGTACAGTACGAATCTATCCATCGATTACACCTGGTCCGAGCAGTCTGTCGGCTCAGGGCTCGGGCCGGGGTTCTTGAGGAAGAAGACGGCAACAACTAGCTTGTCGCCCGAGTCCGGCACGCCGAAATGCTCCACTCCTCTGGGAACGCGTACGGTATCCCACTTCCTGACAGCTATCCATTTGCCCCCCAGAACGATGTTCCCAGTGCCCTCAAGTACCAGGAATACCTCCTCCATATCTTCATGGTGGTGAGGACGGGAATCATTGAAACTCACGACGTGCAGGACTCCCGGCTGCCACTCGTCTCTGAAACCACAGATGCCCGTATCGGGGAACCCGCTGAATCTAGACACCTGAGCCGTCGCAGGCCGATCATTGACATCCATGACCCTAATGGCTTCGGGCATGGGCAGATCTCTCTGCCCGGGTTAATAGCGTTTTCCGACTCGACTTGGATCTGTGATTGGGTACGATTCTGGGATAACACAGACCCGACTTAGATCCGTCGTCCACGCTCACAATCAACCGTCTTCCGAGTCAACCATCGAATCCAGCAATAGGTTCTTCATCTCGGAACAGACTTCCGGGCGATCGTTCGCGAGGTTGGTCGCTTCCGACGGATCGGCCGCAAGATCGAATAGCATCTCGCGGCCGAGCCCCGCCGTCGCGAACACCTCCCCCGGTGAGTAATCACCCGACCACGGGGTGTTTCCAATGGACCTATGATAGATGTACTTCCATCTGCATGTGCGGACCGCCTTGATCGCCGTGCCTCTGTATTCGCAGAACTCCATGAATACAGCATCATGAATCTTTGACTTGGAGCCTCGCAGAATGTCTGCTAGGGTGGCTCCATGGCAGGAACGAGGAACCGGCAGGTTGAGAAGATCGAGAAGGGTGGGCATCACATCACAGATCTGCGCCAGACAGTAGAGCTTGATGTTACCCTTTAGAACGCCGGGCCATGAGAACATCACCGCGGTGCGCATCAGGGGGTCGAATAGGAAAGGAGGCTTCTTACAGAAGAAGTGTTCCCCGAGGAACACGCCGTGGTCGCCGACCAAGATGGTGATCGTGTTATCCGAAAGGCCCAGCTTGGCTAGAGCATCGCTCAGCCTTCCGATGTTCAGGTCCACGAAAGCGACCTCACCGTCGTAGAGCGCCATGAGATGGCGCCTTTCCCGCTCCGTCATCTCTGGCTCATACATTCTGGGACAACTAACGTCCCTCCCCGAATAGCCCGGGTCAAAGACGGTGTCGAAGGGCTTGGGAGGACGCCAGGGCTCATGGGTGGACTCATAGTCAACCCACAAGAACCATGGGTCCTGGCCGCGCTCGGCCATCCATTCGATCGCGGCGTCCGTGATACGGGAGGTGATGTGCTCGGCCTGGCCGCCGGGTAGGTGGTTGCTCAATCCTGGACCTGGGCTGGCAGGCCATACCTGATGGAACCCCCTCTCCAAGCCCCTATCCATTTTGGGCGTGGCTCCGGCCACAAAGCCGGCCTGCGACAGTGACTCGGCCAAGGTGTGTTCGTCTGGATTCAGAGGCGCATCATTCACCCTCAGACCGTGTGAATGGGGGAAGCGCCCCGTCATTATGCTGGCACGCGAGGGCGCGCTCGATGGCATGGGGCAGAAGGCCCTCTCCAACATGACCCCGGATTGCGCGATGCGGTCAATGTTCGGGGTCTGGGCTTCCGGGTTGCCCCCGCAGCCCAATCGATCTGGGCGCAAGGAGTCGACCATTATCATCAGCACGTTTGGGATGTTCAACTCTGTCATCCAACCACTTCCCCACGTAACGGCCAATGAATAGATTTCGTGCTCATCGCCATTGGTCCGAGACTCCGCTATGACGGGTCTCATTCCCGTCCTTTGGGTAGCCCGGATGGGAGAAGATTCCAGCTGTGATCCGATGCACAAGACCGGGGTTGCCAGATCTGGAAAGCCACCCGATGACATGGTGCGAGCGCGTTCCTGAAACAAGAGGAGGCATATCATCTCGACGGATATACTGGCAGGCAAGAGAACCGGCCTTGAGAAACATTTTCGAGGCCGAAACCAGGGCATCTCTCCACAGTGAATCTGAACATCTGCATGGGCTCGCTGTTGGGCTTTCTTCTTTGCGCGGCGCTGGGAGGCATGGCATCTGGAGTTGAAGTGGGCATATCTGTGAATTCCAGACAGGACTACGGAGACCTAATCTTCCCGCCAGGAGAGCATGTCATCGACTTTTTGATATCCGGGCAAGGTCAGGAGACGCCATCTTCGATTCTCGAGGTCTCATTGACTCGTCTGCATCATGCCCCTGAGCATCGATTCCAGCACCCCCTTCCCGAGCTAGACCCCGGTCGGTCCTTCCATGTGTCCATTCCTCTGCGTTTGTTGGATCCCGGGCTCTACTCGGTGGAGTGGAAGATGACCGGATCGAATCTGGCGGTCGGCGGAAGGGGACCGGACCTCAGAGTGAGCCCCACCACGAATGCCTGGCAGAAATGGCGTCTGGGCGAATGGCCTGGCAATCGAAGCCGCCTGTTGCTAGCGTTCTACTACCCCTGGTACGGCACCCCGTCGGGTCCAAGCGGGGGCTGGGTCCACTGGAATCCCGCGAGTGGGTACGATTCGACCCATGTACCGATCATAGGATTCTACGATTCAAGGTCTGACGATGTGATACGCTACCATGTGCGAGTGGCTAAAAGCGTGGGATTGACCGGCTTCATCTCATCATGGTGGGGTCCGGGCAACTACATAGATGACGGTTTCTCCAAGCTGCTTGAGATCGGATCGCACGCGGGGTTCAACTGCACTGTCTACCTTGAGAACGCGAACACAGCGGATGATCTCTACCACCAGCTTCGCTACATCCTGACCCGCTACGGTGCTCAGCCGGGCTTCTTGAGATGGAATGGCAAGCCCGTCGTATTCATATACAGCAGGGTGATCAATTCGCTCGACCTGCAGATCTTCGCGGAGGTCTTCTCAAGGCTCGAGGCGGAGGGCCTCCCGGCATTCTATCTGGCGGATAGGCTCGACGAGAGCTACCTCACGGTCTTCGATGGGATACACAGCTACAGCCCGCTTTCCGTGTTGGGCAAGTACCCCTACCTAGCCCGCAGGTGCAGGGAATTGGGGAAGGTCTTTGCCGGCACAATAGCACCCGGCTACGACGACACGATCATCAGGCATCCAGGGCTGGTCATCGATAGGGGGAACGGCTCCTACTACCAGGATGGGTGGGAGATGTTGATGGTCTCACAGCCCGACTGGGTCCTCATCACCTCTTGGAATGAGTGGCATGAGGGAAGCGAGATCGAGCCGAGCTTGGAATTGGGCGACTTCTACCTCAACCTGACGAGCACGTACTACCGGCTCTTCGAGGCCGGCCAGCTGACGGACAGGCTGGCAGGCCGAATTGACGAGGTCTCCACGCTTTTCCAGACGTCAAGGGATCTGATCCACGCGGCCGAGTCAAAGGGCATGGATGTTAGATTGATGAGGCGTGACTACTCGATAGCCGAAAATGCGTGGGAACGATACGACTATGACCTAGCAAAGATGTACCTGCAGAGAATCGTTAACCGAGGGGAGGAGATCGGGGAGGTTGCAGAACACTTTCTACTCATTCTCTGCCCGTCGGCGCTGTGTCTGTGGCGATTGCGATCAGATCACGCCGATCCTGCGTAGATACTCCATGGAGTCGACGATTCGCTGGTGGGTCTGTTCGAGGGTGAGGTCCTCCCCCTGTATGCCCTCCATCTCCAAGGTGAACGGGCCGTTGAATCCCAATTTGTTGAGGATGCGGAACACGCCGGGATAGTCCACGATGCCTTGGCCGAGGGTGGGGAAGTACCAGGTTCTGGGCTTGCCGTTGGTGTCCTTGAGATGAACGCTCGCGACGTATCGTGCCACCTTCTTCAACTCGGTGATGGCGTCGACGCCTTCGTTGTAGTAGTAGATGTTTGCGGTGTCAAAGTTGACGCGGACGTTAGGGTGATCCGTGGCCTTCACGGTTTTCAGCATCTGGGCGGCGTTCTGGCACAGATCGGGATGGGTCTCCATCGAGATGACCGTGCCAGTCCTGCCCGCCTCATCCCCCAAACGGGCAAGAATCCCGTAGGGCTGATTCCCTGGCAGCCCACCCGATTTGGTGCTGCAGAAGATCACCTTGACATCCATCTTCCTAGCAGTCTCCATCGTTTGGATCAGTTCCTTGATCTCCTCCTCTTTTGCGAGGTCGCATCCCGTCGCTAGCGACGTCGCCCTCAACTCGTGCTGCTCCAGGTCAGCCTGAACGTCCCTGATCTTCTGAGGATCCGGGGGTGAGATCTCCACGTTGTGGATCCCTGCCTTGGGCAGGTAGTTGTAAGCGAGATCGGCATACTTCCTGTACGATCCCGGTCTGCAGGCGATTACGTTCTTCATATTACGACGCCCGAACTGGATTTCGTCCGAATAAGCAAAAAACCAAACGCGGAGCCTTCTCGAGGATGCCACTCTTAAGTCTTGCTCAGTGCAACTGCGCAACTCATCAGCTATGGATGCGACGCGAGCCGGCCGGGGAAGTATGCGGGCACCGGGCAGTCAGGTCGTTACCCGTCCGTCATGCGATCTGGCCGATCGGCCCCGGCGAAGTCGGGACCACTTGTCGCGGCGGTTGACCCGAAGGCGATCCGGGTACCTCAACATATCGACGTCCCAGAAGCTGGTGTTCAGGCTAGAATGTCTCACGATTGCGGAACAGGCCCGATCATTGCAGGGCATCATGTCGGCGCTGCTGATCGTCCTGCTTGTATTGCGCATGCGAAGCATCCACAGATCTCCCAGGTTCGCCAGGCGGACTCGGCTGGAATCTGACATGCGTTGCTGCTCAGCCAACTCGTGTTGCCGTTCCATGTTCTTGGACCCGGGATGCTGGCCTTTGCCCCGAGGCCGGTTCCGGCTAGGTCAGCCTGTATTCTCCTCACATGAGGCTCGGCGATTCCCTGAGACCAGCCATTTCAAGTGGTTGATGTCTGTTTCTGGGATTCGTCTGCCTTCGGCCAGCCCCGACCGGTCGAGCAGATCGAGCATCGAGCGCGAACCAATCAACCATGTCTCAAAGTCCATCGGGCGGGAACACTATTAAGCGGGCTTTAGACCCTTGATTTTCAGAGAGGATCATAAGTGGCCGAGGAGAAGATCGGATTCGGAATCGTCGGCTGCGGCGTCATAGGTCCCTGGCACAGGGAGGCCATACAGAGGTCGGGTGGTGCCAAGCTGGTGGCCTGCTGCGACGTAGATGAAGCGAGGGGCAGGAAGTTCGCAGAGGAGAGCGGATCCATTGCCTTCTACAGAGACTACCACGACTTGGTGAGGGATCCCCGCGTAGAGGCCGTGTCGGTGTGCACCCCGTCAGGCTTACACGGAGCGGTCACGGTAGCCGCCGCGGAGGCCGGCAGACATGTGCTGTGCGAGAAGCCAATCGAGATCACGAAGAAGAAGATCGATCAGATGATCCGCGCCTGCCACAGGAATGATGTCAAACTTGGATGCGTCTTTCAGAGGAGGACACAGATGGCGTCCGGGAGGGCCAAGGAGGCCATCGACGGTGGGCTTCTGGGCAGGATGGTTCTAGGGGACATATACCTGAAGTACTACCGATCGCAGGCCTACTATCGAAGCGCGGGCTGGAGGGGCACCTGGGAGCTGGACGGCGGGGGCGCACTGATGAATCAGGGCGTGCATGGGATAGACCTGGGTCTGTGGATAATGGGCGACGTAAGGTCGGTGTATGGGCGGGCCGACCACCTAGCAAGGGACATCGAAGTCGAGGACACCGCGGTGGCGCTTCTGGAATACAGGAATGGCGCTTGGGGAGTGTTGGAGGCGACGACGTCCGTGAATCCGGGCGAGTCCACGAAGCTGTCCTTACACGGACAGAGAGGCAGCATAGTGATAGAGGAGGAAAGAATCGCCAAGTGGGCCATTGCCGAGGGTGAAGATGAGCTGGCAAAACCTCAGAACGTCGTCCTTGAGGGAGAGAAAGACGGAGCGGCCTCCGATCCAACAGCGGTGGGCGTAGCGGGCCACGTCTTTCTCGTAAATGACTTGGTATCGGCCATAAGGGAAGACAGAGAACCCTTCATAACAGGAGAAAGCGCAAGGAAATCCGTTGAACTCGTCCTAGCCATCTATGAATCCTCTAGGACTGGCAGACGCGTGTCGATTCGCTAGGGACGAATCTCGACAGCTTGCCCCACGGGACATGCCATCAGATCTCCTCGGGGTTCATGCCGATGCTTAGGATGCTGCACGCGAGCACCGGGTTCAGGCCAATGCTCTTCGCTTCCCTGACCAGCAACTCCGATTCCGCGCCGGGGTTCACGAAGAGGAGCTTGACGCCCTTCTTTGCTATGTCTCGCAGGAGCGTGGTGCCCACCTCGGGATTCACGTACAGGGAGGCAGCATCGAGCTTGCCCGGGACCTCGGCGATCGATCTGTAGGCTCTTAGGCCCTCGATCTCCGTGTCCCGAAGGCTAACCGGGAATACCTTGTAGCCCTTGGCCTTGTAGGCCCTCACAGCCTTGTTGCTGTATCTGTTCCTGTCGCTTGAGGCCCCGACTATCGCTATGGAACGGAAGCGCTCCAAGAAACCACCTCGTTGCGGGCAAGCCGCCCCTGGTGCGGCGTAGCCGATCAACCCGTTCTCAGAGGGCAAAGCAAATAAGTGTTGCCCGCTCGAAGAAAGCGCAGTGGAGTGAGTCAGGTTTGGTCAGAGTCAGAACGGCTTCCGGCAGTCTTCAAAGCTTCAACCCGAGGAAGATACACCGCACCTGTGTGAGGGCCGGGGCAAGTCCCGAACTGGCTCGGGCCGCTGTGGAAGAGGTCAGGACCCATCTGTATGAAGGGATGTCGACCGAGAAGATCCTGCAGATAGTTCTCGACTACTTGGAAGAGCACCAAGCTGCGGACGTGGCTAGCAAGTATGACCTGAAAAGTGCAATAATGAGGATGGGCCCGGCTGGCTTCGCCTTCGAGACGTTCCTTTCCCAGGTGCTTGGGGAGTACGGCTATCAGACACAGCTAAGGCAGAAGGTCAGGGGGCGATGCGTTGAGCACGAGATCGACATCATCCTCCTTGCTCACGGCGTGAGATCGATGGTGGAGGTGAAATACCATAACGCTTCCGGGATCTACACGGGACTCAAGGAGGCAATGTACACCTACGCGCGCTTCCTGGATCTCAGGGAAGGACACCAGGACGGGACCTGCGAGAGGTTCGACGAGGCCTGGCTTGCCAGCAATACGCGGAGCTCTCGAGAGGCAAGGGCATATGCCGCGTGCAAGGGGATAAGGCTGCTTGGCTGGAGATACCCCCCGGCCAGGGGGCTGGAACGAATGATTGAGGACAAGTACCTGTATCCCGTCACTGTCCTGCGCTCCATGGACTCCGATGCATTAAAGGCGCTCAGCCGTGCAAACATGATGTTGACAAAGGACCTCATATCCAAGGAACCGAAGGAGATCGCGAAGGATACCGGTCTGCCTCAGGACAGGGTCGATACCCTCGTTGAACAGGCTAGACATCTTGCCGCACACTCTCCGCAAGCGTACAGAAGCTGAGGGCCATGTCAGCGCAGGCCGTCAGATCGGATGGGGAGAGAAGCGAGATGCCGTTATGTATGTATCTGCACGGGATCGAGAGTACCCCCGAGGGAACACCACCTCGGGCAATCGCAAGCTTTGCAGCATCTGTTCCACCGTAGAGGGGCTTCTTGATCTGATATCGAATTCCGGCGGCCGCAGCCGCCTCCTTGAGCTTCGACACAACGGCGGGATGAGCGATGTGGGATCGATCCGCCACGGTTATGGCCGGTCCTTTCTCGATGCTCGTTGCACATCTCTCCGCGGGAACCCCAGGAATGTCCCCGGCCGCCGTGGTCTCAACAGCCAGACCGATGTCTGCATCCACCGCGTAACCGGCCGTTATTGCTCCGCGGCCGCCGACCTCCTCGCAGACCGAGAACACAAACACGATGGTGGCGTTGTGATCGATGTCTCGGAGGCGCCGGAGGACGTCGATCAAGAGTGCACAACCAGCACGATCATCGAAGGCCTT
>CAYVLA010000038.1:0-27643 GCA_964452145.1 Hadarchaeota archaeon (SeqCode)
ACAAGAGAAACGGCTCTCAGCCCCCCACAACAACCGATCAATCTGCACCACCAGATATGTGTCTAATGCCAACCATTCTTCACGAATCCAGACCAGCCGGGGCATTCAACCGGGGCTGAGGTGCTCTCTTATCTTCCTTGCCCCAATCAAAGCCTTCCACATCCCTCTATCCGCATCGATCGAGAAGCGTTTTATGCGCGCTGCGAGGCCTCTCCGTCCCTCTCCGCACCTGGTCGCTCGGCCAGACGTGGGGAGTCTGTTCGCTGGATGAACCGTATGCGCGGCCCCCCGGGCGCGGACTCCATGAGGAGACCGACGAACCTGGCGAGCTCGGCCGTTATCTGAGCTGTTATTATCTAGACTATAACCGCGTTGTCGATGCCGTGGTGGCGTTTCAGCAGGGACTTCACTTTCTGAATGGTCACCCCATCCTTCCCGATCGCTATCCCCTTGTCGTGGGGATGGACGTTTACGTAGGCCGTCTTCCTCCCGGAGCCCTCCACGATCCTAACACCCTGCACCCTGGCTGGCGAGACCATCTTGGTGATGAACTCCTTGGGATCATCGTCGAACTCTATGACCTCGATGTCCCGTCCCATCATGCTGCTCGCCTTCTTCACGTTGAAACCCCCCCGGCCTATGGCCAGGCTTATGTCGCCCTTCTTGACCACGAACACGGCCCGGTTGCCCTTCTCGGGCAGGAGGCAGTCCAGAACCATGGCTCCCGTTACCGACTCGAACATGGCGATGTACTGTATCTGGTCCGAACCCAGCTTGACTACCATCTATCCACCCTTGGCCAGCGAGAGAATGCTGGACTCGCCCGGATCGATTACGGCCAGGGAGGCCACCTGAAAAGGTTTCCGGCATATCCTTCCCAGGTCCGCGCTGTTTCCCTGGAAGCGGAAGACGGTGACCCCCGACATCGAGGAGTAGTGCTCAAGGTCGGACAGCCGATCCGCAGGGCACTTGTTCGATACTATCACAAGTCTCGCCCTTCCCGTCATGGCTGCCTTCAGCGTTGAGTCCAAGCCCATCTCGACCCTCCCCGTCTCCATGGCCTGTCGGATGGCCTTCTCCATTTCGACCATAATGATCAAGTCTCCTTCATGGACAGTCTGACCATGCCGGTCCCGAGCGGAATGGGCTGTCCTATTATCACGTTCTCTATTATGCCTTCCAGTTTGTCCACGTCGCCCCTGGCACTGGATTCCAGTAGGTGTTTGGTGGTTATCTCGAAACTGGCCCTGGCCAGCACGCTGACCTTGGATCCGCTGACGCCGTGCCTGCCGATCTGCTTGACCCTGGCATCGCAGGTCATCATGTCGGCCACGAGCATCACGTGCCTCAGATCGACCTCCAAGCCTCCCTTCTCCAGGGTCTGGGCCATCTCCTGGACGATGGCCGCCCTCGCCGCCTCCAGGCCCAAGACCTCCTCTATCTCGGCGATGGAGTTGGTGGTGGTCCGTGTGTAGTCCACCTCGGGTATCATCAGGATGTCCGTGAGATTGGACCCCTCCGTGTATATGACGTACTCATCGCCCTCTCTCTTCACTACGACCCTGCTGATGTTCTTGAGCCCCCGAAGCCTCTTCTTGCGTATCCTATCCGTCACCCTGCGGATGTCCTTCAACGTCACACCCCGAAATCGGTAGGTGAGGACGTTGCCATCGTGCTCGACCGAGGCGACCTTGGAGATGCCCTTGGTCGCCGCGATGATCTCCTCCGGATCGATGCCCAGGTCAGTCATCCTCGCCCTATCCAGCTCGATATGCATCGAGTTCTCCAGCACATCCACGTCCGTCTTCCTGGATATGTCCTCGAGGATCACCCTCCCTATCGACCGCGCCACCTTGGTGGCCGCAGCCTCATCGCGGGCGAAATCCTTGCGTAGGTAGACGCTCATCATCGGCGTCGAGGGTTCCCTCCGGGCATCCACTATCTCTATCATCCGAGGCAGGCCCAGGGTCACGTTGACCTCGCTCACCCCTGCGTAGTGAAATGTGTTCAGCGTCATCTGAGTGCCCGGCTCGCCGATCGATTGCGCGGCGACGGTGCCGACGGCCTCGCCGGGGTCGACCTGGACCTCCTCGAATCTCGAGGCCACCTTCGAGATCACCTTCTCCGCGGTGGCCGCCGTAAGCTTCTTGGAGCGTTCCTTCAGCTCCGACCTCATGCGGTCAAGCATGCTCTCCGGCAGATTTCCCCTCTGCTCGTCCACCATCTTGTCAATGGTCTTTTCAGACAGCAATCCTACACCCCCGTTACTTCCTGCGCGATGCTCTGCACGTCCACGCCGCTTTCGCCCTTCTTCCTTGCGGGATCCACGCCGTCCTCTCCGTAGCGGAACTGGACGATCACGCCCCTGGTGTCCCGCACGGTCCCGTCGTACTCCACCCTCAGGTCCTGGAGGGCATTGATCAGTCTGCGCTGCATGTAGCCGCTCTGCGCGGTCCTGATGGCCGTGTCGACCAATCCCTCCCGGCCGCTCATGGCATGGAAGAAGAACTCAAGCGGATCCAAGCCGTCCTTGTAGCTGGACTTCACAAAACCCTTGGCCCTGGCACCGACGTCAAGGGTCTTGAAGTGGGAAAGGGTCCGGTTGCTGTAGCCACGCTGAAGCCTCTTGCCCCTGACCGCCTGCGGACCTACGCACGCCGTGATCTGGGTCAGATCAAGCATGTTGGCCCTTGCCCCCGTCTTGGCCATGGCGACCGTGTTCCGCTCCATTCCCAGGTGCTTCTCGGCTATCTCGCCGGCCCTATTCCTCGCCTTGCTGAGGATCTCCATGACCCTCATCTCGAGGGTCTCCTCCACGGTCTTGCCGGGAAGGTGCTCCAGCATGCCCTCGTTGAAGGCCTGTATCAGCCTGTCGACGTCCTGCTCGCCCCTCTCCAAGACCTCCGAGATGCCCTCGCGGGCCTCCTCGGGGATGTCGTAGTCGTCGATGCTGATGGTGTAACCCTTCTTGGACACGACCCAGACGGAGAGCCGTGTCACCGCATCGAGGAACTCCTTGGCCCTCTCCGTCCCGTGGGCGCGCGTGATCTGGTCAAGAACCCGGCCCTCGAAGTACGCCCCGATGGCCGCCGCGTCTATGACGCCTGAAACCAGTTCGCCCTTCCTTATGACCACGAAGCCCTCCTGATCGCACTGCTCCCTCTTGCAGACCTCGCACTTCGAGCAGACCTTGGCTTTGAACTCCATGTTGAGATCCCTCGGCAGCGCCTTGCTGAAGATCTGCTTGCCGGTCCAGTACGGGATGCCGTCCTCCCTC
This sequence comes from Hadarchaeota archaeon (SeqCode), assembly GCA_964452145.1. Lineage (GTDB taxonomy): Archaea > CAYQAE01 > CAYQAE01 > CAYVLA01 > CAYVLA01 > CAYVLA01. The sequence goes on from CAYVLA010000038.1 coordinate 3,278, forward strand.
CTGGCTGCCCTGGGCAGCTTGGTGTCAAGTCTGGCGAATTTGAGCATCTGTTCGGCCTGGCCCTTGGTGTAGAAGGAATCCTTTCTGGTGAGGTAGTAGGAGCCCGAGATGTGATCGTGGATGCACCCGATCAGGGGACCGCCGACCCTGGGCGAGAGGATGTGTTCCTGGACCTCCATCAGCATCCTGGCCTCGGCCCTGGCCTCCTCCGTCTGGATGACGTGCAGATTCATCTCGTCTCCATCGAAGTCCGCGTTGTACGGCGGACATACGCAGAGATTGAGCCTGAAGGTCCTGAACGGCATGATCCTGACCCGGTGCGCCATGATGGACATCCTGTGCAGGGAGGGCTGCCTGTTCAGCAGGATGATGTCACCATCCCTCAAGTGTCTCTCGACGACGTAGCCCGGCTCCACCTCCTCGGCCAGCTCGGCCTTGTTCTCCTCGGTGATCTTCTTCCGGCTTCCGTCCGGCCTGAGAACGTAGTTGGCCCCCGGGTGGGTGTTGCTCCCGGCCGCTATGAGCTTCTTCATGCTCTCGATGTTCATGTCCGTCACCCTCTCGGGGACGGTGAGCTCCTTCGCGATCTCCTCCGGCACCCCGCCCTCGTTTATGCTCAGGCAGGGATCGGGTGAGATGACGGTCCTCGCCGAGAAGTCGACCCTCTTGCCGGACAGGTTGCTCCTGAACCTTCCCTCCTTTCCCTTCAATCTCTGGGAAAGGGTCTTCAGAGGCCTTCCGGATCTGTGTCTGGCGGGAGGCACGCCCGAGATCTCGTTGTCGAAGTAGGTCGTGACGTGGTACTGGAGCAGGTCCCAGAGGTCATCGACGATGAGCTGGGGCGCGCCGGCGGCCATGTTCTCCTGTAGCCTCTGGTTTATCCGAACGATGTCCACCAGCTTGTGGGTGAGGTCGTCTTCCGATCTGTCGCCTGACTCAAGCGTTATCGACGGCCTGACCGTCACTGGCGGGACGGGAAGAACGGTGAGAACCATCCACTCCGGCCTTGCGACCCGCGGCTCCATCTCGAGCAGAGCCACGTCTTCCTCGGGGATCGTCTCGAATCTCTCCCGGATGTCGCTGGGGGTCACCCGTTGGCCATCCTCGTAGAAGTGGGTGGGCTTCTCAAAGGCAACCGACCTCTTTGCCTCCCCGCAATGCGGACAAACCTTGGCCTTGTCGGCGATCTTGTAAGCCTGTTCGTAGATGCTCGCCCTTCTCTCGACGTTGCGGACCCTCCTCAGATCGGACCTCATCTTCTCGGCGATCTCGCTCTCAACGCATACCCTTCCGCACTTCCAGCAGACGGATCTCAGAACCCTGTAGACCAGCTTCGCATGGCCGACGTGGATCACCGGGCGGGCCAACGCGATGTACCCGAAGTGGCCGTGGCATTCCTTGCTCTTTCCGCCGCATGTCCTGCACTTTATCCCGGGATCGATCACCCCCAGGTGGGGATCCATGAGTCCGCCGTTGATCGGATAGCCGTCCTTGTCATAGGTGTCGGCAGTGGTTATCTTGACCACTCCCATCTTGAGGATCTCCTGGGGGGAGAGCAATCCGAACTTGATCTCGCCGATCATCTTGGGTATTCTCAATCCATCACCTAGGCCTTGTCCTTCAGACCGAACCTTGGGTGGATGCCCAAGGATTTCAGTTCATCTACGAGGAGCTTGAAGGCGTACGAGATCTCGACCTCTTCCAGAACGGTCGCGTCGCCGCAAAGGGGGCAGTACTGGGTGTCGGTGATCCTGTCGTAGACGCCGATGCTGCCGCAGGTCGTGCAGACCAGGACCACGCACTTATCGCTCTCATCGAGCAGCCTTTCCTTCAGCAAGAGGGCGGCCCCGTGGCCGACGAGGCAGTCCCTCTCCATCTCGCCGAACCTCAAACCTCCCTCCCTGGCTCGTCCCTCGGTGGGCTGCCTGGTGAGCATCTGAATCGGGCCCCGCGACCGCGCGTGGATCTTGTCCGCAACCATGTGGTGAAGCTTCCAGTAATAGGTCACGCCCACGAACATATCCATGAGCATCCGCTCCCCGGCGATCCCGTCGTAGAGGACCTCCTTGCCAGCGTGGTCGAAGCATCTCTGCTCAAGCGCGGAGCGAATCTCATCCTCGGTGATGCCGTAGAACGGGGTCGTGTCCACCGGCTCGCCCAGAAGCGCCCCCACCTTCCCGGCCAAGGTCTCCAGTATCTGGCCCACGGTCTTCCTCCCGGGCACGGCGTGGGGGTTGATGATCAGGTCGGGGACGACACCGTCCTCCGTGAAAGGCATGTCCTCCTGGGGAACGATCAGCCCGATGACGCCCTTCTGTCCGTGTCTGGAGGCAAACTTGTCGCCTATCTCGGGGCATCTCAGGTCCCTCACCTTCACCTTGCACAGCTTGTTGCCCTCCGAGGTCTCCGACAGCATCACAACATCCGCGATGCCCTCCTCCCTGTGCCTGACGTATACGGAGGTCTCACGTCTCCTCTCAACCCTGGTGCCGAAGCGGTCCATCTCTTCGAGGAACCTGGGGGGGCTGGTCCGGCCTATCAGAACATCCCCGCTCTCGGCCTCCGACTCCGGCCATATGATCCCGTCCCCGTCCAGGAATCGGTACTTCTCGTCCCCCCTGAATCCTCGGGCCTCCTCCTCGGGTAGCTCGAAGATGTCCACCTGGCCGCCCGGGTATCTCTTCTCCTCGGCGTCGTATGACCTGAAGAAGGTCGACCTGGCCAGGCCCCGCTCTATTGACGACTTGTTGATGATCAGCGCGTCCTCGATGTTGAAGCCGTAGAAGCAGCCCACGGCAACGATGAAGTTCTGTCCCGAGGCCCTCTTGTTCAGGCCCACGGCGTCCATCACGCCCGTTTCGGCGATGGGGCGTTCGGGGTAGTGGAGGAGGTGGCCCCGGGTGTCCATCCTCAGCTGGTAGTTGGAGGCGTAGAACCCCAGCGCCTGCTTGGCCATGCCCGCGCCGTAGGTGTTCCTCGGAGAGGCGTTGTGTTCCGGATATGGGATCAGGGATGCACAGATGCCCAAGGTGGCTGAGGGATCTATCTCCAGGTGGGTATGCGCCGGGGTCAGCTGGCTCTCATCGACCGCGATCAGGGCGTTCTCCTCCTCCTCGGCGTCGAGGTATTCCACGACGCCCTCCGCCACCAGGTCGCTCCACTTCATCTCGCCGCTCTGCACCATCTGGATCTGGGCATCGGTCAGAAGAGGCACCCCATTTTCGACCACTATCACCGGTCTCCGAACCCGCCCCGCATCGCAGTAGACCAAAACCTCGTTGGTCGCCTTCACAAGCCTCACGTTGACCTCTTCCGAGACCATCCCCTTCCTCCTCAGGGTACGGATTTTCTCCGTCAGGCTCGACCCGTCGTCCACCACACCCATCAGCCTTCCGTTCAGGTAGACCGCGGCTCCCTCCTCCTTCTTGCCCGGCACGAGCTTCCTCACGCCAAGGTCGTAGAGGGTGTTCTCGACGATCTCGGCATCCGCGTTGGTCGAGATGATCGCCATCAGGGAAAGGTTCTTGACGAGCCCGCAGTTGGGTCCCTCGGGCGTCTCGCTGGGACAGAGCCGTCCGTAGTGGGTCGCGTGCAGGTCCCGGGCCTCGAAGTGTGACTGTGAACGGCTCAGGGTCGAGATGACCCGCCTGAGGTGGGACAGCGCGGTGATGAAGTTCTCCCTTGCCAGAAGCTGGCTGACACCCGTCCTTCCCCCGGGCCAGTTCCCGGTCGCAAGGGCGTGTTTCATCTTCTCCGACAGCTGATCGGCCCTGACCGCTATCCCTATCTTCAGCCTCTTGCCCCGGCTGATGCTTCTCTCAAGCTGGTACTTTATGTCCTTGCCAAGGGCCGTGAAGGATACCCTGAACAGGTTCTTGAGAAGGTCCCCGGCGAGGCCCAGCCTCTTGTTGCCGTAGTGGTCCTTGTCGTCCTCTTCCCTCCTGCCCAGCCATAGCTCTATGGTTCTCTCAGCCATCCTTCCCAGGTAGTACGCCTTCTTCATCCTGTCGGAGGGCTCATTTCCCAGGTGGGGTAGAAGGGATCGGTCCATGACCTGCTCGGCCCTCTCGACCCGGCGCTCCAGCATCTGGCCCGCCGCCACCCTCCTGCCCACGAAGTCCAGGGCGTCCTGTTGGGTTGCGATCTCCCTGGCGTCCTCGAGGTTGGGGTATAGGTCGTTCAGTATCTCCGCGTCCTTCGACACCGCATCGGCTATGTCCTTGTCCATCTCCATGCCGAGAGCCCGCATCAGCACGACCAGCGGTATGTAGCCCGGAACCCTCGGGAAGGAGACCCTGAGGGCCCCGTCCCGCTTCCTCTCCACCATGATCTTTGCCCGGTACCCATGCCTAGTGGAGAAAAGCCGGGTGCGCTGGGAGAGAGTTCTTTCATCCTTCTCGGTGATCATACGGTCCTCGGCCAGCTCCTCTATTGAGACTATGACCCTCTCGGTCCCGTTGATGACGAAGTATCCCCCGGGGTCCATGGGGTCCTCCCCAACCGACATGAGCTCCTCATCCGACATGCCGTGCAGCGCGCAGAGGTCGGATTTCAGCATGACCGGGAGCTCGCCCACATAGACCTCCTCGCTCTCCACCTCCAGGTCCCCGTTCATCAGAGACATGTGGAGATAGATTGGAGCCGAATACGTCAGGTTCCTCAGACGGGCCTCCATCGGCATGATGGCCCTCCTGGCTCCGTCGGCCTCCTTCACCGAGGGCGCCCTTATGGTGATCCGCCCAAGCTTGACGCAATAGTCCTCCACGTCCAGGCTGATCTCGCTGATCTCGTCGATGACCTCCTGGATGCCGGAGCTGACGAAGTAGTTGTAAGAATCCAGGTGCTGTCTTACCAGACCCTTCTCCTCGAAAAAGGCCTTCATCAATGACCATCTGGGACCTACCATGCAAGAACCTCCTAACCAAGCGGGCCCGCGGGGAATTGAACCCCGGACACCTGGCTTAAAAGGCCAGTGCTCTGCCAGACTGAGCTACGGGCCCGTTGGCCGGGCCCGAGGGAGTCAAGACTCGCCAGAGTAAACTCACAAGTAAAGATTCGGAAGGGCCCAGGCAAGCAGCGTTCCCTCGGAGGAGACCAGAGCCCGGTTTCCTGCAAGCTCTTTATAAATATTACTCCTTGCTATGTAGAAGAGCGCTTTTCTATATAAGCCTCTATCCAAGCATGCGAACCCTGCCCCGCCAGCACACGAAGTCCTCCTCCCAACGAATCCCGTACTTGCCCCTGTAGTATAAACCCGGCTCGATGGTGAACACCATCCCATCCCTGAGCACGTCATCGCTGGCGGGGGAAAGCGTCGGCGCCTCGTGGACGCACAGGCCCAGGCCGTGGCCGAGGGGGTGAATGAAGCGGCTCTTCCGGGCCGAAAAGCTCCGCCTCGCCCTTGCGTCAACCTCTTTCAGAGGCACGCCCGGCTGCATGCCGTCGCGCGCTTCCTCAAGGGCCCATCTGACGCAGTCCAAGCACTTCCGAGCCGGCCCGGGACGGGTGAGGATCGTCCTGGTGATGTCGCTGCAGTACCCGCCGAGCTTGGCCCCCATATCTATGAGCACCACGGAATCGGATCCCAGCGGCTTGGCTCTGGGGGTGGAGTGGGGCATGGAGGAGGCCTTCCCGAATGCCACGATCGGGTCGAATGCACACAGGCCTCCCCTGCTCATTATGGCCGAGTATATCCTGGCAGCCAGGTCCAGCTCGGTGCAACGCCGGTCAAGCGCCGAAACCACCTCAACGCAGGCCTCCTCCGAGATTGCCCGGGCTCTCTCGATCATCTCGATCTCCTCGCGGGACTTCGTGGTCCGCATCTGCTCGATCAGACCCGAGGTCTTAAGAGACAGGGAGGAGAGATCCGAATGCATCTTCGAGCTCATGCTGTCGAAGCACAGGGACTTGATCCCCAGCTCGCCGATCACCTTCAGAAGAGCATCCGCGGCGGATAGGAAGATGCACCTCTCCCCTCTTGCCAGCGAGGTCCGGCCTTTCTGAAACTCCCTGACATCCGAAACCCAGCTCTCCGCGGCGGCTCTCTCCGCCTCCATTCTGGGGACCAGAAGGACCGGGTCCCGGTCCGGAAGAACGATCATCGCTGAAGCAGCTTCGGTGCCTGAGAGGTAGAGGATGTTCTCCCTCTGGCAGATCAGGAAAGGCCCGCTCCCGGCCACCTTGCGCGTCCTGCGTCTGAACAGGCTTTCGCCCGGCATGCCGCCCCCCTGGCAACAAGTCCATAATATGTGTTGCGCCGGCCGCCCAGGCCCGCCCGCTCCAAGCCCCAGCGAGCATCTCGCTCGGTATCTGGAAAACCTATTTCTCGACGCCGGGGACAGAGCATTCCATGATGCTGCGCGAGTTCCTCTCCAAGCTGAGATGGGACCAACGAGAGGACTTCGCCGGCTGCACCTTTCGCCATCTGGACAGAACCAGGGGTACGGGTGGACGAACCATCGCAAGGCTGCAGTCCTTCAAGGGAAGCGACGTCCTGGAAATCGGGAGAGGCTACCTCGTGGTGTCAAGGGGAGGGGATGTGGCCCACATACCCTTCCACAGAGTCACCCAGGTTCTGGGAGCAGACGGGAGTTTGAGGTGGTCCCGTGGCCGCTGACAAGAGATTAACGTTCCGCTTCAATCCCATTGACCCTGATGAATTGCTGCAGAGGTCCTTTCTGTTGGCCTCCGAAGCAGCCGACAAGGAGGACGTTGGCCGTCTGAAACCCGTAATGAAGGCCAGGATCAAGGAGAAGGTTCGCCTTAGGGCAGCCGCCAAACATATCTCGGGATCACTATCGAGGTTGGAGAGGTCCATCCCCCGCACGTCCCAACTCAACCCCTTCTACCGGGAGCTCCTCGACATACTCGGAGGGAGCGAACTTGAGGACACTCGTTTGAGGATCGGCCGGGCAGCCAGAAACGTGGGGGCCCTATCCGCCGGGGCCCTTCGAAGGTTGAATCGATCCGGAAATCCAACGGCGATGCACGAGATCAGGAAGGGTGCCTACGGCAGGATCTCATCCGTGGCCCGGGCACTTGGCCCCGAGATGAAGTATCTCGCCGAGCTCAACCACAGGCTTAGAGAGATGCCGGTGATCGACTTCGACCTGCCCACCGTCGTCATAGCAGGATGCCCCAACGTGGGTAAGACCACGCTTCTTAAATGTCTGACGGGCTCGTCGCCCGAGATCCGACCCTTCCCGTTCACGACGAAGAGCCTCCAGCTCGGGTATTACCAGGCAGGGTGGACCCGCATTCAGGTCATAGATACCCCCGGCCTACTGGACAGGCCATTGGAGCGGAGGAGTCCCACAGAGCTGAAGGCCGTAGGGGCCTTGGGCCACCTAGCCGATGCCATCGTGTTCATCATCGATCCGACCACGAGCAGCGGCTTCGAGCTTCATGACCAGATCTCCCTCGCCAGGCAGATCGTCCAGACGTTTCCCAAGCCCATGCTGATCGCGGTGAACAAGGTCGATATCGCCAGCAGGGATCAGATCGATGCAGCCAAGTCGAGCTTTCCGGGGGATCTTAGGGTCTTTGAGGTCTGCGGCACGGACCATCGAGGCGTTGAGGATCTTCGCAGCGCCATCTCGTCATATTTAATAGAACACCGAGGCCATTCTCAGGGCTGAATCGATTGGGCAGGGGCGATTACTTGAAGATAGAAGAGATGGTCACCGAGATCCAGGAGAAATTCCACGTAGTGGGTCGGCGGGAGGAGCTCAAACGGGCTCTGGCGGCAAGGCTTGCCAAGAAACACCTCATGATAGAGGGCAACATCGGCACGGGCAAGACCATAATGGCCAAGAGCATCGCGGGGTATCTCGACCAGGAGTTTCTAAGGGTCGACGGCGACGAGCGATTCACCGAGAACAAGTTGGTCGGATACTTCGATCCACCCATGGTCATGAAGCAGGGCTACAACTGGGACTCCTTTCTGGAGGGACCTCTCGTGCGTGCCATGAAGTCGGGTGGGATACTCCTCATCAACGAGATCAACCGCCTGCTGGAGACAACCCAGAACGTCTTGCTCACGGCGATGGACGAGCGCCAGATAATAATACCCAAGCTCGGCCCCCTCCAGGCCTCGGAGAACTTCATGATCATCGCGACCCAGAACCCCTCGGAATACGTCGGGACGACCGCGCTCAGCGAGGCTCTCAGGGACAGGTTCGTCTGGATCTGGCTTGACTACCAGAGCGAGGAGGAGGAGAAGCGCATAACGGCGATCTGGTCCGACAACTCCAAGCCCGATCAGATAGAGACCTCCGTCAAGATCGCCAGAAAGACAAGGGAACACTCAGACGTCAGGAGGGGGTCATCCGTCAGAGGCGCCATCGACATAGCCAACATCATCGCCAGCTTCCCGGCCACAGAGGCGAACTGGATCATGGCCTCCGTTATGTGCTTGGCAACCAAGATCGAACTCATCGATGGCTGCGGCAGAAGCCCTGAAGAGGTCATAGCGGACTGCGTCCGACAGGTCCTCTCCCCGGATTTCCGTTGATCGAGGGGGAGCCGGCCCCCGATGACACCTCGGTGAGATTCGGACGAATGGACCGTGACCAGATCCTTCACAACGAGATCATGTACGCCAGAAACCCCCAGGAGGTCTACAATAAGACCAAGGGCCTGGACAAGGAGAAGATCTCGGAGCTGGCCGAGCTGGCCGTTGACATCAGGAGCGTGCCCGCCCTGCTGGGTCTGGCCAAGAGGAATCGATCGGCGGTTGCCGATGTCCTCGAACGCAACGAAAACGCCAGCGACCTCCTGATAGAGGAGGGGGAGAAGGAAAACTGGCAGCTGCTCGATCTCTACTACACAACCAAGGACAGATTGCCCGATGCAACCAAACGCTTCTTCCTCTCGATCGCCTGCAAGATCATCCTTCGTTCTGCACTGCGCATCGCGGGGCGGGGGATAAGGAAGGACCTGGTGAGGATAGCCCAGTACTCTCCCGGGATGGAGGAATTCGACCTCGACCAGACCTTGGAGAACCTGATGGAGTACGGTGTTCTGGGAATGGGGGAGATAGTGGGGCTGGAGAGGCTGGAGAGGAAGAAGGCGGGAATGCTGATTCTGGACACGAGCGGATCCATGTACAGGGAGAAGCTCGCCGTCGCTGCGGTGACGATCGCGGTTCTCGCCTACAGCATGAAGTATGACGACTATGCCGTCGTCCTGTTCGAGAGCCAGCCCAAGATCCTGAAGCCTTTCAGGCAGGAGATGCCGATCCAAGACATGGTGGAGACGATCTTCAGCCTCAAGCCGTCCGGCTACACCAACATCGAGGCAGCCCTCCGCAAGGCCAACGAAGAGATGTCCAAGCTCAGACGCAAGGACAAGTGGGCGATCCTGGTCACCGATGGGGACTACAACCAGGGTGAGGATCCGAGGCCCCTGGCGCGCGCCTATCGAAGGTTGAACGTGATACGCATAGGCAGGATAAAGAGGGGCGAGACAACCTGCCGCGACCTCGCCAGGCTGGGCCACGGGAAGTACGAGAGCGTTTCCGACTACAGGAACCTGCCGCTTGCCCTCCTGAGGATCATGAGATGAGATAGGCCATGAGCGGGGGGCTTGTTGAGTGTGAAGCGAAGAAACATCTCGGCATCTGAACCAAAGAGAACCATGTGCCTCCGCCGATCCTGGCAGCCCAGAAACCTCATTTGTGCATTCTATTTATGGCCCGAATGACTCCGGATGAGCGGTGGCACGATGGCATCTAAGCTGAAGATCTTGGTCTGGGAGAACGTGGATAGCACCGATGAGGAGCCCATGGTCGACGTCACCATCCCTACGTATCTGGCGAAATGGATTCCCAGAATGATGAAGTTCATGCCCAGGAAGGCCCGCGCCGAGCTGTGGGGCGAAGAGGTGGATATGGCCGAGTTCAACCTGGAGGAGATGATAGACGAGGCCATCAAAGCCGGCAGGTCCGAGATCATGGAAGTCAAGGGCAAGGATCCGCAGACGGGCAAGAGATCCCTGATGAGGGTGTTTCTGGAGGAATAGGTCCCTTTGACGATCAGGGTGAACCTGACGACCGTCTTTCCAGGCGTCGTCCTCTTCCTGCTCGGCCTCCTGGTCCTCATCGGATGCGGATTCGCCTTCCTGATCTGGTTATTCCTTCGCTTCGACTTCTCCGGAGTCCTCATAGCCCTAATCCTGGGTTTGCTACTGTTGGGGTCCGGGCTTTACCTGATCTTCACGGGAATCTCCTTCTGGAGCCTGGTCAGGATGCGCTGAGTATGCGTACCCCCGGCGAGCGAGCGCAGCGCAACCTTTTCATAGCGGCAGGCCGTTCGCGGAGAAGAGCTAGGTGATTGGGTTGGAGGATGAACTCGCGATCCGGGGCGGAAAACCGGCGAAGACCACTCCGAATACCCCCATGTTCCCAGGGGCCCTTGAGATCGGCAGTCTCGAGAGGAAACACGTCCTAGAGGTTCTCAGAAACAGGAGGCTCTTCCGTTACTACGGCCCGGGGGTCGCCATCGACGAATTCCCCTCGAAGGCCGAGGCGCTCGAGCAGAGCATGGCCGCCAGGACGGGGGCAAGGCATGCCGTTGCCATGAACTCCTGCACGTCCGGCCTGATATCCTCCCTCGTGGCGTGCGGGGTTGGGCCGGGGGACGAGGTCATAATCCCGGCCTATACCTTTTTCGCGTCCTGTTCGGCAGTGCTGATTGCCAAGGCAATACCGACCCTTGCCGAGGTCGACGATTCGCTCACGCTGGACCCATCCGATCTTGAGGCCAAGATTACGGACAGAACGAGGGCCGTCATGCCGGTGCACATGAGAGGTGCTCCCTGCAGAATGGACGAGATCATGCGGATCGCTCGCAGACACGAGTTGAAGGTGATCGAGGATGTTGCCCAGGCCATGGGCGGTTCCTTCAAGGGCAAGGCGCTGGGGACATTCGGAGATTGCGGATGCTTCAGTCTCCAGTATCACAAGATTCTGACCAGCGGGGAAGGAGGCATCGTTCTGACCAACGACGATGTCCTGTACGACAGGCTGAGGTCCTACCACGATTCCGCGGCATGCTGGCGCCCAAGGCGCTTCGCGTCACCCCGCTATGCGGGAGAGGTCTTTCCCGGCGAGAACTACCGCATGAGCGAACTCACGGCCGCCTTGGCCCTGGCCCAGCTCTCAAGGCTTGACGGGATACTCGACCGCATGCGCCGCAGGAAGAAGGCGATCAAGAGACGGATCGCCAACCTTCCGGGTCTGGAGTTCAGGCGTCTCAACGACGAGGAGGGCGACACGGGACTCTGTCTGATCATGTACCTTCCCGACACCGACACCACGAAGCAGTTCGCCGGAGCCTTGAGAGCCGAGGGCGTGAGCGCAGGTTGTCTTTACGATGAGGGGATCCCGGACTGGCATGTGTACGCCCACTGGCCCCACCTGATGAGGAAGCTGACGGCGACCACGGAGGGTTGCCCCTTCACCTGCCCGTACTACAAGGGACCCGAGCCGGAGTACACCGAGAACATGTGCCCCCGATCTCTGGACCATCTCGGCCGATCGGTGCACGTCGACATCCCGCCCCAGATGCCCCTAAGCGACTGCGCCGCGATCTCGAAAGGGATAACCAAGGTCGCCCGCGCCCTTCTCGTCGGCTAGCCAAAGTCGATGACCGTCTTGATGTCATCACGATCCGGTAGAAAGGCCTGCTCGAAGTCCTCGGGCCGCAGACGCTTGGTGATGACCTGGGCCAGCACATCTCCGTAGCGGCGGCCGATCTCAGACATATCCCTGATCCCCATCTCAAAATGGGCCTTGTTCGAATTGACCGATCCGAAGACCACCCTGTTGGCCATCATCACATTTCTGAGGACCCGGCCATAATCCTCACAGGCCCTCTTCTCCCTGTAGTTGCCGAGCACGCACATCACACCGCTTCTTTGGAGGAGGCCCAGCCCCTCGATGGCTGGCTCCACCTTGCCGCTTGCTTCGATCACTATGTCGAACTCCGGCGGGAAGTCCTCCAGAGGACTCTCCCTCACGTTGACGTACTGCGCCCCGATCCGCCGGACGATCCCAGCCTTGGGGCTGTCCCGCTCCCTCGTGGCGGCCACCCAGACGTCCAGATCCCTGAGCCTGAGGGCCATTGCGGTTAGAAGTCCAAGCGGCCCCGCCCCGATGACGAAGGCCTGCCCGGGCTCCCACAGGGTTCTTTGGTGTATCAGGAAGGCCTGCGATACTGCCTTCTCGCCAACGCTCAACGGTTCCAGCAGGACCGCCAGATCCCCCATTCCGGGAGGAACTTTGATCAGGAAGGACGCATCGCACAGTGCGAAGTCTGAGGCGAAGCCGTGAAGCCGGCGGATCCCGTGCTCGACATAGTCCCCTCCGATGCACATGTCGGATTGGCCGGCCATGCAGTTCGGGCAGTTATCAGGTCGCCTGACCGTCGGAACCACCCACTCCCCCTCCCTCACCTCGCACACACCCGGACCCAGCTCCGAAACCGTGCCAACAGCTTCATGGCCCAGGATCAGGTACTCACAACCCTGCGGCGGCGTGCCGTAGATGCCCTCGTTTATCTCGCGATCCGTCCCATCTATGCCTACAAGACGCGTTCGCAGGAGCACTTGGCCCTTCCCGGGAGACGGCTTGGGAACATCAGAAAGCCTGGCCGAATGCCTCTCAGGGGGACGAGCGATCACTGCCCTCATGTACATCCCGTTTCCCGGCACTATTCGCCTCTTAAGTACCTCTCCGCGTCGATGGCAGCGCGGCACCCCGCCCCGGCGGCAGTGACCGCCTGCCTGTATCGCCGATCCTGCGCATCTCCGGCTGCAAAAACCCCCTCCACGCTGGTCCGGGTACCCTCCCTGCAGACCACGTACCCGGATTGATCGAGTTCGACTTTGTCTTTGAAGATCTCGGTGGCGGGCTTGTGGCCAATGGCCAAGAACACCGCATCGCACGGGAGGACCGATTCCTCGCCCGTCTTCACGTTCCGTATCCTGATACCTTCGACCCTCTGCTCACCCAGGATGTCCCTGACCACGGCGTCCAGGCAGAACGAGATCTTGGATTCCCCTCTCACTCGCTCCTGGAGGATCTCGGAGGCCCTTAGGCGGTCCCTTCTGTGCACGATCTTCACCTCGGACGCGAACCTAGCCAAGGCCAAGGCCTCCTCGACCGCGGAATCCCCTCCACCGACAACGATGGCCCTCTTGTTCTCATACAGGGCGGCATCACATACCGAGCAGGTGGAGACCCCTCTTCCCCTGAGCCTCGCCTCGTTCTCCAACCCCAGCCACCTCGGGCTTGCACCCGTAGCGATTATCACGGCCCGGGACTCGTAGAGCACCCCCCCTGCGCTCACCTTGAGAGGCCGGGATGAGAAGTCCACCGAGGAGGCATCCTTTGCCAGAAGCTGGGCCCCGAACTTCTCTGCCTGTTTCCAGATGTTCTGCATCAGCTCCGGGCCCTGAACGCCATCCTTGAATCCAGGGAAGTTCTCCACATCCGTCGTGAACATCAACTGCCCGCCCCATGCTGCTCCCGCAATGACTAAGGTCTTCAACCTGGCCCTGCTCGTGTATATGGCGGATGTCAAGCCGGCCACCCCTGAGCCTATGATCACAACATCGTACAACACTTGCCACCTTCCATTGATCTGGGTTCGCCAACATAAAACATCATCGGACAGCTCGCACCTGAAATCCTCATCGCAGATGCGCGATACACCGGCAAACGCGACCTGAAAACCTTTTATAGCTCCACTCCAAGCCGAAACTCGCCCTCCCAACGAGGATGGGGTTTGTTGTGCAGTTGCTAATGGTCACGGCTGCCCTGTTTGTCTGGATGTTCGTGGTCATGCAGTTCTTGTCCAGGTGGGCCTACGGGTACTGCAAGAGGTTCGAGGGCGTGCCCTGCGAGTACGTCGGGAGGAAGGTCGTGCACTCGGCGGGAGGAGGGATCGTCACGCTTCTCATCCCCATCTTCTACGAGGGACAGTTCTGGATAGTCGTCGTCTCGGCCTTCCTGCTGGCAGGGTATGTCGTATTCAGAAGGAAGTGGCGCCCCATGTACTGGTTCCAGGTCAGGGAGAATGCCTACGAGGTCCACTTCGCCCTGGCCTATGGCACCGTGCTCGCCGTGGGGGTTGCTGTTGGCAACGTCTGGGTGGGGCTGATCCCAATGCTTTTCATGTCATTCGGGGATTCAGCAACCGGCCTTGTCCGGGCCTGCAGGCAGCGGAGGCATGTCAAGTCCTGGGACGGCACGATCGCCATGCTGGCGGTCTGCATCTGCTTCGGGGTCTGGAGGCTGGGTCTGTACGGGGTTCCGGTGGCCGTTGGTGCCAGCCTAGTTGAGAGGGTCCCCGGGGTCGATGACAATGTCACGATCCCGGTCCTGTCAGCTGCGCTTGTCTACCTCCAGCCTCTGCTGTCCTTGTAGCCGATCTCGACCCGCATCCGAGGGCGGGGCCCGATCTGCCATCGTGCAGGCGCGTGTCGGATCTGCCGTCCGGCCCCCCCAGCTCATCCACAACTTCGCAAGCAGACGCTTCACCGCCGCATGGCCCGGACGCGGACGGGACCCGTACCGCTTTGGAGAAGCGCGCGGGATGAAGCCTTGGTCGGTAGGCGACCTCGGTACGTCTCGGCTTATGGCACGGTCTACAGACCGCCATCTTTGGGCACAGAGCATGGCAGAGCTGAGGCCCTATCCCTGAACCAATGTAACTCCCGGTATCAGCGGTATGTCTATGCTCTTACGGAAGAAGCGCATCGAGTTGTCATAGATCCCTTTCTCGGTAAACATCATCCTGATCCATGTGCTGGGCCTGCAGAACACGCCCCATGGAAGTTTGAAGGGGGCACCCCTTCTGACATCCCACAGCCTTCGCACCGCGCCTTTTCCGTCCAGGTCGAAAAGATCGTAGCTGAGTCTGCGATGATCCCATTCGCCCCCGGTGAAATCAGCGGCAAGCTTGATCCACCATGGCGGCATGCTGTCGGCTATCAGGGCGTCGGGCTTGCATCTAAACCTTCTGCCGAAATCCTTGGAGACATCCACCATCCTGGCGGGCCAATCCTGCCTTCCCCAGCCCGTCATGATGTTGATCCCCGCCGTCTCCACGGCGACCGGGTCCTTGCTAGCACACGCAAATCCGCCATACTTTCGCCGGCCGAAGATGAGGGGCCCTTCGCCTTCCTGGCCGACTATGCCGGACAGCAGGCCGAAAGTTCTGGTGCCGTTCTTTGCAAGGAGGTTGTGAACCGTGCCGTTTAGGCTTGCAGCCCGGCTGGCCACGTAGCTCATGGCCATGATAAGGGTTACGAGGTTGTTGCCTTCGAGGTGGTGGGGATCGACTTGAAGGAGCCATTCTCCCTCCTCTCTGTAGGCCTTCATGGGACCTGTGGATTCCTGTCCGTTTGTCACTATGACCTCTCTTGAGGTGGTTTCCTCCGGCTTCCTGACCCGGAGAACCTCGTACCGAATCTCCGGGTCTGGCGAGAAGCCGAAGGCCTCCGCCGCCTTATCGGCATTGAAGTACGCAAAGGGCATGCCATGCGCGTGCCACCGGTTCTGTTTCGGGTTCCATCCGATGGAGGAGTTCTTCACGCACAGGGTGTACATGGTGTTGTTATGCATCTTGGCGATCGGGACGTTGAGGAAGTAGTTGTACTTCTCCTCGAGCAGAGACTGGGGTATCCGGGTCTTGGTGAAGTAGCCCAGGTCGTTGCCCCTGGTCTCCAGTGGATGCTCGACCAAGGTCTCCTCGTCCGAATACAGATCGATGAAGAAGACCTTGCCCTCGTAACCCGGGCGGGAGAAGACGTGGGAGTACCCGTTCTCGAGGAAGGCTCTGGGGGTGCCCCCCTCCCAGAGCATGGTTTCCCCCAGATGGATCTCACCCGCCTTCATGTCTATCAGGGCATCTACTGCTCCCGCGATCACCGCAGGCTGGGTGGCAATGGGCTGTAGATCGGGGTCGGTCACGATCCGGTTCCTTTCCAGTATGGGGCGGCAGAGTGGACTGTTGTAGAAGACGCCAACGAAGCCTGTGTTGTTGGGTTTGACCAGGATCTTGGCACCGTCGATCGGCTCATCACCAAAGAGCTCCTTGGTCAGAACGTAGGATGCAGCGTAGTTGGCCGAGACGGGATCCTTCATTCCCACCCGGGCAAGATGGACTTCGGTGCTGCCCGAACCCAGCGCCGGCACCGGTCGCGGCTTGGAATCCTTCGGCTTCCGGTACTTGTGCACGCTAACCTTGGGAACGAGCCAGCCTTGCTGAGCCTGAAGCCATTCCCTCGGTTCGTGTCTGGTGAACACGCTACCATCGCCTCCCTGTCCCTGAGTCCTGCCGTTCCCCAAAGCCGATAGATAAGTGCTATCTTCCGGCCAGATACCTGTCGTAGAAGGCCAGTATCTCCTCTGGACTGGCCGTTCCTGTCGTGCCTATCTTCTGTACGGTGACCTGGGCAGCATAGTGCCCCACCTCGGCCGCCTCCAGGAAGCTGGCCCCTGCCGCCAGAGCCCCCGCGATCCCTGCGTCAACCGTATCCCCGGCCCCGCAGGTATCCATCTCACCCTCAAGATCGACTTCCACCGTGTACTCCACCTTGTCCCCCTGGTGAAGGGCCACTCCCTTGGCGCCGCGGGTCAGGAAGACAGGCCGGCCCAACATCCTGCTTAGCTCGCTCCCTGCCTTCTCGGCGACCTCATCGGGGATCTTCCCGGCCATGGAGTCGTGGTACAGACCCGTGCCGACCGCGGCCTCGTACTCGTTGGGGGCACCCATGGTGTTCTCAAACATCTGGATGCGGGTTCTGCTGTCGGTGATGATAGGGATGTCCGTCCGTGAGCCGATCAGCACTATCTCCTTCAGGATGCTCTCTGTGACCACCCACATGCCCGGACTGTCGGCGTAGTCCGCAACGATGATGGCGTCGACGAACCCTGCAGCCTCCCTCAGGTTCTCCAACACGAGGTCCTCACTGGCCCTGCTTATCGCATTGGTGTTCTCCATATCCACCCTTCCCACCTGCTGGACTCGGCTTCCGTGCGCGGTGGCGAAGAACTTCTCGAACGTGGGGGTTACCCTTGATTCATCCTTGACTATGTACTTGGTATCCATCCGCATTGACTCAAGCTGCTTGGTCAGCTCGAAGCCGTGGAGGTCGTTGCCGAAGACGCTGATCGGATAGGTCCTGGGCCCCAGATCGGCGACGTTGGCACATACGTTCGCGCCGCCTCCGGGGCTATACCTGTTCGCCTTTGCTCCTCTTAACCGGACTATCGGCACCGGTGCCTCACGGGCGATCCCCTCCATCGTTCCAGTTCCGTACCTGTCCAGGTAGAGGTCTCCAATCACAGCGACCTTCGTTCTGGCCGCCTTTGACAGCAGCTCTTGGAGCCTTTCTCGCGGCATGATCATGGCTCTTCCTCCGAGTCCTGGGGCAGTGCGGGTCCCGCCTTAAAATATGATCGCGGATCGGATCCGACCGCGCGGGCTTCTCGGCGGGATGTCTGAGGGGTCCGCTCTCCTGACTATCCGAGCTTGGTCTGGGCGTGCTCTCGGGCATCCACCACCCGGCACAGGAGCGCGACCAGAGGGTTCACTGTGGCCGAATCGAGCTTCATCGCCTCAACCAGATAGCCCCGTGCCCGGTCTGCATCAGGGGGTCTCTGCTCAGCTCGCCAGGTCTTGTGAACTGGAGGATTCAAGAAGTATTCCCTTGCCTCTGATAATCGTCCCAGCACTGTTCCGGGCCAACCCATCTGACCGGCAATCACGTCGAGGCCGCCGAGCCTCCGGATCAGATCGATCGATCTCCTAGCACCGAAGCCGCGTATCCCTCCCGGGTTATAGTCGGTGCCGATGAGGAGGCCGACCTCGACCAGTCCCTTCCGATCCAGGCCCAGTGAATGCAGGGCATCGGAAAGCACGCAGATCTCGGCTCTGCCGCGGCGCAGGGATCGGACCATGCGGCTGGCGCCGAACAGCAGGGCATCATAGTCATTGGTGATCACTGCCCAGCAACCGTGCATGGTCATGTACGATGCCTGGGCCTCTGCCTCTCCGGGGGCCTGGACCCAAGGGATGCCTAGAAGATTCAGAGCCAGCTTCATCTCGTCAACCATGGATGCATCGAGCTCGAATCCTCGCGCCGATCGGGTTGATCGTCTGTCCATGGTCTCCTTCTTGAGAACGGGCGCTTCCCCGTCGAAGATGAAGACGGGCTTGACGCCGATTCGCGCCAGAATCGAGACCTCGTTGCAGAGACCGATGAGATGTCCGATCCTAGTTCCGCCCACGTTGCGGTAGGGCATGCCGTAGCGGTCTTTGATCTGGAACAGATGCCTGTAGATTACGTTGGAGATGTCCACCGCCACCGCCTCTGAGGCCATGGCTGATGCATCGATGATTGTGCGGGGCACCACCGAGCCCAGTTTGACTCCCGTGAGGCAACCCCCTCTAGCCCTCGACTATGCCGATCTCCACCTTTCGGGATCGTGGGCCATCAAATTCGCAGAAGAAGATCGACTGCCAGGTTCCCAGCAGGAGCCGCCCTCCCCTGATGAGGATGGTGGCCGAATGGCCGAGGAGACACGACTTGATGTGCGCGGCGGAGTTACCCTCCGAGTGGTGATAGTCCCCCTCCCAGGGGACGATCTCCTCAAGCTTGGCCGATATGTCACGGACAACTGCGGCGTCGGCCCCCTCATTCACCATGACCCCGGCCGTGGTGTGGGGAACGTAGATGACGCAGAAGCCTTGATCAATCCCGCTTTCCCTGACCCTTGACTCCACCTGCTCGGTGATGTCCAGCGACTGGCTCCTGGAGGATGTACTGATCCTGAGTTCTCCGAAGATCATGACGTCCAGCCCCTCCCTGCCAAGCGTCCGAACTTATCTTTGCTTTCCTCACTCTTCACCTGCCTCGCGACCTGAACAACATAATAGCCATGATGATTCTGGACTGGAGGGACGGTGACACTCATCCCCTGGTTGGATAGGCTGAACTACAGGGCCGGAATCTTTGATATCAGAGGAACGCTGATCGATCTGGATACCCGCTACAAGAGAGTCCTCTACATCAAGATCGTCCGAGATTTCGGAAAGAAGACCGGCAACAGGTACCTGAGTTCCTTCAACCAGGACGATCTCGAGCAGCTACTCATCATGAGTCCCAGAAGGAGGGCCGAGGCCCTGGAGAGATTTGGACTGGATCGGGAGACATTCAACATGGGCTGGGTGACCGACGAGGCCCTTGAAATCAGGGCGAGATACAGCAGAGTCCAACCAGATGCTCGGGCGCTTCAGGTCCTTAAGAGCAGGAAAGTCAAGCTGGCGGTCGTCACGTCCGCCTCGAAACGCGCAGCAGATATGGATGTGGGGATGGTCAAGGGGAAGATAGGAAGTAGGATCTTCGATGAGATCGTGATTCCCTCCTACGAGGCCTTCATGGCCCCCAAGCCCGATCCGGAGCCCATCTGGGCTTGCGTTGAAAGGCTCTCGGTCTCACCGGAGGAGACCTTCGCGGTTGGCAACTCCGCAAGGGACATCGCCAGCTACAAGGCGGCGGGGGTTATGGATGTCCTCATAGACCGGCGAGGAGATCTCGACGAGGAGTACCCCGAGTTGGAGGGGATTCAGCCCTCTCGAACCATATCGAGCTTGGATGAGTTGATCCCGATGGCGATCAGGCTAGGCAGGCTGTCCCGGCTTCTGCGACGTCCTCTCGTTCCTCGGACCTAACCAAGTGTGATGGGCACCGCGATCCCTGAGGCTCTTCGGGCCTCCGCGCGTTCCGAACCCAGCCCCGCGCTCGCCATGGGTCCGATCTCATCAAGGCCCCAGCACATGATCTCCTTCTTCAGGTCGGCCAAGCTCTCGTCAGCCATTCCGAGAATGGCAAGACGCAGAGCCGTTCGGTACAGTCCCGATTCGTTGAGCCCCTCTGTCCCGCCTGAGACGACCCTTCTCTCGATCTCGTCCAGCGTCTCCTCGGTGCGACGGTACACGGCCTCCGTGCCGCGGCCTAGGATCTCCCTTAGCACATGGGCAGCAGCGGGAGACAACGTCTCAGGACGGATGGAGTCTACCTCGCTGAGGAGCTCCATGATGAGGCGGTGCTTCTCGGCCTCCTTCGGCCTGGGAAGCGGCCTTCGACGGTCGGCCCGAGCCGGGGAACGGGGGCGGTGGCCCTTCAGGGATATGGATCCCACCAGAATCCCGGCAGTTGTTGCAAGAGAGGTTGTCAGGTACTCTATAGTCGCCATGGGTGTCGGCTTCCTTTGACCAGCAACCCGCCCATCTTTGAGCAAATTGCCGATCGCTTTGGGGATCGCTGCCTTATCCCCGGCAGATCTTAAATATTTTAGCGTGTGGTCGCTTCGTCTCGGCCTTTTCGAATCATCATCTGCGGCGCATCGATGCTTCTTAGCGGTGCCGCAACCCGACCACGTCACTGGCCAGGCGTGTGCGAATCATGTTGCTTCCATCGCATCTGTGAAGATACGCTAGCACAGGCCAAGGGATCGGTTTATCTCGGCCTGGTATACCTCTATCCTGCAATCGATGATGTCCTTGATCCTCACCGTCTCCCCCGTAGCGGAGGACTCGTAGATAGCCATTGGCAGGGCCTCAGCCTCGGCGCCGAGCCTACCGTCCACCTCTACCTTTCCGCCATCCAGTATTGCTCGGGCGAAGTCCCAAATCTCTATCGCCACGGTCGAGTTGAAGTCCCGTCGAGTCCCGATTCCTGCCGGGAAGAACTCCTGCTTGGTTTTCTCATCAAGTTCCCTCATCATCCAGCGAACCATGGCCTCCACTGGAACGAGCTGCTGGCCCGGGGCTTCCTCGTTGTTCACTGTGAGCCCCTTGTCCCACCCGATGGACCCCTTCGACCCGTATATGACTCTCTGCTCCAGCCCCTCCCCCGGTGCCACATTGGACCAAGTCCATATGCCGCTGGCACCGCTCCTGAAGGACATGACGGCCAAGCTGAGGTCTTCAACGGTGTATGGGCTGGGGTTCTTCCTCTCCGGCCAGGAATCGTATCTCACCTTCTCCCAAGTGTTTGTGATGGCTGAGACCTTCTCGATGGGGCCCATGTTGTAGATGAACAGATCTGCATAGTGGACTCCCCCGTCCAACACCCAGCCGCCTCCGGCCTTCATCTTGTCGTGTCGCCACCCCCAGGACCCGAGGGAGTAGTTCAACTGCTGCCAGAAGATCATCCTCGGCTGTCCGACTCTGCCGCTGTTGACCGCCCAGTTGATGGCTCGGTTCTCGGCGCTCCTCCTGTAGTTCTCGGCGACCGCCAAGATGACGCCGTTCTCGTCCGCCGCCCGGATGATGGCATCGCAGGCCCGCATGGTTATTGCGAGCGGCTTCTCGATAATCACGTGCTTGCCCGCCTGCAAGCAGGGGATCGCCACCGAGTGGTGGGACCTGTGCTCGGTGCAAATATGCACGGCATCGATCGGTTCGGCCTCAAGCATCTCGGCCAGGTCAGTGTATGGCCGGGGGGGCTGACCCTGGAAGCCTGCGACCTCCTTCGCCCTTCTCTGGGCCGCGCTTTCCAGGAGGTCACAGGTAGCAACCACCTCGACATCCTTGAGGCCGGCACCGTGAAGCTGACGCAGTCCCTCCACATGGGCACCGGATATGCCGCCGCACCCTACGATCGCGACTCTGAGTCTGTCCATACGGGTCACGCCGGCCTTCCCAATACGGGCCATATAAATGACGCCGGATCTTAAAGGCCACCCGGATCAGGGGGGCTGCCTTCCCTGGGATGAATGAGGCTCATCGCCCGGCGCCGTCCGAAGATCGCTAGCACCCCCGGCCACCGCGCCTTGACCGTCGACGCGGGGTGAGTTCCGGGGCGTAGAACCGAAGTAGGTCACCACGGCCAGCCATGCCATGAAGAACGCGAAGCCTATGGCCGTGTGGTAGTCGACCGCGACCTTTCCCCAGGCAAGGACCGCAAAGACCACTGCAACCAGCCTGAAAACGCTCGCAAGGTAGAAGCCAACTAGGGCCAGAGCGACCCAGAAGACCTTGCCCGGGGTATCTCTTCCCGATTCCAGTATGGGTATGCACGAGATGAACGCGAAGGCGATGATGCCCTTGATGCCGGTGCATCCATAGTCCACGAGGAGGCGTGCAGGCTGCGATATGGGAAGGGATATCAGGGCTCCGCTGCTTGAGACATGTGCACCCAGGGCCTTGGCCATGCCTGTTACCATCCCGGCCAGGAGATCCGCATATCCAAGATGGTCAACGATGTAACGTTCGGCCGAGTAGCCGAGCCCTATCAGCACAAGGAATGAGGCCGGAACCCAGAAAGCTCGAAGAGAACGGATGCCGAAGAGTGCAGAGCACAACGCCACGAAGAGCAAGAACATGTCGAAGAGTCCGAACACCCTGCTGCCGGGCTCCTGGACCAGGTTCCTCGCGACTGCTGCTGCGATCAGCAACAGGGCAAAGGCGATACCCAGCCGACCCGGCCGGCCCGCAAGATCGGGATTCCGCTCGAGATCGGACCATCTGAAGCCGAGCCATATCGCCAGGGTCAGCGGTACGACCCAGAAGTAGGTGCGACTCGTATGCAGAACGAAGTAGGTGAACGGATTCACCAGACCGATTGCGAACAGTAGTGGAAGCAGATGTAGCCTGGTCAAACGAAACGATCTCAAATGCATCCGAGCCTTCACGTTCCTCATGTCTCCACGCATTGAAAAAGGGAAGCGCCGGAAGCCTATGGAGAACTCCAGAAGCATCTGAGCCAATGATGCGACGCGGTAGCCCGACCAGGGAGGGGGAGCGGGTTGGAACCGGTGGTCTGACGCTGGACTCAGTGGGCCAGATGACAGCACAGTAAAGAGGCTGGGCGGACACCCCCGTCGGTGTCCGTGCTGGCCCCAAAGAGCATTCCCTGTGTACTGGTTCTCGCCCTTCTGGCGGGCTCCCTGTTCGCTGAGCTGGCCCTGGGAAAGCAGGAGTCCATGGTGCCCATGAGGGACGGCGTGCTGCTCGCCGCTGATGTCTACCTCCCCGCGGGACAGGGCCCCTGGCCCGTGGTTCTGGCGCGGACTCCATATGGCAGGTTCAGGATAGATGAGCTGACCAGTCGGGGCTACGTGGTTGTGACCCAGGACTGGAGGGGCTACGGAGGCTCGGAAGGGACCAAGAAGCCTTTTGAATCGGACGGCTGGGGCCTGCTTCAAGACGGATATGACACGGTGGAATGGATCGCTCAGCAGGCATGGTGCGATGGAAAGGTTGGGACCTGGGGCGGATCAGCCCTCGGCATCACCCAGAATCTGATCGCCGGCGCCTATCCCCCGCACCTGGTCTGCCAGCACATCCTGGCCGGGGCCTCTGACATCTATTCCCAGATGTTCTTCCAAGGAGGGGTCCTCAGGAAGGCGATGGTCGAGGCTTGGTGGGCAATCTGGGGCACCCAAGAGCACCTCGCAGAGCTGCTATCCCACCCCAATTACGACGAGAGGTGGATGTTGATGAACTCGGAAGCCAGGGCACCTGGTATGGCATATCCGGCCATCCATGTGGGCGGCTGGTACGACATCTTCTGCCAAGGAACCATCAACTCCTTCACTGAGAGACAGCACAACGGAGCACCGGCTTCCCGAGGCAACCAGAGGCTCGTCATGGGGCCTTGGTGGCACGGAGGCTTCGACAAGACGTCCCAAGGCGAACTGAACTATCCGGCGAATTGCCTGTACCCGGACATGTGGCCGGACTCCTACAAGCTTTACGACTACTGGCTGAAGGGGATCGACACCGGGTACTCGAGCCTTCCCGCTGTCAGGTACTACGTCATGGGCGACGTGGACGATCCGGGCGCGGCGGGCAACGAATGGCGGACTGCGGACGACTGGCCGATCCCCTACACAAACCTATCGCTCTACCTCTCCTCTGAGGGATTGTGCCGTGGCCCGGGAGAGGAGGAATCGGCCAGCTACGTGTACGACCCCTCCGATCCTGTCCCGACCGTCGGCGGCGCGAACCTGGTCTTGGACGCCGGACCGAGGGACCAACGTCGCGTGGAGGCTCGTGACGACGTCTTGGTCTTCACCGGCGAACCCTTGGAGGTCCCGGTCGAGGTGACGGGCCGGATCTGGGTCCAGCTGTACGCTTCTTCCTCCTGCCGGGATACGGACTTCATGGCCAAGCTCACCGATGTCTACCCCGATGGACGGTCCATGCTGGTCTGCGACGGTGCCATCCGGGCTCGGCATAGGGTTTCCATGGAGAGGGACGACCTCCTTGAACCCGGAGAGGTCTACGAATTCTGGATAGATCTGTGGTCCACCAGCCTCGTCTTCAACAAGGGTCACAGAATCAGATT
>CAYVLA010000039.1:0-27240 GCA_964452145.1 Hadarchaeota archaeon (SeqCode)
GACGTCGCGGCGCAGGCAAGGCCGCTCTACCTCCAGCTTCAATTCGAAGAGACCCTGGACGCCTATAGGAGGGTCGAGGAAGGCCTCGCGACGGTCGAGCAGGAGGCAATCCGGCTCAAGGACAGGACGCTCCTCTGGGTCTACGTCATCGAATGGCTTGCCGTAACCGGGACCGCGATGGTCTGCGGCTTCTTCCTGTGGTCGACCATGATCCGCCGGAGGCTGTATAGAGAAGTCGAAAGCACAAGGATGGAGCGTTTGGGCAGATCCTGAGCAAGGGCGGAATCTAAGCAGGCACCGGTGAATCGTTGATCGCCGGGGATTGCAGGCCGAGAGATGGGGGTCGTGGATTTCTAGGGACGGTAGCCCTTGACCAGCGATACGTAATGCCTGTAACTCTCGAAGGATATGTCCGGCATGATCATGTCATCGACCGCGGGTATGTATCCCCCCTGCTCCACCAACTGCGGCACCTTTGAGCTGAACTCCTTCTCGACGGCTTCCTTCCCTGACATCAAGGACTGTCGGCTGATGTTCCCGATCATCAGGAGTCGTTCGCCATAAGTTTCCCGCAGCTTCACCGCATCCATGCCCGCCGCGCATTCAAGTGGCCAGAAAAGGTTGTATCCAGCCTTCAAGAAGAGCGGGATGAGCGGCTCGATGTTGCCGCTTGTGCACTCCGCGACGATCCTGACTCCGTGGCTCCGAAAAAAATCCAGGACCTCCTTGACATAAGGCATGTAGAACTCCCTGTATATGGTTGGGGAAACCAGCGGGCCGTTTGCGTAGGCAAGCCCGTCCTCCTCCACCGACACATAGTCCAGCTTCACCTGTTTCACTACCGGACGCGCCAGTTCGATGACGAAGTCCGCGTAGCTTCGGAATATGCCATGAATCAGATCGGGATCCCTGGCAATCATGCCGAGGAACCTCTCGACCCCCATGCCGTAGCCACCCTTCGGCCCTCGGCCGGGGCCCCACACGAATCCGAGGCCGACCGGTTTGTCCAGGTTGACAAGGTACTCCAGGAACTCCTCGCCCCAGCACTTGGGGTACCTCCGGATATCGTGCGGATCGTACCTGCGCTGCATTTCCTCCCAATCCTCCCGGTTCTGGATGGGGAAAGCGGTATAACCATAGGACCGCATGGGCAGCTCCCTCGACCGCCTCTCCGTGTACCCGAAGCGGTTCACCCTTGTGACATACCTCTGGCTGCTCTCCAAGGTCCTTTCGACGAAGCTCGGAATCGGTCCGAAGTCGATCTCCACGTTGCCGCGGTAGGGCTGCCTCATCTCGAATCCGAAGTAGTCATCCACATTCATGTTTGCGGGGAACCCCTGGCCGCACCAGAGCCGAATGGTCTCCTCCAGGAACCCCTCAAGATCGATGAGGGGGAGGCGGTCGGGCTGTTCGAAATCCATCATCCTCAGGAAACGTTCTCGCGTGTTCACGCATCCACGACCGGGTCATCTTTGTTGGAGGGTCTCTCAGCTATTGATCGGGGCGACTGGGGGCAGGCCTTGCTCACCACGACCCATCTCTTGGATGAGAGAGGCACAAGAAACTTCCGGCAAGCTCTGCTCACCACAGGCTAGAGATCCTGCCTGACATCGAGGCGGATTATTCTGAAACAGTAACCGGGGTCGGCTCCGAGGGAGCCCCCCATGATGATCACCTTTCGGGACTCGGGAATGTCGAAGCGTGCAGAGCTGAGGCCGGCATCGTTCCAGCGCTCGGCAACCGCTCCCCAGGCGTCGCCCCTCACGTGCATGCCATACAGGTCCAGGGCCTTCATCCTGACCGCCGTTCTCGGATACTCCCAGACGATGGGCTCGGCCTCTATCATCACGTACCCGTGGTACGAGCAGCCGCTACCGATGACGGACACGGCAACTATTGGCTCCTCTTCCGTTACGGTTATGGCCCCGTATGGTGGGATGTCCAGCTCAACCCCGTCGTTGTTGTATTCGCATCCCGTGCCCTCCCGGCCCAGCTCGACGGCGACGTTGGGGTAGTTGAAGGGAGCCCGGTAGGTGTGCGTCTTCACCGTGGCGACCTCTCGGATCTGCTTCTCGCCTCTCTCCAACACGCTCTTGACGGATCGTTCCTCCGCGGTGTACTCTCCCAGCACCCTCCTCGGATTGTTCGGTATTCGCCAGCCCCAGCCTGTCCCGCCCAGGCCCCTGGGTGTGAACGTGGTCCTAACGACCTGCTCGGCATCGTAGGGCTGGTCGTATGCACCAACATCCTCGATGGTCCTCTTGAGTTTGTCCTTTCCAGACATATTCTGGACACCCCGAGGGCGTCGGTGAGATCAGGGAAATAAATGACTTGTCTCCACGCCACGTCACGTGGCCTATGGGCCGATCCGGCCATCCCAATCCGTCCTCTAGATCAGATTGTCCAATGGCATCCGGCTCTCGGATGGAGACGGATCGAGATCCTAACTCCGGTTTCTCCAGGGACCGCGCGACCCTTCCTGGCCCAAGACTTATCCGCAACATGCCCTTTGAACTGGAACTTGACGTATTGATTCCCACGCTCGCGCTGGAGTCATTCTTAAGGAGATGGTCGAAGCAACAGCTCATCGAATCCATGACCTGCCTAGGTGGTCTGCCCCGCAGACTCGAAGAACCCCTCAAAGCAATGGGAAACACGATCAGACAGATTGGAGGTATTCTGAGCGGATAGAATAGCTGGTGGAGAAGAGGCGGTCAGACTCCTCCGCCATCCATGAACGCAGACGCAGACTTCGACGCGAATCCAGAAACAGAATCGGGTGCAAATATGGAGAGAACAGGGAGTCCAAGGCCAACCAGACAACAGGCGATCTGGCAGGATCTGGAGATGCTAGGTTTCGTCCACTTCGGCATGAATACCTTCACCGATCGGGAGTGGGGAGAGGGAACGGAGGACCCCGGGCTCTTCGACCCCGAGGATCTGGACCCCCGCCAATGGGTGGAGGCATGCAAGCTTGCCGGGATGGGGATGCTTATCTTGACGGCCAAGCATCATGATGGCTTCTGCCTCTGGCCGAGCAGGTACACAAAGCATTCCGTGAAGTTCAGCCCGTGGAGGCAAGGCAGGGGGGATGTTGTCAGAGAGGTCTCCGAGGCCTGCCGAAGTGATGGGCTGGGCTTTGGCCTCTACGTCTCTCCCTGGGATAGGCACGAAACGACGTACGGCACGCCGCGATACAACAGATACTTCATCCGCCAGCTCCGTGAACTCCTCACGGAATACGGCACGATATCCGAGATCTGGTTCGATGGCGCCTGCGGTGAGGGCCCGAACGGAAAGAAGCAGGAATATGACTGGGGCGCATACTACGGGCTTGTCAGAAGGCTCCAGCCAGAAGCCCTTATCGCGATATGCGGCCCTGACATAAGATGGGTCGGTAACGAGATGGGATTAGCCAGGGAAGATGAAGCCAGCACACAGGAAGTCCCTCTCGGGGACGATTCTGCGGTGAGGAGGCATCAGATCCTCTGGCAGCGTGGAAGGTCGGTATGGTGGCCCGCTGAATGCGATGTTTCCATCAGGCCCGGATGGTTCTACCATGCGAGCCAGGACGGGGAAGTGAAGACGCTTAGTCAGCTCACGGAGATCTACTACGCCTCGGTGGGACGCAACTCCAACCTGCTGCTCAACATCCCTCCTGACACGCGGGGCCTGTTCAATGACAGTGACGTCTCCCGTCTAAGGGAGATGGGAAGGTGGGTGCGCGGCGTGTTCGGTCGCAGCATCGCCAGGACAAGCGGGGAGGGGACGAAGGTGGAGCTTTCCCTCCCCATATCATCAACCATCGATAATGTCGTGATCCAGGAGGATATCTCCAAGGGCGAAAGGATCAGGGAGTTCGTTGTTCAGGGTTTCAATGGGGGATGGAGAGATCTGGCCCGAGGATCGGTGGTGGGGCACAAGAGAATCCTGAGAATCGAGGAGACAGAGGTGGAGGCCATTCGGTTGGTCATTGGGAGGGCTGAGGGCAGACCCCAGATCAGGACGCTGGCGATCCATTCATCCGGACAACTGGTCGGGAGAGGGGCATGAGGCTAGGGGCCACCTTTTCAAGAAGCGGGAGGGATCCCGCGCTGCGTGAGATACTGAGAGGCCTGCTGGGCATACCCGCCTTCCTGTAAAGTCCATCGAACGGGGTGATCAACGAGATCCGGGCATCGATCACCCAAACCTGAGGAGACGGAGGCATCTTCCAGCCCGTCGGCGAGCTGCGCTGATCGTGGGAGGGCTACCATTATCTTCCGACAGTTCCTTTAGATCCGCCCGGTGGAGTGAAATCATGCCTGCCCCGACGTATTCAGAGCCCGCCAGGAACATCCCCATCATAGGGGAATTTGAAGTCATCATCATCGGCGGGGGCCCCGCCGGCTGTGCGGCGGCGCTTGCCGCAGCACGTCACGGGGCACAGACCTTACTGATCGAGAGGGATGGTTGTCTCGGCGGAGCCGCGGTGTCCCAACTGGTCGCCACGATCCTGAGCACTAACGGGGTGGACTTCCAAGGAGTCTGGCACGAATTCATGTGGGCGATGAAGCGTCGGGGCGGGGTGCGGGAGCCGATCCGGCAGAGCAATGGTGAGATACGCGGATCCATGGATCCTGAGATTGTGAAACATGTTTGGGATGAACTGCTGGGTAAGGAAGGAGTCCACGTGCTCCATCACACCCTCGCAGCCGGCGCAATGGTGAAAGATCACCTAATAAAAGGGGTGATCGTCGAGACCCCTGCGGGGAGAGGCGCAATATGTGGCCTGCGCGTAGTGGACTGCACCGGAGACGGCATGGTCTGTGCCCAGGCCGGCGTCTCCTGGGAACAGGGGGACGGGAGGCATAGATGGGCGATGGCCTCCACCACCATCTTCCGCATGGGCAACGTGATCGAGCCCCCGGGATTCCCCACCCCCGACGACGAGAAGAAGCTCGAAGAAGGGATGAAAAAGGCGTTGGAGAGCAACGAGTACTCAACACCCATCATACTGTCGGGTCGCGCAATGGCCTACGCCAAGAAATGGAGAGGGTGGACAGTGCCGCCACACAGGACCGAGACTACCCATGTTACGGGTCGGGTCCTCCAGGTCGACCCTCTGGACCCCTGGGATCTGAGCCGGGCGGAGCGGGAGGGGCGAGAGCAGGCCTGGCAGGTCCAAGACTATTACCGCAGAACCTGTCCTGGCTACGAGAAGGCGTATCTGTTGGATACCTCGGCCCGCGCCGGCATCCGATCATCCCGCCGAATCCAGGGACTCGCGAGAGCGTGCAGAGAGGATGTTCTGGGCCTGCGAAAGTACGCCGACGGGATAGCCAGATGCTCCTGGAAGGTGGACATATGGCCGGCGGACAGCTACACGGCTCCACCCGACGCACACATGGACGAGGAGTGGCACTCCAGGATACGGAGTGGTGGCTATTTCGACATCCGATATGGTTGCATCGTGGCCAAGGAGATTGATAACCTTCTGGTGGCAGGGAGATGTCTCTCGGCCGATCATTGGGCCCAATCCTCGCTTCGCATACAACAGACTTGCCAGTCGACTGGCCAAGCGGCTGGGACAACGGCAGCTCTGAGCTTGGAGGAGGACACGACTCCGCGCCAACTCGATGCGTTGACGGTCGTTGCCCAGCTGGACGAAGACCGTGCGGGAGTCGAGCCCGCCTTCGAGGTTCTCAGGCATCTTCCCGTGGAGAAGAGGCCCACCTGAAGACGATTGAGGAAAGGCCATATGATGGCCGTTGAGTGGTACGTCCTCTCGGCCAAACGTCGCTTGCGTGACCTGCCCTAGAGCCCCAGAGATAATCTTTTTCATAGAGGCGGCGGAGCGAAGATCCATGGATAGGTCCCTATTCCTCGCGCTGGCTGGACTCCTGCTGCTTGCCTGCTGCAGAGGCGAGATGCGGATTAATCGAGTCCCCCTCATGATTCTCTGCCAGCAGGCCGCAGACAACTCCTGGGAGGTCTGGTCCAAACGCCTGCTCGACAAACCGTACGATCCCGGGAACTTCGCGTGGGGCCTCTCCTATGCCCACAGGGCGTTCATAGATCTCTACAACCTGACCGGGAACCCGATATGGCTCGAGAGAGCGATCCTGTGGGCCGACCATCTTCTTCAGTACTCCGATGTAAACGGCGACGGCGAGCCCGCCTGGGGCAATTACAACGCAACCTGGGGAACCAGCGACTATGACTTTGTGGAATTCACGGTCCACGACGGTGTGATCTCGGTTCCGCTGCTGGAGCTCGTCCAGCTGATCCGCGGAAGACCTGAGCTTGCCTCGAATGCGACCCTCAAGGAAAGGGCGGACTGGTATCTTGACCTGGTCAAGAGAGTCGTTGACAGGCACCACGCTTTCTGGACCGATGTGACGGAGGACTCCGGCTATTACTGGAATGACCCAACCAGCGATGAACTGGTGATAGTCAACCGCTTCGCTGCCCTCGGAATTACGGAGCTCACGCTTTACGACATCCTGCAGGACCCCGTATACCTCGACAAGCCACGGAGAATGGCGAGACTCATCAAGGATAATCTGAGATTCGACCATGGCGCCGACTGCTACGTATGGTCGTACGCCATCGGGGAGACGACGGCCGAGGACATCTCGCACGGATCCATCGATCTTGAGTTCATGATTAGAGCCCACCAGCATTCCCTCGTCTTCGACGAGGCCGACATGGAACGCCTGGTCAACACCTACCAGAGGAAGATCTGGCAGGGGGTTAACATGTTCAAGACCGGGATAGCCCTGGCCATGAGGGTTGACGGAACGGTGGATCCCAATAATGACTACACCCGCTTGGCGAGGAGCTGGCCTCGTCTCTGCCTACATGAACCCCGAATACTGGAACAGCACCGCACGGCCCTGGAGGTCTTCTCCCGGAAGTCCTTCCCCATGGACCGCGTGATGGCAGCCACGCTATCGCTGATGATTCGCATGGAGATCGCGCTCAGAGAGATGGGGATCGAGCCTGACTCCCTGATGGCCTTCGACCCTACGGAGGTTGTCAGCGAGATCGACAAGCTTAACGCATCAGTCGCATCCGCCGAGAAGGTGGGTGGTTCCGTGGGCGATCTAAGGACGCTGACGGACGGCCTCTACGCATCCTACCTTGAGGCGATGGCCACCAACGTCTCGAGCCTTCTAGGGACGATCTGGAATGCCACCCGGGCAGCCCAAAGAGCAAGGGCCGAGGCCTACGTATTGGCGGCCGAACAGGCCGTAGAGGCTGCAAAGCAGGCAGGCATTGATACAAGTCGACACGAGCTATTCCTTGCGAGAGCCAAGATGTCCCTAGAGCAGGGCCTGTATGATTCAGCAGTCAGCATGAGTGGTTATCCCATCTCCCTCAGGGACCAGTTGGGCGAAGGCGCGATGATGTTTGCTCTGACGCTGGTCATTGCCTGGCCGGTCTATCGCCAGGCCCTGTACAGGTGCCGACTGGCCAAGGGCTGAGGATCTGGAATCCTCTGGGGGCTTGGCGCGCAGGAGGCCCCATGCCGTACAAAGACCCGATAACAACGGCATGGTCCACACACCCCCCGAACCTTTCGACCTCCCAATCCATCAATCATTCAGCCCAGGGCTCGGTGCCAACGATACGTTTTCAAGTCGAGCGTTCTTTCACAACAGTCCACGAACAGGATGATCGTGTCGTTGACACGTGCTTGGGCATTCTTCGGGAGGATTCGGTGTGCGAAGCTTTGCGGCACTTGCTCGCGGGCTGGGAGCGTTTGTTACCTTGATCGGTCTTCTCCCAGCTGATGTCGCCCTCTCCGTCGACAACCGACAGGACACGATCTTCTACGTTTCGACGCAAGGCAACGACTCATGGTCGGGAACGCTGGCCTCACCAAATGCGCAGGGAACCGACGGACCGTTCGCCACGGTGGCTAGGGCACAGAGAGCAGTACGCGAGGTGCGCTCCCGACAAGACGTTCCAGTTTCGGTGTTGATCCGGGGCGGATTGTATGTACTCGATGAACCTTTGGTGTTCGGGCACGATGATGCCGGTTCGGCGCAATCCCCCGTGACCTACGCTGCTTTCCCGGGCGAGCGCCCGGCACTCTCGGGCGGCAGCTCAATTCGAGGCTGGCAGAGGCGCGATGGTCCGATATGGACCGCCAAGGTTCCAAAGGCGGAGAACGATGAGTGGTATTTCCGCCAGCTATTCGTCAACGGAGAGCGACAGATCCGTGCACGCACTCCCAACGAGGGGTACCTCTACACCGAGGGCCCTCTTCAGCCCCTCCTCGATCGCGAAAGGGCGCAGCGGGACAGGGAGTCGAAGATCGGGTTCCGATACCAGGGAAACGATCTGCAGAAATGGGCTGACATTGGGGAAGCGAACATCTTCCTCTATCATTCTTGGACCTGTTCGCTGCACTGGATCGATTCCCTGGATGAGGCGAACCACACGGTGCGCTTTGTCAACCAGTGTGGCTGGCCAGTCGGCTACTGGGATCTCCACCAGCGCTACCATGTGGAGAACTATCTAGAGGCCCTGGATTCTCCGGGGGAGTGGTACCTGGACCGTTCGACAGGAACCCTGCACTACTGGCCCCCCGATGGTCAGGATCCGAACCAGATGGAGATCATCGCCCCCCGTCTTCAGCACCTGCTGATCCTGCAGGGAGACCTCGACCGCGGCCTGACGGTGGATAGCCTCATCCTCAGAGGATTATCATTTCAGCACGCCGACTGGGTGGTGGATGGTACCGGAGAGGTCGACGGACAGGCAGCAACCTTCCTGTCGGCGGCTGTCGTTGCCACGGGTGCTCGCAACTGCGTGCTGGAGGACTGCGAGATCGCCCACGTTGGCGAGTACGGGGTGATCTTGGGTGAAGGATGCAAGAACAACCACATCGTGCACTGCGAGATCCACGACCTCGGCGCAGGTGGCGTTCGGCTGGGCCAGACCCACCTTCCAGGGGAAGCCGAAAGACAAGCCGAGAGCAACAGGGTGGACAACTGCTTCATCCATGACGGGGGACACGTCTTCCGTGCGGGCATCGGCGTCTGGATCGGAAGAAGTAGCTACAACACGGTATCGCACAATGAGATCTGCGACTTCTTCTACTCAGGGTGCTCGGTCGGCTGGAGCTGGGGATACGCGGCAAGCACGGCCCACGACAACGTGCTGGAGTACAACCACATCCACAACATCGGCAAGGGGGTGCTCAGCGACATGGGTGGCATCTACACCCTGGGCATCTCCCCGGGCACCGTTGAGAGGTTCAACATCATCCATGACATCCACTCCTACAGTTATGGCGGGTGGGGGCTTTATACCGATGAGGGCAGCACGAACATCACTCTGGAGAACAACATCGTATACAACACCAAGAGCGGCAGTTTCCACCAGCACTACGGCAGGGAGAACCTGCTACGCAACAACGTCTTGGGCCCCGCGCTGGAGGCCACCATCATACGGAGCCGGGAGGAGGAACACATCTCATTCACACTTCAGCACAACATCATAATCACCAGCAACGGCCACGTGCTCGGCAGCACGTGGAGCAATGGCAATTACCGGATGGATCACAACCTTTACTGGGATACCAGTAACATACTGGGAGAGGATATGGACTTCGCGGGCCGCAATTTCCAGCGATGGCAGGCAACGGGGCACGACGAGCATTCCATAGTTGCAGATCCCATGTTCACCAACGCCGAGCAGCATGATTATGCCTTGCAGAATGGGTCCCCGGCACTCAGCATCGGCTTCCAGCCCATTGATGTGCAGACCGTAGGTCTCTATGGCGAGCCGGAGTGGGTCGAGGCACCAGGCAAGATCGTGCGGACCCCGCTCCCCCAGTACCTGCCGCCCGACCTCGTTCATGCCGGCCCCGTGACCTACCCCGAAAATCTGTCCCAAGACGGGAGATGGATCATCAAGTACGACCCAACCCGGGGAACCGGCACCATCCCCGTCAACACCCAGGAATGCACATTCGTGTGGACTGTTGACAGCGGCAGGGTACCAAACAAACGACCACCGGGCAGTCAGGTGGTCGACGGGAGCTGCCAAAGCCCGATGAAGAAGGGCCTGGATGGCGTCTGGTACGTCCTGCTGTCCCGCCAGACGGCGGATGCCCTGTGCTTCAGGTTCAGGGATGGCATGCTGGGGAGCAACTGGGATGACAACCAAGGCAGAAACTGGTGGATAACCTCGAGAGAGTATGTCAGTGAGGTTCTGTCAGAGCTTGGGAGAGTGATCGAGCAGGGATCCAACTTCGGAGCAGACATGTCGTCCTATGCAGCCTGTCTGTCCAGGGCAACGACCCACTACCTCCAGGCCGGTTACGGTGATGCCATGAATGAGATTGGGGCAAACCTAGGGGCGGCGGGGCTGGCATACGCAGAGCAGCTGCTCCGCGTGACGAGCCGCGAGCTTGACTCGATCAGGGCAGAAGGAGTCGATCTCAGCCTAGACGACCGGCTGCTCTATCTGGCCGGGATCATGATAAGGGAGGGCGCCTACAGGTCGGCCGAGGCTTACTGCCTGACGGTGCTGGTGGACGTTTCGAATCGGAGGGCAGGGATCTCGGAGGCAATTGGCCTTCTTGGGTTCTTCACCGCCGCTCTCCGATTGTTCCATATGAACGGACTAGCGAAAGGGAACTGACCACCCCTGGTCTCGTAGGCCGCGACGTGGTTAGGATAGGGCTTCCGCAACTACGTGCTGCGTACTGCGGACCAAACAGTTAACAGGCCCCCAGTTGGCCTCGGCCACGGTCGGTTTCCATGGAATTCCTCTTCGACGATGAATGGATAGAGCGCAAAGCGGGAGTGAGACGAGTCCCTGGCACGCTAGTCAAAGAATCAGAGCCCATTCTCAGACCCGAGATGGCCTGGGAGGCGGAAGGCATTGGGGGAACCTCGGTGATCTTCGACAGGGATGAAGAGGTATTCAAGCTCTGGTATCGTTCATCCGCATTGGAGGAGGCCCCACGCAAAGTCGACGGGAATGTCGAATCCTCCGAGAGGGGAACTGGGAGATGCCGCGTCTTCCTCTGCTACGCGGAGAGCAAGGACGGGATCAATTGGACGCGACCATCTCTGGGGATGTGCGAATTCCGGGGAAGCTGTGAGAACAACATAGTCCGAGAGCTGTGTTTTGAGGGCGATGCCACTTTCTTCAACATACTCAAGGACCCGGAGGACCCAGATCCGACCAGAAGGTACAAGGCGCTCGGATTCGATGCCTCGGTTACATCGTCCATCCGCGATGTCAAGCCTGGCACTAGAGGCGTGTGCGTGAGTTACTCGCCGGACGGATTCCACTGGGAAGATCCCAAGCTCGTAATGGACACCATGGACGTAACGGACGCCGACTGTGTCCTATCCCAGCGGGAGCCAACCACGCACAAGTGGATTGGCTACTTCCGTCCCCGAACACACCCCAAGAGACGTTTCGTAGGCTACTCGGAGAGCACGGATTTCGACCACTGGACCTATCCGAGCATGCTCCTCACGCCTGACGATCAGGATGATGAATGGACCGAGTTCTACGGGCTCACAGTGGCGTGTGTGGGACGGTGGCGCATCGGGTGTCTGTGGGTGATGCACAACAACCCTGATTACTCGCCCATGACGACAGAGCTTGTGTATTCCCGAGATGGCCGGAGCTATCATCGCGCGATGCCGCGGGTGCAGTTCCTCCAGCTGGGACCTGATGGTTCAGCTGACAGCCTCATGGTCACCCCTATTGCCCTTATCGAGAGTGACAAGGAATTCCTGCTCTACTACCATGGCACAAATCAGGAGCACGGATCCGATCGCTTCAGGAACGGGATCGGTGGCAGGGAGATGCCCAGAGGCAGAGTTGAAGCGAAAGCGCGTAAAGCAGTACTGGGCCTGGCGCGCATTCCGGGCAGGAATTTCTGCGGGCTTCGCGCCGAGATAGACGGGATTGTCGAGACGAAATGGCTATGCAACTACGGTGCAGGAGGTGTGCAGGCATATGCCGAGTTCGAAGGACACGGATGGATCAAGGCGGAGATTCTTGACCAGTACGGCAACCTGATCCCGGGCTGGGACCGAGATGCATGTCTTGTTCGCGAGGGCGTTGACGGACGACTCCACTTCAGCTGGGGGATTGAGGATCTGGTGGGAGCGTTCGGACAGATCAGCGACAAGCAGGGCAAGATCGGACATGTCGTCAAGCTGCGCTTCCACCTACACAAGGCCACGCTCTACGGGTTCCAGGTCGGGGAGGACGGGGCCATGCCGGCCTACACGTAGTTACAGACGATGCCTATGCGGGAGCCCTAGATGCCCTTCGTCGTATCCTTCGCCAAGAAGGACAGGATGCATCTCTACCTAGGCATGGAAGCCCTGACAGAGGCTGGCAGCCAATGCATCCGAGGACGATCCGGATATGACCGAGGACTCTATCAGCACAGACCCTTGCCACTGACTTCCCGGCCAATTCGAATTGTCTCCCGAACCAAGGCCTCGAAGTCGTCTCTGCGACTGCGGTGATTGGTGATCGCCACGCGTAGGCAATACCTGCCCGATATCGTGGCGTAGGAAGGGACCGCGGTGCCCTCCTCAGATAGACGATGGAATATCTGCCGGTTGACGGCGTCAAGATCGATCTGGCCCGAGCCGTCGTTGAACCGGAAACAGACGATGTTCAGTGGGACCGGTGCTAGGCGCTCAAGCTCCTCTGCCTGGTCCACAAGCCGGGCCAGGTAGCGAGCCTGCTCGACGTTCTGCCTAATGAGTCTGCCGTACTTCTGGATCCCGTGCTCCCGGATGGACATCCAGGCCTTCAGGGCCCTGAACCCCCGGGTGAGCTCGGGGCCGTACTCATGGAACCAGGGAGCGCCTCCCGCGACGCCGCTTTCCTCGTGGGCAAGGTAGCCCTCCACGACGGAGAATGCCTGTCGGTGATAAGCATGGTTCCTGACGAGCACGCATCCGATCTCGATCGGCATGTACATCCATTTATGGAAGTCGAAGGCCAGCGAATCGGCCCTTTCCATGCCCGAAAGCAGGGGGCGCAGGTCGGGACATAGGGCAGCCAGAGCCCCGAACGCTCCATCCACATGGAACCAGAGACCCTCCTCCCTGCAGAGGTTGGCCAAGCCGTCAAGGTCGTCGATGGCCCCGGTGTTAATGGTTCCCGCGTTCCCGACGACACATCCAGGCTGGTGACCACTTTCTCGGTCCATTGAGATGGCTCTGCGAAGGGAGTCGATGTCGATCCGGAAGTCATCGTCGACTGGAATCCTCCGGAGACAGTTCGAGCCCAGCCCCAGCACCTCGATCGCCTTACGGATCGATGAGTGAGCCTCCACGGATGAATAGAACATGATCGGCGTCGCCCTGCCCTGCAGGCCCTCCTTTCTCACATCGGAATCCGCCACCGCATTGCGAGCGACGGTTAACGCAACCAAGTTGGCCATGGAGCAACCGCTGACAAGGATGCCGCTCGCCGTTTCGGGGTATCCAAGCATCTCCTTGCACCACTGGAGGACCTGTCTCTCAACGTAATTGGCCACGTGCTCTCCCCCGCCAAGATTGGGATTCATGCCGGCCCCGAGCATCTCGGCGAGCATGCCAAGCGGGGTCCCGGTTCCGATCACCCATCCCCAGAATCGCGGGTGGATGTTCCCCAGGGGATAGGGAAGGATGTAGTCGAGGAAATCCTGGTAGATCTTCTCGGCGGCTTCCGGTTCGCGGGGAAGCGGCTGACGCAGCATCTCTTTGGCTCTCTCCGGCACCGGCCTCCACACCGGCCTCTCACGAACCGACTTCAGGTACTCCATCATGTCGTCGACCATGCGATGTCCTAGTTTCCGCATGGCCGCCCAATCGGCCGGGTCAAGTGACTCCTCAGATCCCGAACGGGATGTGTCATCGGCATAAGTCGTCGTGACGGACAACCTCCAACAAAGGGCATGATACGCGCGGGCCAAAATATCTATCCAACCCGGATCCGTCATCGGGAGGCTGGATGCTTCGATCCTCGATGCCGCCCCCGCTGTTGCTGTCAGCCTGGGACGCGCCAGCAAGTCGGCTCTGCGGCATCAAAGCCTTTCGGCCTACATTGCCCAGCGCCTGAAGGGCACATTTATCTCGATGCCCGGACCGGAACAAGCGTATCGGGGGCTCTCTGGAGTGGGTCTGGGAGATGTAATATTCACCGCCCTTGCAGTCTTCGGGGCACTGTTCGCTACGACCGTCTTCTGTGCCCTGCTGTACTGGTTGGGCTTGCAGGTGTGGGAACTTTTTCAGTTGCACCGGAGGCGTGCAAGCCAGGGAACTGCCCGCCGATCCGGGATCGGATGAGGCCCCGACCACCCCCGGAAAAGGATACACACCCAGATCCGGGCCGAGGCGGGGTGACGACGTCGATGTTGTTATGATGCCGAGAAGCTTAATAAGCCCGCCGTTCAGGCACGGGGAACGATGGACATTATTATCTCAACCCAGGATCGCGCAATCCTGCGTGATCTTGCCGAGCGCGTGGCCGAGATTGCGGCCCTCCCGATCCAGGCAGAGCGCCGAGAGCTGTGGAAGAAACACAACAGCCTCCAGCCAACTCGGCCAATGATACTGATCTTCCCGGAGGGATCGTGGCAAGAGCTGCTCCCAGATGCATCTCTACGCTGCGAGGGAAAGGAGGCCCGGCGAATCGAGTGGGATCTCCGTCACCGCATCTACAAGCACGAGCACTTCCAGGATGACACGGTAATCGAAGGGGAATGGATCGTTAACAAAGTGATCCACAACTCCGGTTGGGGCTGTGAGAGCAAGATCATCCCCAGCACCGAGGCACGGGGCGCGTGGAGATACGACTCGGTGATCAAGGATCGGTCCGATCTGGAGAAGCTTCACTACCCAGAGATCACATACGACGGAGAGGCAACCGAACGCAAACTGGCGCAGGCCCAGGATCTATTCGACGGCATCCTCGAAGTGAAACTGAAAGGCGTCTCTCACATCTCATACCACCTAATGAGCCAGTACATCAGCTGGCGGGGACTGAAGGCCATGATGATGGACATGTATCGCCATCCGCAGATGTTACACGATGCCATGGCGCTTCTGGAGGAGGGCCACCGCCGCGTCCTGCAACAGTACATGGACCTCAATCTGCTTTCGCTCAACAATGACGGGACCTATCACAGCTCCGGGGGCAACGGATACACCGATGAACTGCCGAAATCCGGCTTTGACCCGGATCGCGTCCGCCCGTGCGACATGTGGGCCAGCGCCGAGGCCCAGGAGATGGCACAGGTCGGTCCCCGCCAGCACGCGGAGTTCGTGATGCAGTACGAGAAACGGCTGTTGGCACCATTCGGGCTTAACGGCTACGGTTGCTGTGAGGACCTCACGCGCAAGTTGGATGATGTCTTCACAATTCCCAACATCCGCCGAATCTCCATCTCGCCTTTCGCAGACGTCGACAAGTGCGCCGAGAAGCTCGAGGGCAACTACATCTACTCATGGAAGCCGCAGCCGAACCATCTCGTCGGACGGTTCGATGAAGCCATGATCCGAGCCTACATCCGGCACGCGATCAAGGCAGCCCAACGACACGGTTGCGTCCTTGAGATCATTCTCAAAGATACCCACACGTGTGAACACCGCCCCGAACGATTCGACCAATGGAGCATGATTGTTAGAGAGGAAGTGAATGAGGCAAGCACCAAGGCCGCTTGGTGATTCTTGTGAGCGGTGCACTGACCCGAGTGGATGTTGAGCCCTAGACGACTTCCGATAATGGTGGACCATGATCGCGCTTCGCAGTGAGAACCCTGGCTCAGACCATGCCCGCCTCTCAAGGAGACCCACCACCGAGTCGCATCTGCCAGACGCATGCATTTTTCTTGGGCTTCTGCCGGATTCGTTCGATCCCATGAGAGCGGCCAGGATGGTTGCCCCCAGAAGGCTGGAGATAGTTGACATACCCGAGCCCGTCAGGGCGCCGGGCCAGATGCTGGTGAGGCTGACGCGAGTCACGATCTGTGGGAGCGACCTCCACGAGTTCCGTGGCCGAACCGCCCGCAGATACCCCTGGGCACCAGGCAACCCTGCCCATGAGTGTCTTGGCAGGATCGTGGAGGCCGAGCCCGCCCATCCCTTCCGTGAGGGAGAGGCGGTCCTCGTACGACCGCAGGGGGGCGGCCTGAGGGAGCTAGGGGTGACGACTCTCAAAGACGTGTACTCGATCGAAGGCACAGGGTTAACGCCCGACGTTGCCGTCATGGCCCAGTTGCTCGCACCGGCCCTTCACGCATGCAGCCGACTCCGAGATGTCCGGGACAAAGCGGTATTCATCATCGGGCAGGGACCGGCAGGTCTCACGCTTACGAACCTGATCCGAGGCATGAAGCCCAAGATGTTGGCGACCACGGACCTAGTTCCGGAGCGTCTGGAGCAGTCCATGGC
Organism: Hadarchaeota archaeon (SeqCode); assembly: GCA_964452145.1. Lineage (GTDB taxonomy): Archaea > CAYQAE01 > CAYQAE01 > CAYVLA01 > CAYVLA01 > CAYVLA01. Next base: position 16,422 of record CAYVLA010000039.1, read on the forward strand.
CTGGGGTGCCGACGAAGCGATAATGGGCGGGGAGGATCTTCCGAAGAAGGCGCAGGAGATCAGCGGAAACAGGATGTTCGATATCGTCGTGGAAGCGGTCGGGGATCAGGAGACCGTCAACCTTGCACCCATGCTGGCGCGTGACGACGGCATGGTCCTGTTGTTCGGTATCCCCGATTTCGGGACGACTCTGACTCCCCGATCCTTTTTCGGGAAACAGCTCCACATAACTACCACCGAGTATCCTGAGCGTCCCGACTTTCTCCGGGCTCTGAGAATGATGAGCGACGGCTCCATCGATATGGAGCGGATGATTACACACCGGCTTCCTTTCTCCGAGGTGCAGAGAGGATACGAGCTGGCGGACACGCGAGCGGAAGGAGTCCTCAGGGTTGTGTTGAATATGGAGTGTGGCTAGACCTCCGGAGGTCAACCATGCATTGGGTCGTTGCGTCCCGGGTCCCGGATACATGTCAGCGGGGTGTCCGCGCCCTCAGGAGGTGATGAGAAGGCGTTTCAAGCCAGGGATGCAGCCCGCCAAGAACCCGACTAGAGGAACGCGCGTGGAATCCGATCTTGCGGAGAAGTGGCCACAGTGTTTACTGAGAGCACCGAAGCCCCGCGATGAGGATCCTTTGCAGAAAGGCAAACCCCGTGCCACCGATTCATGAGGTCTATTCGGATCTACGCCCTTCGCGAAACTTCATCTTGCTGACGACCCTGCCTGAGGAATCCCGGATAGTTGCGACTCCATCACACCGGAAGTCGTGCCATGTAGAACGAGCCTTGCGACCGTCGGTCCACCATTGAGACCATTCGCCTTTGCCCTCGCCGTCGTGTTTCCATCCCCACAACTTCCTGCCGCCCGGCATCCAGTAGGTCTCCCTGCCTACCTTGCGGCCGAGGCAGTACTCGGCCTCCCTTTGTAGATCACCGTTTGCGTAGAACCAGCACCCCTTGCCGTGGAGCAGGTATCGACCATCGTCCGCAACGCCGCCGCTCCACCTGGCCCGCAGGCCGCCGTCCGGGTACCTCTCCTCGCATTCCCTTGATTCAACGATGCGCGTTGCCGAGGGTTTCATCGCGGCTCTCTCGTCGTCGTCAGCATCACACAGGATCCAGGCCTCGTTCATCTCGAAGTGAAGGCATGGGTGGTTCATCGTGGTGACGAGGTGGATGATGCCGTTCGGGGCCTGGCGGGCAACCGAGTAGCCAATGGTCTCGCCGCCCATCTGTTCGGCCACATGTCTGTTCTCATGCATCTGGGTGCCGGGAAGTCTGCGCACATGCCAGGTTTCTCCTTCATCGGCTGATAACGCCACGTAGGCCCCGCGCCCAACCGATCCCGGTGGTCGGAAGCCATCCCTTCTCTGGAAGTCGCCGGCGAAGAACAGCCGGCCGCTCGCAAGACGCAGCAGGGAGGGGCGCTGGTTGGCCCCGAGGCTACAGAACGGTGTTTTCAAGGTGTTCCAAGTTCTTCCTCCGTCATGTGAGATCGCCTTGGGCATGAATCCATCGATATCGGTGTTCTTGCCGCCCATTCCCAGTATGCTGCCGTCCCTCAGGAGGGCGTAGGTGGTGTGCCTTCCCGCGCTGCGTCCCCCGGTATCGAACCATGTCCTGCCATCATCCGGGCTTGACCACAGCACCGACGTTCCCCCCAAGCCGTCGCTGGCCACGTACATCCTTCCCTCCGCGTCACGGAAGGCGGTGTTCACAGGCTGTCTGGAGTGGGCACCCACTCGCTCGGGGAAGTAAGGGAACCTGACCTCGTCCCAGGTTGAGCCGCTGTCGCGAGAGGATGTCCAGTGAAAGGGATAGGCACCGACAAGCCTTGGGTTGCCCCAGAACAAGTGTAGGGTGCCTTGATCGTTCCAAAGAAGCGGCGCATGGTCGTTGACGTTTGGGAAATCGAAGAGGCGGGTCGGCATGTCCCACTCGTCGGCGCCCAGACGCAGTCGGCTGGCAATTAGTGAGACCTCGGGCTCATACTCACGGTATGAGGTGTAGATGACCAGCAGCAGATCCCCGTTTGGGCATGCCTCCAACGCTGGGCTGTGGTTGTGGCCCCTGAACGACGGGTGGAGGCCCGCCGCATCGATCTCCTCTCTTGGGGAGTTGTCGGGCGGCATGGGGAGAAGATACCTCTTCCGAAAGTAGGGCTTTGTCGGATCGGGTCCCTGCAGTACGCCCATGGCTGACTGCTTGACGCACTGCTGCACATAGGGTTCATGGCCAGGGATCGGTTCCGTCATCGGCATTGGGGCCTGCACCACTCGGAATCCTATGCAGTGCCTGCCGAAGAGGTTGGGTGATGCGATATCCACTCCGAAGGCCGGCGGCATGCCGGCCCGATTTGTGGGGCGGAGATAGTCCTCTCCCGCTGATTCGGGGGTTGGCTCGTCCAAGCCACCTCCGCGTATCACCCTAGCGATCCCGTTACGCGGGCCCACCGGATCAACCTGCTCGTCGCTGGGATAATCCCCGTACCAATCCAGGCACCATTCACGGGCACCTTCCAGTAGGTGCCTGACTCCGTGATGGTTGCCTTGGGCAACGTACTCCCATTCCGCCTCGGTGGGCAGACGGTAGGATCTGCCTTCCCGGGCGCTGAGCCATTCACAGAAGCGAACGGCATCGTACCAGCTGATCCCGGTTACATCCTCCGTCGATCCTCCGCCTTCAGGGAGGCCGGGCTGGAAGAAGCGGAACTGCTCAAGGGTGATCCTGTCCTCCGAAAGGTAGAAGGATTTCGTCAAAGTCACCTTGTGGACGGGGCTCTCGTCCCACTTGGCGGGCCGGGCGTCCGAGCCCATCTGGAACGAGCCCGCGTCGATAGGGATCATGACAAGACCGATGGAGTTGCAGAACTGCCGCGGCACGTGAATCCCTTCAGGCTTCGTCCCAGCTGTGAAGAAGCATGCCCTCCGGCCAGGGGTAGCTGCCCGGCTTCATCGTGATGTGGAGCCTCTCACATCCATCTATCTTCATGCGAACCACGCCCCTGCTCAGTTCTTCGACCGGGAAGAAACGAGTCCATTCCAGCGCGGCGACTATGCCCGAGGAGGTCGCACCGCCCTCGACGTAGAGCTGTTCGACCGGTGCCTTGTGGAGAACCTTCTTGACCAAGGCAGCAGTGTAATCGCGAAGCCTGTGGGCAAGAGCTGGATCCGAATCGGGCAGATCGCCCAGAGCAACGATCACTAGGGAGTGTCGTTTAAGCAACCTAGAAGCGTTCTCGACCCACGCGTTCATATGCCTCTCAGGATTGCCTTGGAGGATCCCTTGCGGCATCCAGGCAATGGGTAGGCCCAGCTTCTTGGCGCGTCCCAGGGCTTGGTGGCTGTAGTCGGACCGGCTGCCACAGACGTAGAGGCTCTTCTCCCCGCCCTGCGATGGCCGTTCCCTGCCGGCCGAAGCCATTCTGAAACCTCGGGATTTTAGCATTGCCGCGAAGAAATCGGAGGCTCCCGCGGCGAGACAGGAGGGTGCCAAGCAGGATGCCCAAGCCAGCAGATCCTTCAAGCTCTCGGCCTCCCCGATGGCGATCGTCCCGCAAGGTATGGGTTGCGGGTTTCGGAAGACCCTCGCCTTGAACGATTCCGACTCGCCGAGCAGATCAAGGACTTCGGACGTTCTGATCGGGTGTTCGAGGTCACGGGAGAAGTCCGTATCGTGCAGCGGGATTCCTCCTACGAAGTACTTGCCGTTTCGAATGGTTCTCCGGAGAGTGGGATTGGCGGGTATGAGCAGTGCCCTGTCCTTCGCTAGTTCGACAAGAAGCGTCTCAATCTCCGCCATAAGATTGCCCCTCATGGCGGAGTCCACCTTCTTGTAGATCAGCTCGGCGTCGATTGGCTCGACCGCTCTTGCGGCATTCCGGACGGAAGCTTGGGACCTGTCCCTCTTCATCGACCGGCTGTCGGTGTCGAGGACGACGACATCCGAGCACGGACGTCGGTATCGTCCTGTCTGGACCTCAGCGGTCAAGGCGTGACGCAGCGCGACGCCACCTATTTCGGCGGCACCCGTGAGATCGTCGGCGATGGCTGCGATCACGTTTGCATCCCTCACCTACCGCGACTAAGGCTTGTCGCCGACCAGCTTCGATGCATACATGATCGCCTGTATGAGGCTATCGGGGTTGGCGATCCCCTTCCCGGCCCTGTCGAAAGCGGTTCCGTGATCCACGGACACCCTCACGATTGGGAGGCCAAGCGTAACGTTGACTCCGCTCACCGACTGCCATTCGCTCTCCTTATCGTCCCAGACGAATCCAAGTAGCTTGAACGGGATGTGTCCCTGGTCGTGGTACATTGCGACGCACGCATCGTAGAGGCCTGCACTCGCCTTTGGAAAGAGTGTGTCGGGGGGCACGGGGCCTTCGGCGAGGATCCCAAGCTTCCGTGCCTGCTCCAACGCGGGGATGATCTCAGCGGCCTCCTCATCGCCGAACAGACCGCCTTCGCCTGAGTGGGGGTTCAGCCCCGCCACGCCGATCTTGGGGTGTCTGATCCCGAGTCTCTTGCAGACATCGTTGGCCAGGCGAATGACGGTAAGAACCCTTTCCTTGTTCACAAGGTCGCAGGCCTGCCGCAGGGACACGTGAGTGGAGACGTGGATGACTCTCAGGTTCCCGTGCGCCAGAAGCATGGCGTAGTCCCGGGTGTTGGTGAAGTGGGCAAAGATCTCGGTATGACCGGGGAAATGGTGTCCCGCCGCGTTCAAGGCTTCCTTATTGATCGGTGCTGTGACAATTGCATCGATCTTCCTGTCCAAGGCCAGGTCAATCGCCCGCGTGATAGCCTCGAAAGCCGCCCTTCCCGCCGTGGGGGACACCTCACCGTGCCTTAGCCCACCAAGATCAACGTTAGACAGATCCAGAACGTCCATCACGCCGAAGATGTGCCGTGCCTCTCCCACACTCCTGATCGACCCCACCTTCAAATCAACGCCAGCTATCTTGACCCCCTGCTCCATCGCCCCGGCATCGCCGACCACAAGGGGCCTGCAAGCCTTGTAGACCTCACTCCTGGACAGCGCTTTGGCCACTATCTCCGGCCCTATCCCTGAAGGGTCCCCCATGGTTATGCCCACGATGGGCTTCCTGGTCACCATTGTGCTTCTTCTCAAGGGTAGGAATTGGCTTGGCTTATCATATAATCTCTTTCGGCGAGCGGGGATACTTGGTCGATCACGATCACCATGCCTTTTCATAGATCCCCCGGGCGTCGGAGAGCGTCACTGCTCTCGGGTTGTTCTTGAGCAGTCTGGTCACAGTCATAGCGGATGCGGCCATCTCGGGCATGGCTTCCCGGGGGATCCCTATCTCGCAGAGTCTCCTGGGCATGCCGCAGGTCTGCATCAGTCCGCGGATTATGTCAAGGCCCCGAAAAGCCACCTCCAGGCTCGATGCACCGCCCTCTGCCCCAAGGGAACGAGCTATCTCGGCGTAACGGTCCGGCATCGCAGGGATATTGAACTCCAGCACGTGGGGCAGGAGCACCGAGTTGGACAGGCCATGGGGAACGCGGAATTCCCCGCCCAGAGGATACGCAAGGGCGTGGACGGCCCCCGTGTTCACCGGGCCCAGACATAGCCCGCCGTAGAGGCTTGCCAGGGACATCCCCTGCCGGGCCTCCAAGTTGTTGCCGTCTCGGTAGGCAGGCCCAAGGTTGGCTGCGGCCAGGCGGATGCCCTCCAGCGCATAGAGATCGATCATCGGATGAGCGAAGAGGTTCGCGTAGGCCTCGATGCAGTGGGTTAACGCATCAAAGCCGGTGTAGGCCGTCACATCCGGGGGTACGCTGACCGTCAGCTCAGGATCCACATAGGCGGAATCCGGTATGAGGTGTGGGCTAACCACGGCCCTCTTGAGTCGGCTGCCCTCGTCAAGCAGGATCGCATTGGGCGACACCTCGCTCCCGGTACCCGAGGTTGTCGGCAGGCACGCAAGACGGGTCCTTCTTCCGCTCAGCTTGCCGACTCCGAAAGCGTGGCTAATTCTCTGATCGGAGTCGTTGAACGCTGCAACCAGTTTGGCCATGTCGAGAACGCTTCCGCCGCCGATGCCGACGCACAAATCGGGCCGGAAGTCTCGGCAGACCCCCCTTGCGAGCTCAAACATCTCCACGGTAGGCTCGCCCACAACCGAATCCCAGATGGAGACGGTCACCCCGTCCCTGATCGAATCCATGAGGTCCTCGGCATCGGATCGCATGGCCGGGGCAGTGACGATGAAGGCCCGCCTTGGCTTGCGGGCAGAGAGATCTTGGACAAGCTGCCAACGGGATCCCAGCCCGAAGGCGATCTTGCCGGGTTGCTCCAGAGTAAGGTTTCCGCCCTGCATTCCGATCGACACGATCACGGCTCTCGCCTGCTTATGAATATCAGCCCGCCCATGCCCGAGGCGCCCGGTCGCTCAGAATCCATCAGCTAACTGAAAGCGGAGATGAGTGCCCTGCTCCTTCTTTGGCCCGGTACAGGCATAGATCCTCTGCGATGCACTCAGGCCTCGTTTCTGATATATTGATAAACACCCGGAACAGATGGCACCAGGCAACCGAGCGAATCAGGCCGGACCCGGGTTATCCAAGGCGCATGAAGATGAGTCGTTCATGTTCAATGCATCCAATGATGAGAGATACAGGAGCGGATTCCGTAGGCAAAATGCCTTGGGGGACTCACCTGTGCGAGTTCTACCATACGAGGCAGGACTTGCTGAACCTGCTGATCCCCTTCCTCAGGTCGGGGTTGAATGGGAATGAACTCTGTGTCTGGGTGGCCTCTTCGCCCATAGACCAAGATCTGGCCCGCAGAGTGTCCGAACAATCAGTGCGGACGCCGCTGAAGGGGGGTAACGACGATCAGTTGCTTGTCTATTCTCACGTCGATTGGTACATGGAGAGCGGATCGTTCAGCCCCGAGAAGGCATTGGGCAACGCAGTGCAGGCCTACGACCGATCCCAAGATCAGGGGTATGAGGGGCTCCGGCTCACGGGCAATATCTCGTGGCTCCCGCAACACAGCTGGGTAAGCTTCGCAGAGTACGAGGCAGAGGTCAACGAGATGGCTCAGGACAGAAGGGTGATGATCCTATGCACTTATCCGCTGGACGGGTGCAGTAGCTCGCAAATCGAGGACGTCGTGGCCAACCATGGCTGTGTGCTGTGTCGGAGCACCAATTGGAGACTCGGTTCTTCAAGAGAGCGAACCGACGCAGCCCGCGAACTTGTAGCCCAGAAGCATTTCAGAGACGCTCTCTTGGGCCTGAATGTGGATGGACGGGTCACCGAGATCGAGCAAGCCTTTGAGGAAGCATTGGCCAGGCTTCACGATCGGGAAAGATGGGCGTCAGTCCGAGTCATGTGGGAGGCCGCCGAGAAACTGGCCGACAAGATGGAATCCTGGTCGGGCAAAAAAATGGAAGAAGTGGTCGGCGATGTTCGGCTCCAGTCCTTGATGGATGATCTCGCTGAGATGCATGGATGGATCTCCGGTGCGAGTGTAACAAGGGCCCGCACTCACACAAAGAGGGCGACGCTCAGCGTGGAGGGATGCCGGAGGCTTTCCGCTTGTCGGTCAGGGTCAACAACTGCTTCCCGTCGAAACGCGTGCCGATGTTTCGCGGACCTAGCCATGGCCGCGATTCTACAGAGAGCCGCCAAGACCCCGCTCAGGATCGAGACAACCATTGACCGGAATGCCTGCCTTAAGACCATCACGCCAGCCTGGTTCATCGACATGCTGACAAGTCTTGAGGGACTCGGAGTGGAGGGAGTAGTCATATTGTCAGGCGACCGTGTACACTTCTCCGACATACCCTCCGATGCCGATGCAAAGGCGCTGAGCGAGGCCCTTATCACGGAGGAGGAGGCACGCACGAGCGGTGGATTGGAGGGCGGAGGCCTCATTGACTTGGAGGGCAGGAAACTGATCTCTGTAAGGTTCGGCGGTCTCTGGGTATCTGCCACCCTGGGCCCGGACAGCGATCCGGATCGGGCGTATAGCCGCCTTTCTGAAGCCGTCCGCCGCGCAAGCATATCCTAGGCTGACCGGGGCCAGAGGCAAGTCGGCTGGGTTGTGCGATCCTCAGACGCTCTCTCCACTTCCGAGACAAAGACCGCCATGGCCTCGGCCACTCCTCTCGGCCTCTCTATGAGCAAGCTGTGCGAAGCCCCGGAGAACCAGAGAACGCGGATGTTCTTTCGCCGGGGAATGTAGAGTTTGGCCAGACTTGGCTTGGGACGGCCTCTGTCCCCCCACATCTCCAGGATCGGTATCCTCGTTGTTCGAAGGAAATCCAGACCGTCCCATCGTTTCCATATCTGTGCGAACTCCTCGACTTGCTGTTTGGTCCACTTCTTGGTGACCCTCTCCCGAATCGCCTTTTTCCTCTTGACCTGATCATCGCTCAGGGTGTTCGTTAAGATCTTGTCAAACGCATCCACAGCCGCCTGGTGGCGGGTCCAGCCCTCCACAGACATGATGCCTTTGATTCTCGCCGGCCACCTTCGGCCGATCTCCAAGGAGACCATCCCGCCGATGCTGTGGCCCCCCACATAGAACATGCCTAGTCCAGCCGCATCGGCAGTTGCCATCACATCGCCTGCGAACTGCTCGATCGATCCATTCACAGGCGGAGGCCAGCTTCCCCCGTGTCCCCTGATCTCCGCGACGACTATCCTAAGGTACCTGGGAAGATGGGTAATCACCCCATCGAAAACCCTGCAGTCCCCGAAGGATCCGGGTATCAGAAGAAGGTTTGGCCCGGGGCCTGCGCTTGCGACGTAGGACACATAACCCTCGTCGGTTTCAACCTTCCCTCGCCTGAAATCTCGGTTGCCCAGATGCATCGCTGCGAGACGAGACGCGGGAGAATAACTGTGTTCCTCTCTGCGACCATGATCCTCGGCCGGAACTCCCGGGCATCAGCCAGCTACTTTATGGGGTGGAGGGATGCCCAAGACCCAGGACAAGGGCCGGAAGCGGGAGTTCCAGCTGATTGGATCATCTGGTGACGGCGACCTCTCCGTCGAACCTTCTCCCGATCATCGCAACCCAGAGCTGGGGCCCTGCGGCCCTGAAACCCTTAAATCCACGGGTGTCTTGACGTGCGGAAAGATGAAGAGAATGGCTGGGGCCATTGATATCGGTTCAGGCAGACAGCTCTTCTTGGACGACTGGCTCATCCAAAGCAGAGAAGGAGTATCGTTAACAGTAAACAGGCCCGCCAAAACGGGGGAGCTTCTCCTGACGGCGGACAAAGCCTGGGAGGCCTCGCACCTTGGAGCATACAAGACGATCCTTGACGACGGCGGACTCTACAGGCTCTGGTACGATGCCTCGACCAGCCTCGCTGAGAAGGGGCTCATTCTTTGCTACGCATATTCGGTTGATCGTGGCAAGACCTGGGTCAAGCCCAATCTGGGATTGGTTGATTTCGGGGGATCATCCCAGAACAACATCGTTTACGCCCCGCCCGGACACCCGTACGGCCAGTGCCACGGCCCAACAGTCCATAAGGATCCCAATGAACCCGAGGGAAGCCCGAAGAAGTACAAGATGTTCTATTGGATGGATAGGCACGAGGAAAGCGCGAGGATGTCAGACACCATTCGCAAGACAAACGCCGGCAGGGAAAGGCGGGACCAATTCGCTCCCGATCACACCCGCTCCCCTCGCCAGTGTATGGGGTTTGCCTTCTCACCTGACGGCCTCAGATGGACTCCCTGGGACCGGAACCCGGTGATGCGTAACTTCGGCGACACGCAGAACGTCTTCTTCTGGGACGACCAGAGGCAGAAGTACGTCGCATACACCCGGGTTTGGGATCCATGGCGGAAGGTGGGACGATCGGAAACGAGCGACCTAGCCCGTTGGCCGGACCCAGAGGTAATTGTGGGCTACGATGAGAAGGACCCGGAGAACACCGATCTGTACAACAACGCGTGCATCAAGTATCCCTATGCCCAGAATGCCTACTTCATGTTTCCAAGCGTCTTCCACAGGGAGCAGGGTGAGAGGCACCGGAACGGGACGCTGGACATTCAGCTGGCGGTGAGCAGGGATGGCATCCTCTGGGATCGGCCAAGTCGGGAACCGTTCATAAGGCTGGGTCTGGAAGGGTCCTTTGACAGCCAGAGCATCTACGTGGCGGCGGGATTGACCAGGGAGGGCGACCAGCTCTCGATATACTACACCGGGTATGACACACACCATGGCGAGCTAAGGCCCAACAGTGGAGTGATGAGCCGAGCGATCATGCGTGTGGATGGTTTCATGTCTGCGGATGCTGGCTACAGAGGTGGATTTCTAGTGACGAAGCCCATTGTGTTCTCGGGAGGTAGACTGGAACTGAACTTCGATGCCAGTGCCGGGGGTGAGGTTCGCGCCGAAATCCAGAAACCAGACGGCGAGCCGATTCCCGGGTACGCGCTGGAGGACGCCAAACCGATGAAGGGCAACTCCATCTGTCGACGTGCTTCCTGGAGCGGTGACACGGCCCTATCCGAACTGGCAGGGACTGCGGTCTCCATCAGATTCCAGATGAGGGACGCTAAGCTGTACGCCTTCGGGTTCAGATAGACCTCTGATCCAACGCGCCTTTTCGCCCCCCATGGAATGCTCCGGGCGATGTGCCATGTGTGACTGGCCGATCAGCAGCCCTTGATGTGCTCGACGGACAGTCTACAGAAGCCGATGTTACCTCCCCTTGAAGCGTAGGCGATCGACACTCCCTCAGGGCTAGCCACGGCAGAAGGGTGGTACTGGCTCATGGAGGGCATCCCATCTGTCCCACTCTCCAGGACATATGTGA
>CAYVLA010000040.1:0-27207 GCA_964452145.1 Hadarchaeota archaeon (SeqCode)
GGATAGATCTGTGGTCCACCAGCCTCGTCTTCAACAAGGGTCACAGAATCAGATTGTCCATATCCTCGAGCAACAGCCCCAGATTCGAGCCCAACCCAAACACGGGCCATCCATTCAGGGCCGATGATGAAACGCAGATCGCGAACAACACGATTCGCATGGGATCATCCAATCCCTCAAGGATCATCCTTCCCCTTGCAGGGCCCGACTCGGATGGGGACGGACTCTACGATTATCTGGACCCCTTTCCCGAAGAGCCCGGCGGTGATGCAACCCCCGATCACATCGCGGATTTGATAAGGGATCTTGACCTGAGGATCGGATCCGTAGTCGATCCGACCCTAGCCGGGATGCTTGGCGGGGTGATCTTGGCAGCGCGGGCCCGCCTCCTGCTCGGGGATGCGGTCGGCGCGGGACATCTGGCGTGGATAGCCGGGTCTGCCCTGCGCTATGATCCGTCCAACATATCCCTTCCGGAGGCCAGAGCCGTCTCGGATTCCATCCTCTCAGTGGCTCAGGCCTACGCCGACGAGCAGAGGTTCCGGCAGATGCTAGACTGCATCCAAGCAGCCCGGATTCTGGCCGAGCTCCGGCAGGGTCTGGAGGGCGACCGCGCTGCGGCCGTGATCGGTCGATACCTGACGGACGCCCAAGCATTGACGAAGTCAAGCGGATGTGGCAGCGGCCTCCGACTTGCCAAATGGCTGGGACAGGAAGACGTCCTCGACCTGGCGAGGAGAATTCAGATAGCGAGAATCATCGGGGTTCCCGAGAAGGATGTCTCCACAGTTGAAGGAATGCTGGGCTCGGCCATGGCACAGTTTCTGCAGTGGAGGGAAGATAACTCCGAGTCGATGATCAGGGGAGCATTGCATAGGCTGGAAGGGCTGGGAATCAGCGTTGTCGAGGTCTCCCCCACAGCCTTGGCCGCCATGGTAAGCCTCACGTTGTTGCTGGGGCGGCGGGGATGCCCACCGGGATTGGCCGAAGCCCCATATCGGGGTTCTTGACCGCGTCAAGCTAGCGCGATCATGGCCACTCCCCCGACCATGGCTGCAACACCCAACACCCTCCGCGCGGTCCTCTGCTCCCCCAGCACCTCGAAGCCCAAAATGGCTGCGAACAGGATCGAGGTGGATCGAAGGGATACGATGTATGATACCTGCGTCAGGCGGAGGGCGAAGAGGACTAGCAGGTAGGCGAAGATGCAGAGAAAGCCGACCAAGAGAGCCTTCCTACCCTCCGCGGCGATGGCCCGCCGGAGGGCCGCCGGCCCATAGTAGGTCAGGTAGAAGGGCGACAGGAGCACCCCGCACACCATGAAAGTCAGATATATGTACAGGACCGGGTCGACGTAGTTCACCCCTATCTTGTCCACAACCATGTAGGCGGAGGTGCAGATCCCGGTCGCCACGGCGGTGAGGGATGCGGATTGTCTGAGACCGGAGACGGCCTTGCCCAAGGTGGTTCCTCTGCCCAAAGATGGGTTGAAGAGCTGTACGGAGGCCATGACCGCCACTATTCCAACCCATCCTGTGAGACTTGGCCGTTCGGATAGAAAGATGAGGGCCCATATCACCGTGAGCCCCGGAGCCAGCCCTCGAGTGATGGGGTAGGAATGGGAGAGATCGCCCAGTTCGTAGCTTCTCGCCAATAGGAGGAAGTACAAGCAGTAGACACCGCCCGTTGTCACGATGCATATCCAGCCTATGCGCGGGATCCGGCCGCCCGAAGATAGCAGAACTGCGACCGGTGTGTGCACCAGAATTGCCGACCAGATGTAGAGAAAGGAGAAGAGGGTCTTGTCGCCTGATTCCTTGACCAAGAGGTTCCAATACGCATGCAGGACGGCGGATGAAAGAACCATCAACACCGGTGCTGCTATCGTATCCATCGCCGCCGAAAGGGGTAGAGCCCAGTCCCCCTGCTGAGAAGGGACGACCTTGAATATGGAATCCATGACAGGATTCCGAAACCTCGGGGCCGGCGTGGATATGGCCGGCTGCGATCTATGCCGCGCAGCGGTGCAGCCAACATTTTTGAGAAGTCAGGCGCACTACATCGAGAGGTCGCTGTTGTGAGCACGGGTCGGGTCCGCCGCTCGTTCAAAGCCAAGGACGGTCGAAGAGTAGTCTTGAGATCTCCGAGGTGGGAGGACTTGGACGAGTTCGTAGAGCTTATCAACTCGGCCGTCGAAGAGGGAGCCGAGATCCTCAAGTCCAAGAAGGTGACCCGGGAGGAGGAAGCCGAGTGGTTGGGCAGCCTGCTGGCAAAGGTGGAGAAGGGGGAACGGTTTGTGATCTGTGCGGAGATCGAAGGCCGCGTCGTGGGGCTCTGTGAACTCGAGAGGCGAAGCGGCGTCAGGAGCCACACGGCCACCGTCGGCATCATCATCAAGCGGCCCTATAGGGATCTGGGCTTGGGAACCCGCATGCTCCGGACGATGATAGATCAGGCAAGAAGCATGGGACTGAAGGTCCTCACCCTCGGCATGTTCGCCACGAATGCGAGGGCCCGCCACGTCTATGAGAAGGTGGGGTTCAGAGAAGTAGGATGCGTACCCAAGGAGTTCTACCGAGACGGTGACTACGTGGACCATGTCATGATGGCAATGGAGCTCTGACCTTGGCAGCAGTCACCTTGGATCGCGACAGCTGGATGCTTTCGACTGATGAAAATCCGGACTGGGGCTTTGCGAGGAATCGACAGATCATGCTGAGGACCCCGATGGCCGAGTACTCAGCATCGGTCTTCTCGGCTCCCATCCAAGTGAAGGGCTTGGCCTTCTACGGAGGAAACCGGGATTGCTCCTGGCAGGGACTTCTCATCGGTCCGATCGGCGGTGCCCTCTACAAGACTGTTGATGGCATCTACTTCTCAACGGGATCTCCTCTCAGAGCCTCCAATGCGGAATTCCGCCCTGGCGAGTTGACCTACAGATACTCAGACCCAGACGACGAGCACTACTCTGTCAGGATCACTCTGACGACCCTGAGGGATCGAGTGGTGCTCAAAGCGTTGTCCAGCACACCGTGCTGGTACACCGCCCTTCTGGATCTTAGACCTGGCGAGCACTGGGTTAACGGCACCTACTCCTCGTGTGTTCGTGGTGGGTCGGCATATGTTGAGAGCACGGGAGCCCCCATCAGGGTCGCTTTTTCGGGCTTTGATGCCGCGGAATCCATCGACCTACAGATGAACTGGAGGTACAAGCTGGGGGATGGGTTCCGACGACAGGACCGGGACGGATCCATTGCCTTCGTCGAGCATCACAGGCCCGTGCATGCACCCTTACTCTTCCACTCCTCCACAGGAAAACTGGAGGTCATCGTTCCCGTGAAGACGCTTGGACTACCGCCGAATCACGGCCCCGGAGCCCGCGGGGATTCGGTATTCGGGCCCTCCCGGATCGGGAAAGCCCTTCAGCTACGCCTCTGGACGCTGTCAACCTACGGGATACCAATTGATCACTTCTGGCTTCCGGAGGCCGGTGCCTGGTGGTTCAGAAAGCCGTGGACGCGGGACGCCTTGGAGGGGCTCAGATGGAACATGAAGACCTACACAGGCCTGCTTGGTTGGACGGAGGGCCTGCGCTCCCTGTTGCTGAACCTGTCAGCGATATGCAGGTCACAGAGGGGGCTACCGCTGATGTTGGGGGAGGGCTGCTTTGCCAGCGACGCCCCGCCTCTTCTCCTCGGAGTAGCCAGCGATTTTGTGCGCCTGACACACTGCGACCAACTATGCGTGGAGATCCTGGACACGGCCCGGCTTGCCGCCGAAACGCTTCTCGGAGGAGGAACATTCTCAGGGTGCGTGGTCTCCGATTCCGTGCTCTGCTGCCCGGCCAATTCCTCCTGGGTCGATGCGGTGGTGATGCTCGCAGGGAGGCGTTGGCCGATGAGGCTTCCGCTCGGCTGGATGGATCGGGGCATCGATCCCTTTGAGCCGGCGTTTGGCCTCGTCGAGGTCAACGCGCTCTATCTTGAGTCGATCAAGAGGATGAGGGATATGTGCGCACACCGGGGGATCTCCCTTCCAACGGAGATCGAGGAGCTCTTCTCCACCCTGGCTGCGGGGTTCGACGAGACGTTCAGGCGCAATGGGATGATGCCGTTCGACACCGTCTGCCCGTGTCAAGGGCTGAAGGATCCGACGCCGTCTTCTCCAGCCCTCGTGGCCCTTTCGGCGTTGGAGGGGCTTGTTTTTCATAGGGACGAAGTCGAGCGCATCTGGCAGGATGCCTCGCAGGAACTTCTGGTCTACAGGAGACTGCAGGTTCTCGGCTCCGAGACGTTCCCGTTCGGCGTCGTGGTCAGGGCGGGTGCGCACAGGCCCTATCTGGGCGATGAGGATTACCACGGTCCGACCTTGTGGCCCAGGGATGTGCCGTATCTCGTCTCACTGATGCAGACGCTTGGCATCGATGTCAGGGGGCTTTTGGTGAACCATCTGGACCACATGCTTTCGGAGGGCGTCTTTGGCTACTGCGCGGAGCTCTTCAGTCTGCCCCTTGGAAGAAGCTTTACCGGCATCGGCACGGATAACCCTGTGCCCGTTAAGAACCCGGCCCAGTACTGGAGCCATTGGTGTGATCCGTACCTAGACCATCTATCGGAACTCGGCCTACCCGATATCCGTCTTCGAGGCCGCTGACCCCGGGCGGATCTGGCTACGGCTTCGGCTTGGGCTTGGCCCTCGGCCTGCCGCTCTGCAGCTTCTTGTTAACCAAGTCCAGCAAAGCCTTTCTGAGTTCCTCGCCAGCAAGGTTCTCCTTGTCAAGACGGTTGACCTGGGCTGCGAGGCCCTTCTGGCCCTGACTTGTCAGCCAGGCGGCGAAGTCGCCTCTGCGAACGTGGAACTCCACGGACTGGACGGGGATGTCGGTGATCACGGCCGCAAACTCCTCGAGATTGCATGCCTGTCTATCCGCGTAGCATCCCACCTCGCTGTAAAAGTAGAAGATGCTCTCCTCCCGGAGCCCAACTGCCTGCTTCTTCCTTGGCCTTGGCATCCAACATACACCCCTTGGAACCAGCCTGTTGTAGTTGCCTTCGATATATAAGAGTTTACACAAGGTCAGGCATTTGACATGAGTGCTTCGTGGCCGTTCCGGGACACCAAGTGTTATTAATACGGGTTGTGGTTTCCACTGCGACGGAGAGATCGGAGATGAGGATTGCATTCTTCGCATGGGAGTACCCGCCAATGGTCGTCGGGGGGCTAGGGGCCTACGCGGAGAACATGGCTCGCAGCTTGGTGGAGATCGGACATGACGTTTCCGTCTTCTGCCTCAACAATGGCGATCTGCCCACCCGGGAGCTGATTCGGGGAGTTGAAGTCCACAGACCCATGATCGTGAACACGTCCAGCACCTTCCCGCTGTTCTCGGAGGAGCTGAGGGGTTGGGGAGAGCATGTGAAGTTCTTCAGCGACTTCTTCGTCTACAACGTGCTGTCGGCCTCCAAGCTTGCCAACTCGCTGGTCAGAAAGGAGGGATTCGCCTACGATATCGCATCTTTCCACGACTGGCTGAACAGTGTGGCGGGCATGGCTGTGCGGGACGAACTCGGGATCCCCGCGGTCTTCCACGTTCACTCCACGGAGTGGGGCAGGACCGGAGGAGGCTCTGGGATAATCAACAGGCTCGAGTGGGAGGCGGCACAGAGATCCGACGGGATAGTCACGGTCAGCCACGCGATGAAGCTGGACCTGGTGAACCACGGCTGGCCCGAGAAGAAGATCAGGGTGATCTGGAACGGGATCGACCCGGGACTCTACGATCCAGAGAGATTTCCGCCGTCCCAAGTGCAGGTCCTGAGGGAGAGATACGGGGTCGGCAGGCACGGGTGCATGATCCTGTTCGTCGGCAGGCTGACTTGGGTGAAGGGCATACGCAATCTGGTCCAGGCCATGCCCCAGGTGCTCAACAAGCACCCCGGATCCAAGCTCGTCGTGCTGGGCATGGGTGAGGAGGAGCGGGATGTCAAGGACATGTCGGCTAGGCTGGGGATAGGGGACTCGGTTATCGGCAGATTCGAGTTCGTCCCCGAGGAGGAACGGATTCTTCACTACGCCGCAGCGGATCTCTGCGTCTTTCCGTCCATCTACGAACCATTCGGAATAGTCAGCCTCGAAGCGATGGCGATGGAGAAGCCGGTTGTGGTCGGGGCCAAGGGGGTTGTCGGGTTCAGGGAGCAGGTCATCTCGTCCGGTCCTGGCCAGACCGGTGTTCACGTGGATGGGAACAGTCCCATGGACATTGCCTGGGGCATCATGACCACCCTCTCCGACCGGGATAGGGCCCGGGGTTGGGGAAGGAACGGCAGGAGGCGGGTCCTCCAGGACTTCACCTGGAAGAGGGCGGCCGAGCAGACCCTGACCTTCTACAAGGAGTTGTGCCGGAGGAAGTAGGCCACCGGTCAGCTGCCAGGGCCCAGTGTGATGCATCATGCCGGACATCTGCCTCGGATTCGAGGTTCACCAGCCCTTCAGAATCAATGGAGAGTTCCGTCCGGAGAACGCAGATGGTCGAGACCTGCCCGAACTCTTCGATCTCTACTTCGACAATGGTCTGAACCGTGAGATTCTGGAGCGCGTGGCCCGGAAGTGCTACCTTCCCGCAAACCAGATCGTGCTGGACAACATAGAGGCGCACAGGAACCAGCAAAAGGCGTTCAAAGTCGTCTACAGCCTGTCCGGCGTCCTGGTCGAGCAGCTGAAGCGTTGGGCTCCTCGGGCTCTGGAGTCGTTCCGCCAGCTGGCGAACACCGGATATGTAGAGTTCCTTGACCAGACCTACTACCACTCGCTTGCCAGCCTTTTCTCCGGGAGCAAGGATGAGTTCGCCGATCAGGTTAAGCTCCACAGGGATCTGATGCAGGACAGCTTGGGTTGCAGGCCTTCGGTCTTCGAGAACACCGAGTTCATCTACAATGACGACATCGCAAAGACGCTTGCCGGACTGGGCTTCACCGGGATCTTCACCGAGGGACGTCCCAGCTTGCTGGGTTGGCGATCACCCAACCACGTATACTGGGCGGGCGATTCCGGCATGCCGGTCCTTCTGAGGAACTACAGGCTATCCGACGATATCGCATTCCGATTCTCGGCAAGGGACTGGCCGGGATGGCCGTTGACGGCGGATAAATATGCCGCATGGCTCTCTGCCACGCCGGGCCAGTGCATCGTGATCTTCATCGACTATGAGACCTTTGGCGAGCACCACTGGCCGGAGACCGGCATACTGGAGTTCCTCAAGCATCTGCCGGGCGAGATACTCCAACGAGGCAATCTCCACTTCAAGACGGCCAGTGAGGTGATCGCCTGCCACGCGCCGGTGGGGGAGCTAAGGGTGCACAGCTTCGGCACGGTGTCATGGGCGGACGTTGAGGGAAGCACCTATGCCTGGCTTGGCAACGACATGCAGCGGACATGTCATCATGCTCTTCGGAGGATGGAGTCCTATGTGAAGGCATGCGGAGATCCGGAGATCGCCAGGCTATGGCGGCTGCTCCAGACAAGCGACCATCTGTATTACATGTACACCAAATGGGGTGCTTCCGGGCTCGTACACGGGTACTTCAGCTCACAGCCTCCGGTGAAGGCCTTCTGGGCCTTCATGAGAATCCTGTCCGATCTTCAGCAAAGGGCGGCCCTGCTTCTTCCAAGCGATATCAGGCCCGCGGCCCTAGCTCTCAGATCCCTCTCTCCGGATGAGGCCTTCCACTTCTACGACAGACAGGGTTACACAGGCCTGTCGGCCCATTCGCTCGACGAGTTCGCGGATGTCCTACGCCTCGTTCCACAGAGCTCTCTCATCCACCACGCCGAATCCGGTGACTATGCGAAGTGGGTGGAAGGCATCCTACACGACCGACAGCTGGCGCGGGACATCGCGGCAGCGGGGGCCATGGAGGAATGGAGGCTCAGAGAGAGGCTGATTGGAGCGGTGGCCAGGAGAATCGAGGAGCTCAGGAGCGTTGAGCCTCCGCTTCCCAGGTCCTGATCTAACAGCGTCCGACCATCGAAGCCGGCCCTTCACGAGGAGTGGTCCGTGACATGCGACCTCTGACCTCTGACCGCAACCTATTAATCGTCAGACCACTCTGCGTGCAACCGGTGCCCCGGTCGCAGGGCACCGAAGGGTTGCGGACTCGCGGCCTTCCCGATGGCGGGGGATCGGTCTGAAGATCGCCATGCTGGCATGGGAGTCTCTGTATACGGTGCAGGTTGGAGGCCTTTCGGTCGCCGTAACGGGTCTGGCGGAGGAGCTGGCAGCGGAGGGCAACGAAGTACACTACTTCACAAGAAGGGCTCCGGGACAGGCCCAGCACATGACCATAAACGGGGTCGAGTACAACACCTTCGCCGTCGACCCGGGCCCAAGCGCCTGCGCCTTCGCTCACAACATGTCCATGGCCATGTTGGAGGGGTTGCGCCAGATCGAGAGACATCTGGGCCGGTTCGATCTGGTTCACGGACACGATTGGCTCGTCGTTGATGCCCTCCATGAGCTCAAGAACCAGGGCTACCCCGTGGTGCTTACCTACCATTCGACCGAATACGGACGCAACGGCGGTGCCTTCGGCGATTGGCCCGAGTTCCGAGAGATCTCGGGAAAGGAGTGGTACGGGGGTTACATGGCGGACCGGGTTGCCACCGTCTCCAAGTCCATGAAGGAGGAACTGGGCAGGCTCTACAACGTACCCGAATGGAAGGTGGACGTCGTTCCGAACGGGATCAAGCCCGAACGATACAGGCTGAACGTGGATCCCGGGAGGGTGAAGCAGAGGTATGGCATACACCCGCTGGCACCAGTCGTGATGTTCATCGGCCGTCTCGAAAGCCAGAAGGGGCCTGACATCCTGCTGGAGGCCGTCCCGAAAGTCGTTAAGGATCGTTGGGATGCGGTCTTCCTGTTCATCGGCCAGGGTAGCATGAAGAGCTACCTGCAATCAAGGGCGGAGGAGCTTGGCGTCGGGCGGGCGGCCAGATTCCTCGGTTTCGTGCCACATTGGGACTTCCTCGAACTACTGAACTCATGTGACTTGGTCTGCCTCCCCAGCAGGAACGAGCCCTTCGGGATAACGCTGCTGGAGGCATGGTCGGTCGGAAAGCCCGTGGTTGCGGCGGATGTCGGAGGACTGGCCGAGAACGTGGACAACTTCGTCAATGGCGTGAAGGTATACGCCAGCCCGGACTCCGTTGCGTGGGGCATCAAGTACCTGCTGGATTCTCCCGAGCGTATGCAGCGGATCGGGGAAGAGGGCGCTCGGAAGGTGAAGGAGTTTAGCTGGCAGAAGGCCGCATCCCTTCTCGTTGGAACCTACGCCAAGGCAATGGCGTCCTCATCGCCTGCAGGACCCGACCCGGCTCCGGAGGCCTAGAGATATGCCTCTGTGGCGTATCTGCTCATCATCCTGTGGCTGTTGAAGTAGTAGGCGATCTTTCCGATCGAGTCCTTCATCATCTCGATCCACTCGTTCCTCCGTCCGTAGAAGGTGGGCCCAACGATGTAGCTCAGCTTGTTGTACAGGTCATCCAACTCCCGGACTCTGCGCAGATCGGCAGGCAGATCATCGTCGGGTGAAGGCCCTATGGACCAGCCTGTCACACCCTCTATCCATCCCTCCACCCACCATCCGTCCAGAACGCTGAAGTTGATCACGCCGTTGTGAGCAGCCTTCATGCCGCTGGTACCTGATGCCTCGAAGGGAGGAAGAGGCGTATTCAGCCAGACATCCGTTCCGGAGGTGAGCTTGGCTGCCATCTGCATGCTGTAATCCTCCAGGTAGACGATCTTGATGGAGTCCTTGAGTCTGTCCATGTGGGCGTGGAGTTCTTGGATCAGCTGCTTGCCCGACCAATCCTTTGGGTGGGCCTTGCCGGCGAATATTGCCTGAATCCTGCCCATCTGGTTTGCCTTCTGTAGGCGCTCCAAGTCTGAGAACAGGAGATTCGGCCTCTTGTAGCCCGTCGATCTCCGCGCGAAACCCAAGGTGAGCGCCTCCCGATCCAGGCTGATCCCGGTCTTCTGCCACACGAAGTCCAACAGGGCTTCCTTGGCTTCCAGGTGCGCCTCCCAGATCTCCTCGTCCGGGATGCAGTCGACCCTGACAAGAAGTGCGGGTTCATTGGCCCAGCCCGGGAGATATCTGTCGTACAGGCGCCTGAAGCTCTCGCAGGTCCAGGTATATGAGTGAACGCCGTTTGTGATCGCCGAGATATGGTGGCCCGGGAAGAGCCGCATCGAGAGGTACTTGTGCCTGTTCGCAACGCCGTTGACGTACTTGCTCAGATTGAGGGCAAGCTGGGTCATGTTCAGCTTTTCGCTGCCTCCGAGCCTCTTCAAGAGATCGGATGGGATGATGGGTCCCAGGACCTGCTCCACCACATCGTAGGGGAATTTGTCATGGCCGGCCTCGATGGGTGTGTGTGTCGTGAATATGCAGAAATCCCTCACGCTCTCAGGAGTCATGCCATTTGTTCGCAGAAGCTCGAGCGTGAGGAGGCTTGAATGGCCTTCATTCATGTGGTACTTCCTGACCTTGAAACCAGAGGCCGCGAGCATGCGTGCGCCGCCGATCCCCAGCACTGCCTCCTGCTTGAGCCTATACCTTTCATCCCCGCCGTACAGCCAATCGGTGATCAACCTATCGTCTGGGGCGTTGCCCTCCACGTTGGTGTCGAGGAAGAGAATCGAGACCAGGCCGCCCGTTGGGCTGAAGTGGTCGTAGAGCCATGACTTCACTGCGACCTTTCTACCCTCTATCTCGAGTTCAACCCGGAAGGGCAGCTCGCTCATGAATCTTGACGGATCCCACTCGACTTCGTGTTCAACCTGCCTGCCGTCCTTGGTTATCTCCTGCCTCAGGTACCCCTTCCTGCTGACCAGGGACACCGCAACCAGAGGAATCCTCAAATCGGCGCTGGATCGTATGGTGTCGCCCGCCAGGACCCCAAGCCCGCCGCTGTAGGTCGGGATCTCATCGTTCAGCCCGATCTCCATTGAGAAATAGGCCACCTTGCTTCCTTCAAGGAAGGCGTGTTTGCAGTACTCGCTGCAGAAGTAGTAGGTCTTGCCTCTGACCTGCGACTTGAAGTCCCTTGTGTCCAGCGGGATTCCGCAGACCGGATCTATCAGCATCCTTTGACCTCTTCGCCAGATCTGGAACGTTCTCTCGATCGAATTAGTCCACTTGACTGCATGGTTTGAAAATGGTTCCCGATCCGAAGACCCGCGGATTGAGAAAACGCAGTCGTTTGACCCATACGATTCTTGGGCGATGACCTATCAAGAGGAAACACTAATGCTACGAGATGTACGATGATGCCTAGAGGTTCCGAACCCTGCTGGCTTAGAAAGGGGAGTAGATGCCACGTGAACATGCCGCAGCGGCCAGACCCCTCATCCCCCCTAACGCGGTGAGAAACAACAGGCCCTCGCCGCCTCGACGAAGGCCCTGACATCTGCGGGCGGAACTGCATGGCTCAGAACGCCGCTGCTCAGGGTCCACCCGCCCTCAAGACCCATGGTGTTGACAATCCTTCCCACTTCGGCCCTCAGGCGTGCGGGATGCAGCATGCTGGCTCCAGGCGAAAGGAAGACCTTGAATCGGACTCCTCTGCCACCCAATCTGTCCTTGAAGGCGGCAAGGTCGGATGAACTCACCAGGTTGTGAATGGTCCTCACTGGGATCTTGGCCAGAAGTCCCAGGAACTGGTCCATGTTGTCTTGGGTCTCGAAGCTCCAGTTCCTCCACCGGCACTTCCGTGCGTACCTTCGGTAGTGAGGGAGAACGAACCTCTCAACAAGAGCCGGGGAGAAGTATGCCAATGGGTTATCGTACAATATTCCCTCGATGTCCTCACCGGCGTACCTGATCCCAAATTGGGCCTCGTAGAACCGATCAATCTCTTCGTAGACGCTCATCATCTTGCCCATCAGGGTCCGAACGAGGGCAGGATCGCTATGCATATCTCTGATCAGCTGGGATATGCCCCTTATGTACGTCGCCATCTGCAGCGGCGACCCATCCCCGCCCTGGATCCTTACTGGAATGAGGTCCCCCACCAGATTCTCTATGGCCTTCACCATCTCAAGCGTCTCGGGCATCAAACCCGCCCTGCATATCTCGGGGGTGGTGAACCGATCGATCTTGCCGCGGGAGTCAAGAGCTCTGTGGCGGAGATCGATCCACGCGAAATCATCCTCCGGGAAGACCGTCTTGCATCCCACGATGGAAGGATGGAGAACGACCCCCCCCAACGGGCCGACGGACCCGGGGACTACCGATGTTCTGTCGTCATCGAAGTCCCCAAAGGAGTCTATACATGTCCTCAGCTGATACTCCACTAGCAGCTTGGGATCCCGCCAGTAGCGTCCGATCTTGACATGGTATCTCCGCTTGAGGTACCAGTCCGACCAGATCGGAGAGAGTCCCAGAGTAACGGGCACCCTGTCCGGTTTCTCTAGGTTCAACGCGGCGTCCAGTCGGCACCTCGATGCCTCGATCCGATCCCTGCTCTTCCTCTCCAGTCTGGAAGCCCTCTTCAACAGACCCTCAATCTTGCGCCTGAAAACCGTGTCCATGGGACCTACCACCTCTAGCCCCCGGCTTCTCCCAACCAGCAGTCCAAGATAGCCATATCCTGTGGGGAAACCCCCAGGATCTCGGCCACGACGAATGGCGTCGGCACGGGATGTTCGATGCTGTGGAGGTCGCTTCCCAGCACCACACCCGCACCCTCCTGCAAGAGAGTCCTGTAGAAGAACAGGTACCGCTCTGCGAAGGGCTCGCAGTTCATGGCCATTATGCGTCTCCAGCTCTCGCCGTTGATCTCGATGGGCACGTCAAAGTCGGCGGAGGCAGCTGCGACCTGTTCGATGTCGAGGTCAAAAATCTCCTCGACATGTTCGCGGGGATCATCGTAGGATCCGAGTGGAGACAGGAAGGGGTGTAGCGGCATCATCGGGCCCGGGCCGGTCTTGCCTACAATCTGATTGACGAGGCTCCTCAGGGGATGTCCGAGCAGGCCGGGTCGTCCATACCGACTCCGGGCCTCCGCGATGCTGTGGATTCCCCGCACCAGGGATTCACCGTAGCTCTCGTTCTCCGCCGGGGGCGGCGGCTCCCCGATGAAGAAGGCCACCTCGGGAAGAATGAAAGCAGAGCCCGCGTCTCTTGAGTCCAGCTGAGCGCATCCCATCTCGGGCCCAAGAAGGATCATTGCCTCCGGGTGCCTGAGCGCTGCCTCCTTCACCTCAGTTGAGAATTGTCCAAATCCCTCCAGGCTGCCCTCATAGTGGTTCAGCTTCTTCTTGGAGTGGCCTAGGTACCGCCCGAAGTGATCCGTGACGCCAAGGATCCTCCTTCCGGTTGCCACTGCGAAGGAGATGAAGTCCAGAGCCGAGCAGCACTCGGGACGCTCAGTTCCGGCGTGGAAATGGAGATCGACCTGGTAGAGCCTCAGATCATCCCAACTCGGGTGCCCCATGTGGTGCAAGGCCTCCATCGTACAACCTCGTTCAATGCCGTTGGCTTGGGGGAAATAGCCAGCTGAATAGTCTTACCGCACCGGGGCCAGGGCCAAGCAGGCCGCAACCGTGGCTCATATCGGAGCGTTGAAGCTGTGACGATCTGTGTGCAGTGATGAATCGCCTCGCTTTGGGGCCCGATATGGCGGCTTCATGTCTTCCGTCAGATGCCCGGGCCGGTTCATCGCCAGGAGGCACCGGATGATGCGTGAGGAGAAGAGCCGGATCAGAAGCTCAGTAGATCTTGCCAATGCGGTCCCGGTCGGTCTCCTCAACCGGTCTGGCGGGCTTGGTTCGGATTGTACTTCTTGCCTTCCTTACCTTCTGGACATCGCGCACACTTTGCCAGTTCCCCATATCTTCATACCATACCCAGGCCTCATGACATGCTAGACATTCAGCAAAGAGCGCCTTCTGCTTGGTCCTAGTGGTCGTGGTCCGGTAGTACCAGTGGTCGCCTCTGGAGAGATGGGTGAAGCATATGAATCTGTTGGGGCGGCCGCAGCTGGGACATCCTTCGGGATGCATGTGAAGGAAGGTCTGTTCCGGATTCAGCAGAGATCCACCTTGGTTTATTGGCCTGAACCCAGAATCGAATCCCACCTGATTAAGATTTGGTCGCCCGGCCCGCCCCGACGAATCCCTGCACGGGCCCGGTCGCGTGGGTGTTGAGCCTGCGTCGCCCATCGGACCAGCCCGGAAACACAATACAACGTCCGGGAGACGTCACCCCGGCAGGGACGGAGTCATGAAGCCGGGAGAAGGCTTCGCGGACACAAGCATTCCTGCCCTTGATCTCCGAGTGCTCTGATCGCTGACGGAAGCTCGCAGATACTCAATCGGCGACTTGTGGCTCATCCCGGGGGCTCAGTCACGCAGTGGATTCATCCGGCCTCCGGAGGATGGCTTCGCGATCATCGCTGTTCCGATGGCTATGTCTGCTCGATGTCACCGCCGTCGCCTGAGTAACGATGAAGCTGGGAAAGCCACCCGGCCAATGCCAAAGGCGCGGGATATTTAAGATCGGACCACATCCCTGCAAGATCATGACGACGGTTATCGGTGTAATACCTGCCCGGTACGGGTCCACTAGACTGGAGGGGAAGGTTCTGGCCGACATCGGCGGAAAGCCCATGATGCAGCACGTGTGGGAAAGAGCAAGTAAGGCCAGACTCCTGAACGAGCTATTGATCGCCGTGGATGACCCGAGAGTTGAGGAAGCAGCCAAGGGCTTCGCGGCGACAGTGGTCATGACCTCTCCCTCCCATACCTGCGGTACCGAGCGTGTCGAGGAAGCTGTCAGGAACCGGAGCTGCGACATCGCCGTCAACATCCAGGGCGATGAGCCTTTCCTCGAGCCAGGGGCAGTGGACGAGGCGGTCCAGCCGCTGTTGGACGATCCCGCGATCCCGATGGCCACGGTGATGAGGAGGATACTTTCGGATGATAAGCTCAAAGATCCCGGGGTCGTCAAGGTTGTGGCCGACCTCAAAGGGTTTGCCCTCTACTTCTCACGGTCCCTGATACCTTATCCGAGGAAGCGTGAGGGCTTCCAGGCCTATGAGCATCTCGGAATCTACGCCTACCGAGCAGAATTCATCTCCAAGTTCGTCAGAATGGCACCCACGCCCCTTGAGCGCGTCGAGGTGCTCGAGATGTTGAGGGCCATTGAGAACGGCTACAGGATCAGGATCGTGCCGACCAGGTTCGAGGAGGAGACCCTGAGCGTGGATACTCCGGATGACCTCGAGAAGGCAAGGATGCTTTATGCGAGGATGATGGCTCATGAGAAGCGTCGGTGAAAGGGAGATCGAGGCGATCTACGAGGGCCTGCCAGAGGAAACCAAGACGAGGCTTGACAGGGCAATCGACGCGATATGCGCGGTCAAGGAAGAGGGGGGCAAGTTCTGCGTCGTGACGGGCAGCGGTCCGAACCTCCACGAAGGCGTCACAACCCTCATTGCTGAGCTCATCCACAAAGGCATCGTGGACGGGGTGTGCACCAGCTCTGCGGTGGTGGCCCACGAAATGGCGGGCACTCTTGAAAAGGTGTACCGGGTGAGTGGATCGGATATGGGTCTGGATCCCGACCTCCTGCCGGCCGACGGCAAGTTCGAGGTGAGCCTCTGTGGCGAGTCCGCCCTGCAGAAACTTGAGGAAGAGATCGGCGTGGACGGGATTCTCATGG
Organism: Hadarchaeota archaeon (SeqCode); assembly: GCA_964452145.1. Classification (GTDB taxonomy): domain Archaea; phylum CAYQAE01; class CAYQAE01; order CAYVLA01; family CAYVLA01; genus CAYVLA01. Next base: position 15,726 of record CAYVLA010000040.1, read on the forward strand.
ACAGGGGATTGTCCCTGAAGGGGGATACGATCATCAAGGCGGCGGGGAACATGTCCTACCCCCTTGGCCTGAGGACCGAGATGGTATCCCGTGAGGTGTGCAGCTTGGCTAGGTCCAAGGGGCTAGGCTACGAGCAGACGGCTGGGCAGGGCGCCGACCCCAGAACCATGCTCGGGGCCGCGGCCGAAAGGGGCGTCCCGCTTGTCGTCACGGTGCCGCAACTTGTGGGCGGAGGCTCGGTCGGGATGGACATCGCGGACTCCATGCCCATGAGGGAGAGAAGCCGCCGGGTGGCCCATGTTCTCTCGGAGGGCAGCATAATCGTCGAGTCGGCTCTGGCGCTGGCCCAGGAGGTGCACGACGGCCCCTTCGAGACCTACACTGGCCACGGAATATGGGCTCGTTGGACAGGCGACGCAACTTACAGGCTCAAAGACAAGCAGCTGGTCAGGATCGACATGGATCCGAATCTGGAAATGGCCTGGCGCAAGGAAAGGGAAGAGAGCTTGGTCAAAGAGGCCATCGCCAAAGGCCTGCCCAAGACCAAGCTGATGGGCATTCCCTTCAGAATGGAGATGTCCGGCTTCGCCCGCCTGCCCAGAAGCCTGCCGATCATCGGCGACATCGGGAGAATCTGGCCGATCATCGGATCGGAGGTCGGCAGACGCCTTGGGGTGAAGCTTGATTTCATCTGCTACCCGCAGGAAACCGAAGCGGGAAGACAGATGCGGGAATGGATCGTGGACGAGATCGCGATGCTCAACAGGGAGACGATGTACGGCGCCCTTCAGACGGATCTTGTTCCGCTAGGCCACACGACTGATTAGCGTGCTGACACCGACAGTTATCGCTATTGCGACTTATCCGAGGATGCCGTCTGCCTTGACCATCCAGACGAAGGGGCGACGCTCCTCATGACGGACTGCCAGGGACTCCTTGACTGCATCGATCAGCTCCGGCACATAGTGGAACGTCCCCCGCCGAATACGTTTCTGGGTGAGTTCGTTGAACTACCTCGCGGGAAAGGTGCTTGCGCGAGCCAACCTGCCTTTTCGATCCCCTTCTGCCTGGGTTTGGAACTCCAGCCCGGGATCTGAAGACGGGGGCGCCACCAACGAGCGCCTTCCAGCCTCCAGCCGCAAGATATTTAGGTGGGCCACGATCTAGGCCATGGACAGCATAGCCCTTGCGACCGATCTCGCCCTGAAGGCAAAGGACGAGGCCATGCTTTGGGTGTATGTCATCGAATGGCTCACGGTAAGCGGCACCGCCATGATCACCGGCTCCGTGCTCTGGACCCTTATGATCAGGAAGGCCGCATACAGGCCCGTTGCAGTGACGCGTTTCAACATCTAGACCGTAGGATTCCTGATCGAACGAGGTCCTCCCGGTTGCCGTCATGTCCCTCTCGGAAGTCCTGCCCAGCACATGGCCGCGGATGATGTCAGGGCGAAAGCAAAGGTGGGGATCGCTCGTAAGCTCCTCTAGACAAGGCCAACAAAGATACTTAAGATGCGCTTGCATTGCTGCAATCCTATGGGGTGCCGAGTCAAGGCTCACAGGGCTGACAAGCCCAGAGTCTACATCATCGACGTGACCAACAGGGATGGGGTTCAAGCCCATGGCATCTACATATCCAACCTGGAACGGACGATGATAAACCGTTACCTCAACGAGATGGGCATCTGCCAGAGCGAGTTCGGCTTCCCCGTGACCCCCCACGAGGCCGGGTACATACAGGCCAATCTGAAGCTGGCCAAGGCAGGGTATCTCTCCCCGATAGTCTTGGAGGGTTGGGTCAGGGCTGTTGTTGAGGACGTGGACAAGGCCGCCCAATTTGAGGACCTTAGACACCTCAACCTCTCCATCTCCACATCCCAGATAATGATCGCCGGCAAGTTCCAGGGAAGGATGAGTGAGAAGGACATCATCAGCGAAATGGTTGAGGCTGTGTCGCGGGCCAAACAGGTAGGCTTCGAAACGGTCGGCGTGAACGCCGAGGACGCCTCGAGGACCAGACACTATCAGGATCAAAGCTATCTGGAGGACTTCTCGTTGGCAGCCCGGGATGCGGGAGCCGACAGGATCAGGTACTGCGACACGCTTGGCTATGACCGATCATCCTCGATCTACAATCGTGTGAGGCAGCTGGCCGAGAAGGTGGAGATCCCAATAGAGATTCACTGTCACAATGATACAGGCTTTGCCGTGGCCAACTCAGTCGAGGGGGCTATCGGGGCCCTGGATGCGGGTGTGGATGCCTACATCAACACGACGATCAACGGCTACGGGGAGAGGGCGGGCAATGCCGATCTGGTCAGCGTGTTGCTGGCCCTGAAGTTCTCGAGCGGACTGGAGGGGCAGGACGTCCTAGATCCACAGATCGATCTAACCAAGTCCTGGAAGATATGCAGGTACGTATCGGATGCCGCCGGCATTCCGATCCCGCCCAATCAGCCCGGGGTGGGCTCCAGCGCGTTCTCCCACGAGTCCGGCATCCACGCCGATGGCATGCTCAAGGACCGTAGGAGCTATGAACTCTTCGGACCTGAGGAGCTTGGCATCCCGTCCACTGAGGAGAGGCCGGTCGGCAGGAGGATCGGGGTGGGCGACTACAGCGGGAAGAAGGGCCTGATACACGTTCTCGACAGGTACGGCATACAAGTGAGGGACATAGACGAGATCTTGGATCTGGTCCAGAGGGCCACTCACCTGAAGAAGAAGACGCTGTATGAGGACGAGCTCAGGATGATCGCTCAGTATCCGGATGAAGTGAAGTTGATGCTTTAGAGTTACCCGCTTTGTCATTTCACAGAGGGTCGGTTGGCCAAATTCATGACAGGTCCTCAATACCCGAAGGCTGCCTCGCGTTCGCCCGTTATCGGGATTCAAGCTTGGTGGATTCCACGACCCGGTACAATCGTCTTCTGACCATCAGCGTCCACAGTGCGAAGCCAGCTCCCAGGAAGGTGCCGCTCACCGTGAGCCATTCGATCACGTAGATCCACAGGAGCGCCTTGTCCTTGATCTTCAGCGCCTGCCCGCGAAGAAGGTCCATCTCACCAAGCAACAGCTCCATCGTTGTCCAGGCGGACTGGTAATCCTGTTGAAGGTAGAGGCTTCGTGATTCCTTCCATCCTGCATCCATTTCAGCTATGTCCTGCTCCACCGACCGCGTGCTAGCACCGAACTTCGCCACGAACTCCATGATGGAGAAGATGAAGCCCTTCAGATCTGCGTACTCATAGAAGCTCTTCCTGAGGTTATGCACCATGACAACGTCATCGGGAAGGGTCCTGCCCGTGCTGTACATCAACATGCCCCAGTAGGCGTCCATGCCGTAGGGATTGACGCCCTCGCTCCAGAAGCCGCTTCCGCTGTAATCCATCAGGGACCAGCTGTACCCCTTGCCGTATCTCCAACCAAGAGTATGAGGAAACCACCCGGGTCGCGGATAAGCCATGTCCATGTATACCGAGCTCTTGACCCAGGAGTATACATCAGCACCCTGCCTAGGGATCATCATCGTGTTTCCGGCGTGCCCCATGTTGTAGGTCAGTAGGTCCTTATAGGGACTCAGTATCGGAGGCAGCTTGGCGTCATCGTTGAGCACCACCTCCATCGGTCCCTGCCGCGCATAGTTGATCTGAACAACGTCTTGGGCATTGTTCGGGAAGGCTTCCGAGGTCGATGACTGGGCCCATGGAACGGAGTAGGAGGTGAGGCTGCTCATTACGCTTCTGTCCTGAAGCGCCCCCAAGCCCGCCTCCTCGATCGCCTGCTTCATCCAGTCGAACTGGACGTTGGTGAAGAACGTGCTGTCGATGCCCCTCAGAAGCAGGAACTCGAACTTGGAGATCAGGTCATCATAGCTCCTCGGAAAGTAGAGCCTCATATACCTGCGTATGATCTCGGTCGTCAGATCGGTGCCCCCGATTCGAGTGGGTATGACTATGGCATCCGTCAGGGGCTCCTTCTTCAGCAGCTGGGCCATGTACGGCATGGAGCCTCCGTGGCCACTGCACAGAACCTCCAAAGGATCGCTTCTACCGCATGCGGGGAGTGATGAAGTGGCGAACGCGAACAGGACCAGAAAAGCAGCTATCCTCAGTCTTCGCATGTGGGACTCTGGTGATAGGCGTTGTTGGGCTGATAATGATTGCGTCTGGTTTGAAGTCTGAAGACCTTGTTCCCAAATCCTCGCATTCATCTCGACCGATTCGGTCCTCTGGACGGTGTCGCGTATACGGGAGAAGCCCCTCATCCCCGAATCCCAGACAAACGAAACCGAATCCCCTAAACCAGATCCCACAGAGCGTTCTTACAGATTAGCGAGAACCGCGTTCCAATGCTGGGGCTCCTGTGCAATAGTTAATATTGAGCTCGTGGAGTAGGGTCCACAGACATGGCGCATACCGAGGCCCAGGTCGGTCAGCGTCAGGAAGGACCGATACCACACTTCGACATACCGTACGACATCATCCCGGGCTTCGATCCCAGGTTCACCAGCCTCGATATCTATTCCCTTCAGGTACCGGGTCCACATCCGATCGTCATCTACGTCCACGGTGGCGCATGGCGAGAGGGTGACAAGTCCCGGGTCCATCTGAAGCCTCAGGCCTTCGCGGCCGCCGGCTATCTCTTCGCATCAACCAACCATCGTCTGCACCCCCAAGCCAGGTTCCCGGCTCACGTGCGTGATCTAGCCAAGGCGATAGGATATGTCCGTGCACATGCAGATCGCTACGGGGGTGACCCGTCCAGGATACACCTCATCGGGTCCTCCTCTGGGGCTCACCTGGTATCCCTTGTTGCTACGGACGATTCCTACCTCGGGGCTGAGGGGATTGGCCCGGAGGCGATATCGGGCGTGGTCAGCCTCGACACTCGGGCCTACGACATCCCTGCCTTGATGGATAGCGTACCAAGGAGGGGCCTACGCCTCTACATGGAGATCTTCGGAGATGACCGTGCGTCTTGGGAGGTGGCCTCGCCGACCAGGTACGTGGCCCGAGGCAAAGGCATACCGCCGTTTCTGCTGGCATATACCGGCGGGGACCCAAGCAGAGAGGAACAGACGATTCGATTCGCAGATAGGCTGCGGGGTGCAGGGGTAGAGGTGAGTGTACTCGCTGCGACAAACAAGACCCATACCGGACTCAACCAGGACACCGGCAGGGAAGGGGACCCTGTATCTCGGGCGGTCTTCGAGTTCATCGGCCGATCCGCATCAACCCGGGGATGATGTCCAGCGATGTTCGCTGCATCGAGCTGTCTGCAACCACGGGTAGGTCGACAGGGGCTGCCAGCCATTCAGATGGGGTGCTCACTGCCGGAAATCGATTCCCAACAGGGAAACCGGTCAAGGAATTCCGCTGGTGTCTGAACCCGAGACGCCAGTTGTGCAAAGGCACCAAGATGGGATGCAGCCGATCACGCATACGGCACCTTTAACTCCTGATCGGCATCTCCCATACCAGGCATGTTGGCCAAGCTCTCTCAGCCCGGACTATGGATCCTTGTCGCGATCACACTATGTTCTGCTTGGTCCCTGGGTGGAGGAAGGATCGGGGTCTTGTACACCGGTGAGCCCTACCCCGGGGTCACGCCCTACGTCTTCATGAGGTCGGAGCCACACCTCCAGGTCACGCCTGTGATTGCGTCCAAGGACTACATGGAGTTCGTCTTCTCCGAAGAGCAGATCAGGAGATCGGTCCGGCTATACATGCCGCGCACTCTGAATGCCTTGCTCGAAAACTATGACGTCATCATCATCAGCGACTCCAACGTTGCCAGCTTCACGACGAACCACCTGCTGTGGTTCAAGGCCTCGGTGGAGGAGGGCCTTGGTCTGGTCATGGTGGGTGGCCACGAAACCTTCGGTGCCATTGCATCCCATCCCGACTGGGGCCAGACCCCGGTCGGCGAGGTCTTGCCCGTGGAGACGCTCCACGGACACATCGGGACGGGCAAGGTGACAATAGAGAGCTGGGAGAATCCTTTCATTCAAAGCCTGCCGTGGCGACAGGACCTTCCATTCCTGAGCTGGTACACCTGTAACATCGTGAAGCCAAAGGCTGGCTCGGAGACGCTGGCGATCGATTCCATCCTGTCAGGCGACGACCAAGGCTGGGACAACCCTTTCTTCTGCACATGGGACCTGGGAAGGGGTCGAACCTTCGCCTTCACGGGTGACTGGCAGTATGGTTGGGGAGTCGAGTTCATAAGATGGAACTATGCGCCAGACTTCGTGATCAACCTGATGCTGTATCTGTCGAAGAAGCCTCTCCCCGAGGACCTGACTCTCGTCCACACCGTCAGGGCACTCATGGCGACGCTGGAATACAGAAGATCCCTCCTCGATGCTCTCATCGCCTTCGTGGAGCGGTTCGGGGCCAGCTCGTCAGGGATCGAGCAGGCCACAAGGCTTGCGGACCAGGGACGCAGGCACGTCTCGGAGCATTACCTGCGTGGAGAGTACGATGAGGCCCTGCAGGCTGTACGAGAAGCCCTTGACTTGATCAACGCGGCTGAGAACGTGGCAGAAAGAGCCAAAGACAGAGCCCTACTCTGGATCCATCTCTCCGAGTGGCTGGTCATAACGTCGGCTTCCCTGATCTGTGGTCTTGCAGTGTGGACGTTGATGATCAGGCGCAGGCTTTACCGGGAGGTCGGAGTGACCCGGTTCAAGTAGCGCCCGGAAGCAATGATCATCGTCGCCTTCGCGTTGGCATCGAAGTCGAGTCCACATGCCATGGGAACCATCTCAGAGTCGGGCTTCAAGCGATCCGTCGCCGGAGAGGGTGATGGGTACATCCCGATCATCCGATCCGTTCTCCAAACAAGTTAAAAGATCCCTGCGGAATTATGGGCCGGGTTTCAGTATGGCCGAGATCTGGGGTTTTACAGGCAAGATGCTGAGGGTCAACCTCTCCGAAGAATCCATCTCCGAAGAAGCAACGGATGTCTCAGCTGCAAAGAGCTTCCTCGGCGGGAAGGGCTACGCCGCCAACCTCCTTTTCGGAGAGCTGATGCCGGCAACGGATCCCTTGGGAGAAGGCAACAAGATCGTATTCATGACTGGGCCCCTCACCGGAACCAGGGCCCCCACCGGGAACAGATTCTGCGTCTGCACCAGGTCTCCGCTCACCGGAGCCTGGCTGGACTCCCACTGCGGAGGCTCCTGGGGACCGGAGTTGAAATGGGCAGGCTATGATGGCATCGTCATCGAGGGTCGATCCCAGAAACCGGTGTATCTCCACATCCACAACGATCAGGCAGACCTGAGAGATGCCTCGTGGTTATGGGGAGCGGATACCTTCAGCACCGAAAGACTCCTGAAGGACAAACACTCCAGGGATGGGCCCGCCAGGGTGGCCGAGATCGGCCCCGCGGGTGAACGAGAGGCATTGTTGGCAAGTGTCATATCCGAGGTCCGGGCGGCCGGGCGCGGCGGGGCAGGTGCCGTCATGGGATCCAAGAAGCTCAAGGCCGTGGTCGTCCGCGGGGATACACGGAAGCCGGAGGATCTAGTCAAGGATCAGGAGGCGTTCAGGTCATCGACCAGGGAGGCCTACAGAAAGATTGCCGAGGACTTCAGAACCAGCAGGCGTAAGAACGGCGGGCTGGTCATCAAGGGGACGAGCAACATCGTGGACGGCATAAACGAGGCGGGCGGCTGGCCGACCAGAAACTTCCAGACGGGATCCTTCGAGCGAGTGCTGGACGTCGATGGGGATGCTCTGGCCGACGAGCTCTATGTTCCCCGGCGGAGCCCAGGAACACGGGGCTGCTGGAACTGCCCGATCAACTGCGCCCATGTGTCGATCATAGAGAAAGGGAAGTGGGTCGGAACGGTCACTGAGGGGCCCGAGTACGAAACCGTCTGGGCGTTCGGACCGCAGTGCGGCGTGGCAGACAGGGAGGCCATAGCAAGGGCGGACTATCTGTGCGACTACTACGGTATGGACACCATGTCCATCGGGAATACCATAGGGTTCCTCATGGAGTGCTGCCAGAGGGGGCTGATATCGGCCGAGGAGACCGACGGCGTGCCGCTGGAGTTCGGCAGTGCCGAGGCTATGGTGGAGGCCGTGGACAGAGCTGGCACTCTGAGGGGAACGCTTGGCGGACTGGTCGGGAACGGCGTCAGAAGAGCTTCAGAAAGGATAGGGAAGGGATCGCAGAGCTTCGCCATGCACGCCAAGGGGCTGGAATTCCCGGCCTACATGCCCCGGGCCGCGCAGGGAGTCGGCCTTTCCTATGCCCGGTCCGATCGCGGTGCGTGCCATCTGAGGCCTTGGACGCCCGGCAAAGAGATGCTCGGGTGGGATGCCATGGATCCCAGGACAACGAAGGGCAAAGCGGCTGAAGTCAAAGACGGAACCGAGAACGTTGCCGTGGCGTGGGACTCGACCGGGCTGTGCCTTCTGGCATCCTTCGGCTATGGCACCGAAACGGTCATGAAGATGGTCTCAGCAGCGACCGGGTTCACCTACAAGGATAAGAACGAGTTCGTCCTCATGGGGGAGAGAATCAACAATCTGACCCGGGCCTTCAACGTTAGGGAAGGCTTCACTAGGAAGGACGACGCCCTTCCGGACAGGTGTCTGAAGGAGCCCCACACGTCAGGTCCGTGCAAGGGTCTTGTGGTTCGCCTCGACGAGATGCTGGATGAGTACTACTCATTGAGCGGATGGAGTCCTGATGGCATCCCCACACGGGAGAAACTTGAGAGTCTGGGCCTCCGCTTCGCGGCCGACGCCATTCACGGAGCTAGGAAGTGACAAGATGAGGTTGACAGTCAGGGCATTCGGCGACCTGCGGAAGATGATTGGCCATGAGTTTGAGGTTGAGCTGGATCGTGGGGCGAGAGTCGGCGACCTGCTTAGGTCGGTCGGCGCGAAGGCAGGATCCCCGGACAAGCTTGTTAGCAAGGAGGGCAAGATCGCCGAGCACCTATCGGTGCTGGTTAACGGGCTGAGCATCAACGTTGGAGAGGGCGTGGAGGAAGAGCTTCGAGACGGCGATGTGATCAGCCTGCTTCCTCCCGCGGGAGGCGGCTAGCGGAGCTCCCGGATGTCCCCCGAGCAACAGCGCCTCTCATTGCCAGAGGGATACTGTAAATGCCGTCCCCATGCCGGTCCACCGGGGTATCGGCTCCGCCCATCGAGGATCGACATCCGCTGAAGCGTCGGAAGAGGAGGAGGCGAGCCGCGGGGGGCCCGCTATTCCGATTTGTCCAGGTAGCCGACACACACATAATGCAGCCGGAGAGTGCAGCGATACTGGGGCTCGCCCTGGAAAGGATCGACTCCATCAACGAAGCCGTCTTCGTGGTTTTTTCCGGGGACATGGTCGAGACCGGGGAACCGGAGCAGTATCGAATCTTCCTCCAGACTGTATCGGGGCTCAGCCTGCCCTGCTACGCCGTCGTAGGCAACCATGACATCGGCAACATGTCTAGCCGGAGAAGGTACTCCAGATTCTTCGGGCCGCCAAGCTATCGCTTTGACGTCGAGGGAGTGGCGTGCCTCGTCCTGGATACCAACAACTCTGATCGGGAACCCGGCAACTGGCATGGAAGGGTCGAGCGACCGGCGATGGGATGGCTGGCAAGGACCCTGAACCGCCTTGATGGTGACGCGCCGATCATCCTGTTCACCCACCACGGACTCGTAGGAAGCAGAGATGATCTTGAATGCGATGTTGGTAACGCGGATGAGGTCCTTGCCCGCCTCTGCAGACGCCGCATCCTCGCAGGCTTCGCGGGCCACGCCCACAGGCTCCGCGTGGTGAGGCATTCTGGAGCCGACTATTTCATCTGCCCCGCTCTGAGCACGAGAAGAGCCAACAAGGGAGGGGAGCCACCAGGCATGCTCGTTGTGGACGTGTACGAGAACGGAGTGGAGGCATCGTTGCTCATCGTACCGGGCTCTCCGACTGGAAAGGGAATCTGACGCGCTTGCCAAAGCAGGACCCGGGCAGACTGGAGATGGGTACTAGGCGATCACCCTATTCGGATCACGTACCGACGAGAACGCCAGCAGGCCTACCCAGCGCAGAGTGGAACATGTGTGGGTTAACCCAAACAGATCAACCGTGGACCGTGGAGCAATCTTTATCTCCCGCCGGGCGGGATCGGAGGCATGCATCTTGACGCGGGCAGGATCATTGTCGTATTGCTCGCCGTTGCCTCATCACATGCCGGCCAAGGACTCGCACGCGACCTCAGGGCGGATCCTGCAAGCGGGAGGATCCGTGTCATCTACATGGGGGACGCGATAGGGGTATCCAATCCGTTCCCCATCCTTCAGGGGGATCCCCTCCTGTCCTGCACCGCCGTCTATGCCTGCACGATCCATCAGACCTCCGAACAGATCAAGAAGAGCGTGAGAGCCTACATGCCGAGGACGTACTCGCGCTTCTTGGACAACGACGTTATCATCCTGAGCGATGCAAACAGAGATGCCTTCAGAAGCGAGCACTTCACATGGTTCAAACGTGGGGTTCTCGATGAGGGAATGGGCCTCGTCATGATCGGTGGGGCGGAGAGCTTCGCCAATCCCAGCTGGCCGTCTTGGCAACCCACCGATGTGGCTGATGTACTGCCCTGCGAGATGGTGGAGGCGGTTCCCAGAGTGTCGGGTGGAAGCGTCAAGGTTGTGGACTGGGAGGACGAGTTCATAAGGAGCCTTCCCTTCAACAAGCTCGGTCCCTACGGAAGCTTCTCGGGACATAACATGATCTTGCCCAGGATCACCGCCAGGCTCATTGCTGTGCTAGTGCACGTGGGGGTCGGCGAGTCGCCCTTCCTGATGTGGTGGGATATAGGGAAAGGGAGGACAATGGCCCAGTCGGCGGACTGGACCCCGGCCGGCGGCAGCGTTTTCGTCAGATGGCAGTACTACGGGGACTATGCCGTCAACATGATGCTCTTCCTCGCAGGCCAGAATCTTCCCGACGATCTTGAGACCCTCTACGCAGTAAGGAGGAGAATGAGGGCAGCGAGCGAGGCCATGCTGACCCTCCAGACCATGATGGATTTTGTGGAGAGGCTGGGGGGCAACACCAACGCTCTTCTCAAGGGGCTGGCCCCGATCCGGGAGAAGAGGAAGGAGGCGATGTCACTCTATCTGAAGTGCGATCTGGATGGAGCAGCCCAGGGCTTCGAGGAGGTCATCAGGTTGTGCGACGCGGCGATGGAGAATGCGATCAAGGCACGAGATGCGGCAGCCTTCTACCTATTCCTAGTTGAATGGGCGTCGGTGACCGGAATCCTCCTGCTCGGAGGCTCCTTCCTCTGGATCATCATGGTCAGGAGACGGCTTTACAGAGAAGTGGCAACCACCAAACTCATAGAGGCGTAAGCCTCACAGGCCTCGAGCCAGGGATGATTGACGGTTGACGGAAGACTGTCGCGCTAGCCGGAACGTATGATGCGGGTTGTGGCCGCGGCTTTGTAGAGCTTCCTTCTGACCAT
>CAYVLA010000041.1:0-27001 GCA_964452145.1 Hadarchaeota archaeon (SeqCode)
ATGGTCAGAAGGAAGCTCTACAAAGCCGCGGCCACAACCCGCATCATACGTTCCGACTGACGGAGCGCGCAGAGAGTGGTAGACCGCTTGGCGCTCATGGGTGATTGACCGCCTCTCACTCAATCGCTCTAGCCCCCAGTACGCTTCTGCCACAGTGGTTTCGGGCGGGCATAGTGGCCTGGCACAGATGGTGGACGTTCTCGCCGGGGGTTTTCCACGGCCGGGGGGTGTTCAGGCGACGATTGTGCGGAACCCACGGGCGACGGCATCCCGGTGGTAGCCATCTTCAGCGTCGAAGAGGCGAGCGTCGTCTGTCAGGCTCTCTGCGCCGAGCTTGCTTGAGCTTCTCAGGATAATGCCGTCGGTGAGCCCCCCTTCACTATGCAAGGACCGGGCCCGTCACATCGCCGCCACATCGATGGGTCATACTGATTGGACGAGCTTCCTCAAGCCACATCCCTGCGCCCGTGCCAATTGGGCTTCGTCGTGCCTGATATCCGGCTCAACGCACAACCCTTGATGACGATCGCGCAAACCAGGATCGCTCCGGTCCAGAGGGAGACCAGAATCAGCATGCGTCGCATGTTTCTCCGGCTTTGCACCTCCGCCGCCCTGAGGACTGCCTCTTCGCGTCTTCCCGCCTCCGCCTCCAACATCAGACGCCAGCTTGGCCCAAGATGCGTGTAGCGCGGCGAGCCCTCCGTTGCCCATAGCACCGCATTCCGGATGAGCTGGACGAACTCCTCTTGCGCCGCGAGATTTCCATAGAACGAAGCCAGCCTCTGAACCTCGTTGACACGGCAACCAGCAAAACCCACGGACCTGCCGGACCCGGGACGTTGGTACCCGATCACCAGCGGGGCTCGAGTTTGAGCTTCCTCGTAGAACACCATCGCCTCGCCCTCCTCCGGGACGATGTTCAGCACCTCATCGCCGGGTCCCGCTGACAGGAGTAAGAGCTCGCCGATCAGCCGGAAAGATTGAGGCATGTCTTCGTTGATGCGGGAATTGGCATCCCTCACGACATAGGCATTCATCGGGACGTTGTCAACCCTCTCAGATCCCATAGTCCGGTTGGCGAAGAAGGGAAATACCCTGGACGCCATCTCGAGCTCATTTCTGACATCCACGCAGGCCGAGAATCCTATCACCGCCCCTCCCTGAATCATGAAGTCTTCCACCATGGCGCTAAGTCCTTTGACGTCAGCAGCAACACTGGAAGCCAGTATGATTCCCTGGGTTCGGGGCAGGAAAAGGAGGAGTGAGAACGTATCTCGCTCTTGGATGGCGACGCAGCGGTAATCGGCCCTAGGATCTCCATTCAGTATCTCGCAAAGCGCCGAGCCCCACCCAGGCATGGATCCGGAATAGACCAGGATGATCGGCCCCTCCGAGGGGATCGTCGGGCCTTCCGAGGGATTGCCTGGTACGAGCAAGAGAAGGATGAACAGAGGTACACCTGCCCTCTTCATATAAGATCCACCTCGATTCGATTCGCCACGGCGACGATGAGTTCTCCATCGGCATAGGCTCTGATCACTTGATAGAACTCTCTGTCAAAGTTCTTGTTCCACGTCCTCTCCGGCATGAAATCGATGCGGGGAACGGTCGAGAACTGGATTAGCACCATCTCCCCCTGCTTGACATCCTTCAGGACCACCGCTCCTCCCTTCGGTGCATCCCTTATCCGGTACCCTCCGCGGCCTTCGGAGGAGTAGGAATCCTCCCTCTCCCCCCGTGCCACGACGAGATACTCCACGTTGCGCTCTCTCTCGTAGAAGAAGTCGGAGACCCCCCTAAGGAAGACCGGGTTACCGTCCGGGGCCACAAGCACCCCGAAGACCGAGTAGATCGAATCCGTCGAACCTGAACTCGAGAAGGGCTGTATGATTCGACCCAGGTCGTAGACGCGCAGCCTCCTTGCCTCCGAACCATCACCGACAGCGACCTCAAACTGGTCAACCGGGATGTCACCGGCCCCCAAATATTCACGCAGGATTCCCACCTCGTTATAGTCTGCGAAACCAGGTCTGGTGAGGTTTCCATCGATCTTCGGCGCGGGGGATGAGTGAAGAAGGCAGAATCTGATCTCCAGCTCCGAGATGTCCCGCCGGGCGAAGAAGGAGTGGGCGAAGGAAAAGCGCTTGCCCTCCTTCTCGATGCTGGTGATCTTCTGGGGGAACGTATTCTGGAGCATCACCAGAGGCGAAGCCTCGCGCCTAGTCAGGGCCAAGGTGAACACGAGCGTCGTGCACACGATCATCACGACAAGGGCGATGCCTGCCGGCCTGGAGTCCAAGGATACCCTCCCTCATCAACATACGTCCGCATTCCTGACTTTTATACATCTTGTCCGGCCGAATCTTCCCAGGGCTTGTCTCGAGAAACCTCACAGGCCTCGCATCCCCGCACGTAAGGATTAAAGAACACGGAAGGCAATCCGGGGTAACGGAGATCGCGTTCCGGTGCAGACCGCGGGCACGTTGGGTCATCGAGTGCACGGCGCAGATTCGACCCATTTCACGGCTCACGGGCTTCACCGTAAGACTTGCTGGACTAGAGAGTGCCCGGCCGTGACCGCGGTCCTGGTTCTGCTGGCCCTTCTGGTCCCGATTTCGAGCAGGGCAGTCTCGGGAAGAACGGATCCGAACAGGGGCGTCATCCGGACCCTCTTCATCGGAGATGCCCTCATGGCCCAGGGAATGCCCGGACCTCTTTTGGTCCAAGACCCCCTAATCGATATCACCCCCATACCCGCCGAGATTGCCCTGATAGGCGGGGACCCGGCCAGGAGGTTCTTCAGACTTTACGCTCCCCGAACCAAGAATGCCCTTTGGGAGAACCACGACGTCGTCATCGTCGCTGCGACCCAGGCAGACTATCCCGGCCTTGACTTTCTTGCATGGATCAGGGACGGGGTGATAGAGGATGGCATGGGCTTCCTCATGGCCGACGATCCTGCCTCTTTCGGCGGGGCGGAGCACGGTCTCAGCCCAAATCCGTCGTGGGGCCCCACGCCCGTCGGCGATATACTGTCGGTTGAGTGTGCGGAGGACAGAAAGGATTGGGGGTCGTACTGGTTTCAGATAAAGGTCCTTCGACCCGAGAACCCCATGGTCAGGGGACTGAACTGGGAAGGCATTCCATTGCGTGCCCACAACAGGGTTTACGAAAGGCAGGGGAGCGAGGTCGTTATCGTTACGACAAGCAACCCGGCTGGGTCCCCGGTGCTGGCTTGGATGGACTTTGGGCGGGGAAGGTCGATCTCCTTCGTAAACGATTGGGGAGGGAAGGGCATGACGTCCTTCTACTACTGGTCCCAAGCTTCGACGGCGCTCGCCAATATGGTGTACTACGCCGCGCAGGTGCCAATACCGGAGGATCTCCGCCTTATCACGCGGATCAGGGAGAGGATGAACTATCTCTCATCGCTGAGGGCATTGGCCCTTTCCACAATGGACTTCGCGGATAGGTTCGGGGCGAACGTCAGGGAGGTGGAGAAATCCTTGACCTCGGCCAGCCAGACCAGCTCAAAGATACTTCCAACCTTCTCACAGGGTGACTTCGAAGGCAGCCTAGAGGTGCTGGAGGAAGCGATCGCCGAGATGAGGTCCGTTTCGGAAGCGGCGGACAAGGCAATGCGTCGCGCCCTGATATGGATCTACGTATCGGAGTGGTTTGTCGTAACCGGCACCTCCATGGTGTGTGCCTTCCTCCTATGGACGCTGATGGTCAAGAGGCGGATGTACAGGGAGGTCGAGGTGACCAGGCTGGCGTCCACGGACGAGTAGCCCCATCGGCAATGGACCGCGGACGGACCTTGGAAGATCGCCCTACCCCTCCTCCCCAATCCTAGTTCCTCTGCGATCACTGATTACGGGTCTTCGCTGCTCGGCCGCGTCTTTTGATCCTCTCGACAGGCGAATTGTGGTCACGTTCTTGTCCTTAACCCTGGGATCGCCTGGACATGGGTCAAGGCCTTCAGGATAGACGGATTCTGAGTCTGACGGTACCCCCATGAGTATACGGTTGTCCCGGGTCGGGGCAGTTCACACGCGCGTCATCGTCACCCCGCGCAAGCCCCAATTCCTTCGGCGAAACCCCTCGGCTCAAAGATGAAAGAAATGGGAGGAGCGAAGCCACGGCATGCGAGCAAAGCGCATCGGTCTCCTTCACGTCAAGGTTGTAGCCCCCGCGAAACACCATGCAGTCTCCCTTCTTGTAGACAGGGCATCTGCCCCGTATCTCCTCCACCTCGATGATCAGATCACGCGTTTTCTCCAAGGATTCCCGCCTCAGCTAGTACCCGACGGCTCTGAATGAAAACCATTATGGTCACCTCCGTTCCGCCTACCCACCGTCATGGGATATGCACCGAAACAACAGCTCTCGATACGCGATGGAAATCAGCCAGCGCCGCCACGCGCCCGGGCAAGCATCAATGCGGGACCGGAGCCAACCCGCGGCAGCCGTTCCCCACCTTGATCTTTGGCTCAGTTGCCTACGTGGGGGTACCTGGTTCAAGGCTCGAGATCCGAGGCGGCAGCGTTGTTTCCCGAGGCACTGAGACACCTTCCCAAAGCATCCAATGCGTTTGCCTAGACAACAAACCCATAGCGTAGCATTTTTTGGGAACCCTCGCCGCAACAGCCAATGCACTCAATGTCCATCTCATGGGGGCAAGAGTCTGTCATCCGATGACCTGCTACGATCTACCTTTCTTCTCGGATTGTTCTTCTTACTCCTGGGGATCGCCCTAATTGCCCTACCGATGATCGTCAGACTGATCCCGCAAGACCCGAAGGTGCCGAGGCTGCTGATCTATGTCTACCGGCGTGGCAACTTCTACTTCGTTACCTCGCCTGTCTTGATCATCATCTCCGTGGTCAGCTTGTTGATATTCCTCTGGAGGAACATGAAAGCATAGTGAGCAAGACACAAGAGCAGGGGCGATCCGTTCCTCCCCATAGGCATGTGCAGGTGCACGTCTTACGCTAGCTTTTTCAACACCATATCGATGGGGCATATTCAGGGTGAGGGTACGATCTCGCGCCGAAAGTCCTTGTTCGGGATTCTCGTTGTATGCTTAGTGGGTGCCTGCAATGTTGGGTTCATTGCAGGATATGCCGGGAATCGGGGGGAGCCTATTCGAACCCCTCTCGTGGGCCCGGGTCTGGGGACGGTCAACCAGCACTCATCTCAGGAGACCGGGCCGTGCTCCGAATTTGAGATGACCCAGATCGACTCCAACTGTACCTACTATGCGACCTTCCAGAGTCATAACCAGAAGGTTGTGTGGAACGAAAACGGGATCTTCATGACCTACCTGGTTGACTACACAGATGTCGCGCCTTGGCCCGGCACATGGAGGTTGATCAGGAGCACCGACGGCGGCACGACCTTTCAGGTTGTCTACACCTCGCCAACCGTGGGCTCCAAGACCGCCTGCATAGAGACCGACGAGGATAACAACATCCTTGCCGTCTGCAGCGATGAGACGGATCCCCTGAATCCCTTTCTCTTTTACCGCTTCCTGGCCAGCAAGGACTATATGGACCCACAGATCACGAAGATCAACGGCGCCGCAAGCGGCAAGTATTCGATGATGTACGACTCCGGCAAGGTTTACCTCTTCAACCACTACGGCAAGTTCTTCATCATCAACGCCACGACCGGGAAGCTCATCAGCTGGAAACAGGTCGTGGAGTTCAGCGGCCGCAACGCGACAACCCAGTATCCTCACATCTACATTGACGAGACCGGCCTGTTGCACCATGCCTGGACCACCAACCACAAACAGAAATACCTGTACTGGGACATCCACTATGCAAACACCCCCGACGAGGGAACGGCCTGGTATAGGGCAGATGGCACAAGGCTGTATTGTCCGATCCTCCCCGACCACAGCGGAAAGGCCGACCAGATCATCCTTCCAGACGAGTTCGAGGTGCACACCTGGCTTTCCAGCATGATCGCCAAGAACGGCAAAGTTCACTTCTCCTACCTTGCCCAGACCACCCCGCCGCGACAGCACTACGTGAGGATCGATCTGGCTTCGGGACAGATCGACAAAAGGATCTTTCCAGAGTGGAGGGGCGACGCGATCTCGATCATGGGGCTGGACGGCTACTTCGCGACAGGGCCTGGCACGAGCCCTCTGTACTACATAGGCCGGGCCAACCAGACCCGCATCGCCGCTCTGGTCAGCCATGACAACGGGGACAGCTGGCACGATCTTGCGTTGAGTGAACCGATATCCAACGGCATATACTCCGTAGGCGGTTCCCGGCTCATAACCCAAGATGACTACATCATAGGCTCCTTCACGAGTCAGTACGGGACCCGCGGAGATCCATGCTTCTTCAAGATCAAGGTGGGAGAGGGTGGAGCGGTCTTGCTTTGTGCCATCATCCTGGCGTTGGGTGCTACATGCTTCTCACCGCATGCCATGGGGTGAAGCTTCGCCCCTTTTCGGTGCGGGCCCAGCCGAGTTGTGCCTCTTGACCCATCGAAACTGGCGCCCCGCCGCAGGCAACATTGATTCCTGTCAACAATGTCGAACCGAGATGGTACTCACGGCGCCAGGTCGCAGAGGTCCGGCCGCTTGACGTCCAGATGTGGTACATGTTGTCGCTGGATAGGATCGGCACAACCGGGGGAGAGTGCGGCCTGCAGGGAGCCAAGTCTGGTGAGGCTTTGAGCTTTCTTCCGCTGGCTTCGGTTAACGCTTCTCCAGCCTGGTTCTCATCGGCAAGAAGCCCTGTGAATGCTCGATTGAGACCGAATGCGGGGAGGGGACCCTGGGCTCAGACTGTCTGGCCGCGGAAGTCCATGCCGGTTTCTCGTGGCGAACCTAGCGGCACTAGATAGGATACATATATATCTCGCCGACCCAGCGGGGAGTGTGGTCAGTCGCGGCCAACATTCCTCCCAGATGAAGAAGGGGTTCATGCGTCTCTTCATTCTGGAGAACCTGTTCGTCGAACCCCTTCATGGATACGGCATCATGAAGAGGATCTGGGAGAAGAGCGGCGGCTTCTGGACTCCCATGGCCGGTTTCATCTACCCGCTTCTCAACGAGATGACGAGCGAGGGCTTGATCAGGCAGGTGGGAAAGGAGAACCGACGAAAACTGTACGCAATCACCAACAAGGGAGAAGCCGAGCTTCTCCGGCTTCAAAGCGAAGCGGAGGATGCGATCATCCACCTCACGAAGGCACTCAGCAGCGACGAGCACAAGCCAATCCAAATCCACCTTCGCTTGCTGGAGCGACTGCCACCGGAGGAACGGGACGAGCGGATCGGATCAAAGATCCGAGCACTTGACGCGCTGATCAGGGCTCTCTCCAAGATCAAGAGGGAGTTGGAGGAGTACAGTTCCGGATTGAGCAGAAACAGGTGAGCATCCCCCTTTCTTCACGACTCCGAACCAAAGGTGTCACATTTGGTAAGCATTCCACAAACCGTTTCGCAAAAGCCCACCGCTCTCGTCGCGGTGGTGCTGGTGATCACTAGTGCCCTCGGCAGCATCTACCTCCTGGCCGGCGGCGAGATGGAGGCAAGCGAGAGAACCTTCATGCCGGAAAACGAGGTCGTTGATGCATCAAATGAGATCAACAGACTCTTCACCTCGACCGAATTGTCACAGATCCTCGTGAAGGGAAGTGAGGGAAATGTCCTCGTCCCCGAATCCCTGGTTGAGATCCTGCAAGTCGAAAGGGCGTTGACGGAGAACCCCACGATCTCCCGCCTTCTGGTGGATGAAGCCAACCCGATGCGGATCTCGAGCATAGCGGACACCATCTTCCAGGCCGCAAACCTCCTGAACACGATCAAAGGTATGGTCGAAGGCATCGGCCCTCAGTTCGACTCAATCAAAGGTTCGCTTGGCCAGGTTGCCCAAGTTCTCAGCCTGACCAATGATGGCATCCGGAACGCCATGGGGACACCATATCTGAGGGACGCTGTGCTGGCCGCCAACAGCACGATCATCCAGCTGGCCACGCAGCTTGCCCAGATGGGCGGGTCGATGGTTCCCTCCGGGGAAAGCGGTGGGGAAACGTACCAAGGCTTCGAGCCGAAGATCCAGCATTTCAGCGCCTTGACTCAGGAGGAGCTGGGGAACGTCCTCGCGGCCATAATGAATTACGATGAATCAAGCACCGATGGCATGGTCGGCTCCGTCAAGGGGGCCGCGGCAGCGGCAGAGGCCACCGCCTTGGCGCTCGACGAGCTCAGTCAGCTACTGATCGCTGCAAGCCAGGACCCATCCATCGTCCAGGATCAACAAGCCATGATCGCCATAGGAACGACCGGATTCACCCTGCCGCTGATCAAGAATGGGGTTCTCGCGATTCGCGACAGCGCCGAGTCGCTGAACATCCAGAGGCTTGAGAGACAACTGGATTCCGGCATGGAGGCTTTGAGACGAGCCATCAGGCTATCCCTGACTACAGATTTCTCGCCCGAGACCGGAACATACCGGGCCAAGGCTACCCTTGCCATCGTTGGCTTCAACGCCACCCTGGCACGGAGCGGGGAAGGCCGCGTCACGACGGACGGCCGGGACAGGGAAGGCCAGGGAAACGAGTCGGTAATGCTTCATGCCCAGCAGTCCATGGTCGAGGTGATCGGTGAGCAGGACTTGGTCTCCACGAACATGGCCGTCATTGGCATGGATCTTACGTCCAGGAGGATTCTGGAGGCAACTCAGGACTCCTTCGCCATTCTCCTACCCGCTGCGTTTATCCTAGTCATAATCGTCCTGGCCCTGGTGTACCGGAACGTGATGGATATGGTTGTCAGCCTGTTGGCGCTGGGCTTTGCGATCGTCTGGACCTACGGTCTGGGGACCCTTGCGGGTTTCGTGTTCAACCCCATGACCCTCGCGGTGCCCGTGATAATCGTTGGACTGGGAATAGACTACGGCATCCATCTTACGCTTCGCTACAGAGAGGAGAGATCCCAGGGCATGAGTCCCCGGGAATCGGCGAGGACTTCGATCAGCTGGGTCGGATCGGCCCTGCTGATAGCCACGATGGCGACCATGGCGGCCTTCATGTCGAACCTGACGTCCGAGATGTCCGCTCTGAAGGACTTCGGCATACTCCTGGCCGTGGGTCTGGCATCAGCCTTCGTCATCATGGTGACATTCGTGCCCTCGGTTCGACAGCTCATAGATGGCAGATCGGAGTCCAGGGCCCAGCAACCGAAGTCGCAGGAGAAGCCGAGGCGATCCCCCAGGGCCAGCGCCGCTCTGGGTGCAGGCGCCACCGCCGCCGAGCATCATCCGAGGGTCGTCATCGTGGCCACTCTGCTGGTTACGGCGCTCGCTCTCCTGGCGGCCACGAGGCTGGAGACGAGGTTTGAACTCGAGGACTTCCTGCCTGCAAAGCTCGAATACGCACGAGACATCCGGTTCATCTTGGAGGAGTTCAATGCGACGGGCGGATCGGCCAACATACTGATCCAAGGAGACATCTCGTCCCCCGCCGTCTTGAAGGCGATTCAGGCCTGTGAGCTGAACATGATCGATAACCGGTTGGTTGCAGTGAAGGCGACGCCTCTCGGTGACCGTCCCGATGTCGACTCCGTTGTATCCCTGATGAAGGATGTGGCAACGGACGAATCCCTCACCGATCCTCTGGATCTTTACTCACAGGAGTTCGCTCTGCTCTACCATTCAGCTTCGGCCGATGGAGACGATGTTCCGGAGAAGGATGTGGAAGCATTGCTGACATGGCTATACGAGAGCAACATCACCGCATCGCGCACCAGAAGCATGTTGCACCGAGATGCCCAGGGCCGATTCGACAGTACGGTCATGAGGATAGCCATCGTGAGCGACTCGATGGAAGATGCGGACGAGCTTCTAGCAGAACTGAACGCGGACGCAGGCCCGCTGGAGGACCTTGTTGGGACCGGCGAACTATCGAGGGCGACCGTCACGGGTTCTTCGATCATGGCCATGCAGATAATATCGAGCCTGAAGAACAGCCTGTCCGTTTCCTTCATCTTCACGCTCGTAGTGTCCTTCATCATCATGACCATCGTCTTCTACGTGACGGAGAGATCGATGGTCCTTGGTGCGATCACCATGATCCCGGTACTTCTCTGCAGTGCTTGGATCTTGGGCAGCATGTACGTTCTGGGCATAGCCTACACCGTCCTTACCGTGATGATCACGGCCCTCACGATAGGTCTGGGTGTCACCTACGGCATACATCTCACCCACCGCTTCGTTGAGGAGATGAGGGAGCACGAAGATGTAGACGATGGCTGCATGGAGACGGTGGCCCATACGGGCTCTGCGCTGTTCGGAGCAGCGGCGACCACTGTTGCCGGATTCGGGCTACTGGTCTTCTCCCTGCTGCCGCCGATACAGGAATTCGGTGCGATCGTTGCGTTGACCATCATCTACAGCTTCCTCGCCACGGTCTTCATACTGCCGACGTTCCTTGTCATCTGGGCGAAGAGGGTGAGAAAACGCGGGGCAACGGTGGCTTGAGAAGCGGTTACACCCGCTGTTCTTGCGGGCAATTCGCGGCTGATTGCGGGAGACGACAATCATTGACTGAAAGCCCCGGTTGCCGTTGGGCGCTTCATCGGCTGTGGCCAACCCTGCCTAGCACCAAATCCGGGCGGGCTGCTGGATCATTCCCAGTATCTCTCTCATGTCCGTGACCACCGCGCGGTCAGGGAGTGCCTGCTTCAGCCGACCCGTTCTCTCGACCACGATGCCCGTCATTCCTACGGCTTCCGCCCCTTCCGCATCGGCCCTAAGCGAGTCCCCCACCATGGCGCATTGCTCTGGATCGGAGCATATGGACTCGGCCGCAAGCTCGAAGATTTGGGGGTTCGGTTTGGCCAACCCCACGGCACCCGATATGATGATCTCGTCGAAGAAGCTCAGGACCCCGGCCTCGTCAAGGTGCCATAGGATTCCGTGGGGCTGCGCATTCGAGATCAGTCCGATTTTGATCCCGGGCCTCAGCTTCTGAAGCGTTGGAAGGATGTCGTCGAATATTTGGTTGTTGACTTTATGGGGTTCGAAACGGCCCCAGAGATGGGCGTCGACGTTCTCATCGCTGGGTTCCATGCCCAGTTCCGGCAGTATCTTTCGTGTGAACTCGGCTTCGCTGACTTCGAGGCCCTCTTTGGATAGGTCCATGTCCAGCTGATGGTAAGGAATCCAGAAGATCTCCTTGAAATCCTCGAAGGAACGTTGCAGTCCCCGATTCCTAAGGGCAAGATAGCCCGACGTCAAGGTTTCGTCCTCGGGGATCTTCCTCAACTCGTAGAAGAGGGTTCCCCCGAAGTCGAAGAAGACCGTATCGATCATGGGTGCACGCCGATGGGCATTTCTATTATGTGTTGCATGCGATGATTCGATGCCGGCTTCTGTCGGGGGCAAAGGGCGGGATTGGTTCGATCTAGTCTAGGCGCCGCATCGGGGCAGGGCGTTCGAGACCCTACCAGGTTTCAGGGGCTGAGTTGGCCTGGTCGTCTGTGATGTATCCGAAGTAACGACCCGGCCAGTATGCGGCCAGATAACCCATTCCGCCTCGTTCCACCCTGTCGACCCCCGGACCGTTCAGCACCAGGATCGGGTCTCCCCATGTCTCCCCTCGGTCGGTGCTAACATGCAGACCGGCCGGGGTGCTGGCCAAGATCGTGCCGGGGATCTGTCTGGGTGCGAATATTCTGTAGGCATATGGGATGCGCAGGCCGTTGTTCGCCACTTGCCAGTTTAGGCCTCCGTCCAGGGAGCGGTGGATACCCTTCTCTCCGGCCCCGTAGAGTACGTTTGGGTCCACGGGATCGAAAGCGATTGATGCGAGCCTGCTCCATTCCAGGCCCGATCCTTCGGAGGGAGGCTTGTATCTGGGCATGCTCCACCCAACAGCCCTGACGCTCCGTCCCCCGTCAAGGCTTCGGAGCACGATGTGGAGGTCCCGTCCCCAGACGTTGAGGGTGAGGAGAGACAGGAGCACCGCTGGGTCGTGGGGCGACACACAAAGCCCACGGTAGCTGGGGATAACGTGGTAATCCTCCACATCCGTGCAGATCGTCCAGCCTGAATCACCCGGGGATTTGCGGTAGAGTCGACCTCCCATTGCGGCGTAGATCACCGGATCATCACCGGTGAAGAGGCCATACACTATGTTCGCCGTCTGACCCGGGACGGCCTTTGCCCTGTTGGGCATCGGCCCGGAGACGCACTCCCATGCCTTGCCGACCTCCTCGAATCCGAAGTCAACGCTTCGGTAGACTCCCCCATCCATGATCGCCCAAACAACGTTCGGATTCGCCGAATCCGGCATCACCCTCTGCGCGCCCTGATCATCGAGATCCACCCGCTGCCAGCTGTTCATGTAGCCCCCGGTATCGGTTCGGTAGATCCCACCGTCGGTCGCAAGGATGGCGATCCTGCTCTTACCTCCGGCGAAAGTCACGTCGCGCACCGAGGCGCCCTGATGGAAACCGGCCAGCGAGAACGTTGCCCCGCCGTCCAGCGACTTGTACAGAACGCCACCTGCGTCGACCAAGTACCACACCATCGGATCTTCATCGGAGATCGCCATGGAGCTCACCGGCCTTGCAAGCCACCCGTCGAGCACGTACGGATCGCCTTTCCAGTCGTAGGCGTTGTCCAGTGGCTGTTCGTTGAACGGCAGGAGGGTCTTTGAGTTCCTGCTTCCATCTTCCGTTGTAACGTAAGCACGGTCCGCCCCGATGTCGCTTCTTATGCTGTTCATGATCGGGTATGTGACAGTGACGGAGGGGTACAATCGCAATGTCTCCAGAGCTCCGGGGAGATCGGCTCCGTCCAGATCGCCCGTGACGCTCGCGTAGTAGTAGTTGAAGGGAGATCGCTTCTCGTACCTCTTGCTGCCAAAGATCGATGCAACGGCCATCCGGTAGAAGTCGCACAGTTCCCTGTCCTCTTCGAGTTGGCACACGAGCCAGAGGCTGGCGAGGGTGTGCTCGGTATCGTCATGGTCGGGTGTGTGTGCACCGCGATAGCCCGGCTGCCATCTGTCGGGGGGCCAGCATTCCGACTTTCTATACCCGAATCTCTCGACGAGCTCCTCGTACTTCTCCTTATACCAGTTATCTCCCGTAATCCAGTGGGCGATCCTGAGGCTGTTTGTGGCCATCAAGCTGGTGGTCGAAGGCTGGCCTTCCGGTGCTCCGGCGATCAGGTGGGCACTCAGCCGTCCGTCCACGGTCATCAGGGCCATGTCATGGGCCTTGTAGCCGAATTCCATCATCTCGGCCACGATGGATCGAACCTTCTCCATCTGGGCCTTCACCCGCTCACTCGGATCGAGGCTGTGCTTCCGAAGGAAGAAGAACCAGAATCCCAAACCACGAAGGACGTGATGGTAGTTGTGATGGCTTGGGTGGCCGCGGAACCGTAGGTCCCGGTATCTGCCAACGCCTTGGTGCCACTCGTTTCGAGAGTTGTTGTCGATCCGCTCCTCCACCGCCGGGCCGTGCCCATGAACCACCTTGCGTGCCAGTAGGCCGGGAATCCCGCTTACGTGGGTGAGGACGTCGATCCCATGGACAAGGGTCTCGCCAAGCTTCAGGGCAGCGTCGACATCCACGGGCGAGCGTTCAGCGGCCCATCCATACCGGAAGGCAGCTGCCACCAGGTAACATCCCGTCCAGCTGCTGGCATGCATGTCCCCGGTATTGCCGGTTGTCGTATGATCCACAGGTCGGCCATCTGCAGGAATTGGCACACTTGCTACACATGTCCCCTCGACCAGATGCCGATCCAATATGGCTTGCTGGATGATTCTCTGCTTCTCCTCAAGCGGAACGCGCCAGCGCAGGTCACTGTCGCGCACTTGGCCTTGCGATCGCCAATGCATCCATGACACCTTCATGCCGCAATCGGGCATGCCCAATGACGGGCAACCCGGCCACTGCCACCGATGTGTATCACACCGCATCGCGACCTAAAGAATGTCTGCAGTCACTACCGCATGAGCGGCATCGGTACCCATCCGACATCCTAGAGGACGATCGGAAAAGCGGTCGTACGGAAGCCCGGCGGTCGGCCAGATGGCCAAAGACTTATCACCTTCGCGCTCGGAGACTGACAAGGCTTCAAATGATGCCCCCACAAATCCGGGACGATGCAGGATTGTCCCTCGGTGGGTGACCTTCATGCAATGCCATTCCAACGGAATCCAGGGGCTTGGCCACAGAGAGTTGCTCGACGAGAGGCGTGCGCTGCGTGCCATGATAGGACAGATGGAGACCTCCATATCCAGAGGTGCCGACTGGCTAGTGCGGCGGCTTGCCCCCTATGGCCCGATCATGCGCGAAAGGGACCTGAGCTACTGTCACAAGGTTACATGGGGTCTCTACGAGGCAGGACGTCTCGATGCCGTGAAACAGCTTCTTGAGTGGATAGCTGTCAACGCAAGAATGGGCCCCGGGCGCTACTACTTCCCCGAGGAATCTCCCTTCAACAAGGACATGCAGCTGCTCTACAGGTTTCTGACCTTCGCGGAGATTGCGGAGAGGCTCGGATTGCCCGCGTTCTCCGACGATGATACGAGGAAGGAGATACTGGCCCACCAGCATCCGTCCGGCGGGGTGTTCGGAAACATCGACGAGCAGAGGTACATGCAGACCGTCAACCCGCTGGTCACCTCCTTCTTCGTGCGATGGGCTCTTGCGGCCGGGCTTTCGAACGCCGCGCGTATGAGCGCCGACTTCCTTGCCAAGATGGTGGAGGCGAACTCGCCCAGTATGAAGGCCGATCCAGGGAGGTTCTACTTCAACCACGATCCGGAGACCAATGAGCTGGTGACGGAGACAACGCCTGGCGAGGAGATCAACTGCTTCGTCGACACGGTCAAGGCCAAGCAGCAGTTCTACCACGTCGGCACCGCAATGGCCGCCCTGGCGCAGGCCTATCTTGCCATCGGGACGCCGAGGTACCTCGGCGCCGCCCTCGGACTGGCCCAGTTTGAGGCCAGGCTAAATCCGGCAGGTCTGCTCTGGCCGTCCTACTGCAAGATCGGTTGGGGCGTGGCGGAGCTCTACTCGATAACGGGTCTGCCCGAACACCGCGTGGCGGCCGCGAACGTTGCGGAGATCACCTTCATCAGGTCCCAGACCGCCGGGGGTGGATGGGAGAAGATGTACTATCCACTGAAGGACCACGGAGCGTGGGAATCAGTCGCGTACAATGGTTCGGGCCGGGTGCCGGATGCGATAGAGGATGATGGTAGCTGGGCCATCCTCTCGGGTGAGGAGATATCTGGGGAGTTCATTGCCGAGATGGGCCGGACCCGTTCCGCCTTCAGATCCATTCTGACGCAGATAGAGAACCGGCTGCGATCTACGTATCCCAGTCCGTGATCTGGCACCGGAAGGGCAAGGCTTGGCTCGAGTTTGGTTGCGAATCCCGGTCAGAGATCCTCGCGTTCCCCATGGTCGGTTAAACCTGCGGCTTCTCCGAGCCAATGGGCCAAGAAAGTCATGTCCCGGGGCCTGATTCCCAGAATTCGAGCGACCACGAAGGGCGTTGCGGCGCCGTGCTCGGCGTTGTGCATGTCACTGCCGAGAACCACCTTCACGCCCTCATGGATCAGGGAGCGGTAGAAAAAAAGATACCGCTCCGCAAAGGACTGGTGGTTCAACGCCAGGATCCTCGCCCAACTGCCCTCATTGATCTCGATCGGAACACCGAATCGACTCAACTCGGTGGCAAGCGCGCCGAGGTCTATCCCAAGAAGTTCCTCGACATGCCCCTTCGGATCACTGTAGGAGCCAAGTGGCGGAAGCGGTCCGTGGTTGGGCATTGAGGGGCCTCGGCCAGTCTTGCCAACGTAGTCATCGATTGGCCAGCGAAGGGGATGCCCTAGGACTCCCGGACAGCGATGTCTGCTGCGAAGCTCAGCGATGTCCCTGATGCCCTGCAGCAGATAATCCCCTAGCGTCTGGCCGCAATGGGGTCTCCCGGCCTCTCCGATGAAGAAGTCGATGTCCTGGATGATGAAGGCATCGTTGGCCTCGGGCTCGTGAAGAAGGCCCAGGCCTATCTCGGGGCCGAACAGCACTATCTCATCCGGGAGAGCCTGTTTGGCGTCCCGTATGTCCCTAGAGAACGCCTTGTAGCCGTCGAGATCCCCGGAATAGTGGTTGGTCCTCTTCCCGGACCGCTCCAGGAAGAATGCGAAATGATCAGTGGCACCGATGACCCGCCTCCCCGTAGCCACGGCAAATCTGATGAAATCCAGGGCCGTGTATCGAATCGGTCTCTCAGTCCCGCAGTGGATGTGAAGATCCACCTGATGGAGCTGCAGATCATCCCAGGTAGGTCGCATCAAGAGGCAATGATGGGGCAAGCTTCATAAGTTGTTGCCATCTACGATCGATCGAATTCGAATCCGGCATCTTTATATATCCCCGTCTACCTTGGCCCTCCCCGGTCACGAGCAGGACTCGTGAGTACAGGAAAGGTTGGATGAAATGAGAGGAGCCGTAATCTTCATCTTGGCCTTCTTGCTCTTCCTATTCGTAACCCTTGGCTATCGCGAACTCCCCCCGGGAAGGGCCATATATGGCATGCTGGGGGTCCCGGAGATCGACTACCCGGTTCTTGGCGTACCCGCGACTACCCTGGTCATCGGCGTCTTCAATGGCGTCGTGTGGGGCTTCATCGTGTGGCTGGTCTTCGACATACTGGGGAAGGTCTTCGAGTCCAAGGGCAAGAGGCGGGAGACCAGAAGCGAAGGCATCTAGGCATGCCATGAGCGCCGTGCCGGAGCGAGCCTTAGAACGTCCAGAAGAGGATCTAGCAGGGCTGCCCTCGCTGAGTTCACTCCACGGACCAACCAGCCGTGTCTTCAGGGATCGGTGACTCTCCCAATCCATGCTGAATCCATGCCCTCCGACACAGGCAGAACCGTCTCTGGGGCAAGGCGGACCGCGTCGTCTCGACCAGGATGTTTCTTGTGGTGCAGCTGTCATCACGCCTGCTGCCCACGAGACCGTGCCGTCGACGCATCCGCACCATCTTTAAGGATCGTGGACCAGAAAGGAGCGGGAGCTATAGTTGACTCGCTTCAGCGGAGTCTGGATTGTCATGTTTCTCATCGCATCACTCCAGCTCGCCAGTCATGTCGGTTCTGCCGGACCCGCCCAAGACCCCAACACCGGTAGGATTCGCGTCTTCTACCTCGGAGATGCCTGGGGGCTCTTAAGCCCGACCCAACACTTCGCCCGGGACCCCAAGTTCGTTCTCACGCCGGTGCCTGCCTCAAGTGCGCACCTGGGGGGTCTGCCCGATTATACCCGATACCTCAGGGTGTACATGCCGAGGACCTACGAGTATCTGATATCATCACAGGATGTTATCATCCTCAGCGACACGGTGAAGCACATCTACACCTTGAAGCAGTTGGACTGGTTCAGGGATTCCGTGGTTAACGATGGAAAGGGAATCGTCATGGTTGGCGGAAGGGAGATCCAGACGGGCGAGTGGTTCGACACAGCGGTCGAGGAGGCCCTGCCGGTCAAGTGGATCCCCCGTGCCACATACGAGAAGCCTTTCAAGGCCTTTCCCGCCAAGATCGTGAGCGCCTTCCTGGATTCGATTCCGTGGGACTCGATGCCCCTGTACTACGGCATGAACCTGGCCACGGTCAAGGAAGGGGCCCGGTTGCTTCTGGAGGCTGACGTCGAGAACTACCCTGTCCTGATCTACTGGGAGGTGGGCCAGGGCTCGGGGCTGGTACACACGCCGGACTGGACCCCTGCCTGGGTGGGAGCAGTCTGGAACTGGCCTTACTACGCAGACATGGTTTCGAACATGATATACCTGGTCACCCGAGCCCGAATACCACCCGACCCCGCGCTGATGCACGACATCAGGGAGGAGTACTACCAGTACAGCATCCAATGGGGAATCGTCACAGGCATGCAGGACTTCGTGGACATGTTCGGGGCTAACACAAAGCGCCTAGAGGAAGAACTATCCGACATCGACGAGCTGCGTCGAGATGCCTCACGGATCTATCTGGAGCAGGACTACGACACGGTGCTTGAGATGATTAAGGAGGCCCGCTCCAGGCTGGACGGTGCAATGGGCCTTGCGCAGGACTTGAAGGACCGGGCGCTTCTCTGGATATACGTCACCGAGGCCTCGGCCGTCACGGGCACATCAATGATTTGCGGGTTGACCGTATGGTTGCTGATGGTCAAGAAGCGACTATACCGGGAAGTGAGCACGACCCGGTTCGATGTGTGAAGGTCTTACTGCCTGCCTCGGACTGTCATCGAGCCGCATGCGGTTCGGATCTTACGGCACCGCAGACCCGATGAACCTTGATCGTGCTATCGGATGAGGTCCCTTGATGTTATGTCTCGGAGGGTGATTGCCTGAGCCTCGTCCCGTGGGCTGACACGCTACGATCTCCTTCCGAGGGGTCGGTCGGGGCAGCGGCTTGGAGGTCGATAGATCTACCCTGACTGGGTTCGGCTTCCGCCTCGACGGGTGGCACTCCTCTGAGGACGTATGTCATATTTCCGTATCCGGGGATCCAGAAAGCTGCCCAGAGCCAATTGTTGGCCGCATCATATGCTAACCCTGCCACTTTGCCCGTGTAATCGCAACTCACAAGTCTACGATCGAGGCCAGTCGAGTTGTAGGTCCATATCGCGGGATGGAAGTCGGCGCGGTCCCCATGGGGATCTACCTGGGGACCGTCGCTGAGGGCAACGGTGCCGTTTGCGACGGCCCAGCAGGTCATCCCCAAATCGATGCTTGTGGTCGTCTTCCCGTCCCAGGTGATCAGCCCGCCTCCGCCATGATCCTGTTGACATGGTCCACAGTAGAAGCCATTCCATATCTCGCCGCGAAAGGTCCAGTTGAAGGCGCCATCAAATGCTGCATCGTCGGTCCACGAAACCTGGGGGTTATTGGACCAGATAGGGTTGACGGGGTAGGTATCGAGCACGATCATGTGGGTCTCGTTGAACATCACGACGTCAACGCCGTCGTCGCTCGACTTGATCGTGCCCGACCAGACCTTTCGGAACCGGTTATCCGCGATGCTGCAGATCTGGGTGAAGGTCCCTCTGCCAAGGCTGTAGACGCCTCCCGCGATGAGAGTGCCGGTCGGTTCGTACTTGCCGATGGACTGGGGGCAGAACGAATCGGTCGATGCGACCCGTGTCCATGATGATAGGTCAGTCGAACTGTAGATGGTGCCATTGTATGTTGGATATCGGGCGTAGTGCTCGACCACGTAGTAGGCGTCATCTATCACCGCGGCATAGCATAACGTGTTCGGCTTCCATACCGCGAAGAGGCGGCCTGTCCGACCCGAGGTCATATTATGGCAGAAGACAGCCACAGCGCTGGAGTTGCCGAGATACCAGAGAAAGCAGTCGCGAAAGACTACGCCTTGGCATCCCTCCCATTGGTAACCCGAAACGATTCCCGCCACGGTCCACGTCCAGCCAGAGTAGGAGCTGAAGGTCGGAGGCCATCCCCCGGGATCCCTCCCGATCTGTGTTACGGGTGAGGAGGCAACCGACGGGTGGGAATCGTGGCTGAGCACAAGCAGGGCGGATGCCAGGGAACCTGAGATTAGGACGGACAGCAGGAGAGCAGACGCCTCGGTTTTCGGTGTGGGCACAGAGAATCCTCCCGTACAAATCGGTTCTAGTCGCCCCTCCGCCTTCTCGGCATCAAGTGTCTTTCATGTATTTCCGGAGAGGCCTGTCCTCCGAATGCGCTTCAAGAACCATCAGGTCCATCTCGGGATCTCTTAGGCCCCGTTTTCGAGACCAGTGAGGGCCGGTGAATGGGACGCTTGATATGTGTTGATCGGAACCGAGTACTGGCGTTGGATTGATCGGGCAGGGCAACTGCCATAGTTGGGCAGTAACCATCCGGTTGGCCCAGGGATCGAGGCTCGGAGAGGGCGGTCCGGACAGGGCTATGCACCCCGATCCTGCCAGGATACAGGTCGGCAATGGGCTGGAGGTCCGAACAAGGGGCAGGGAATCCCCGCACAAGCAGCCTCTGAAGCGGTGCCTGTCTGAAGACGCACCCGGTATCCCTTCCGCAATGCAGATCACCTGACGCTCCACAGACGAGCCGCCTCCCGGCTGCTGTCTCAGCACCATACGTCAGCCGACAACGAAGTCCATGTTCTTTCTGATCCTTTCGGCCTCGTAGATGAAGCCGCGGTTCCGCTGGCTGAGAAGCGCTTTCAAGGTGACCACTTCGGGGTCGAACTGGTCAAACACGGACTCCCTCAGCTGCAGTAGGGCTTGCTCGTGCTCGGCCCGGCCAGCCAGGTTCAAGTACTCGTCGGGGTCCTCTGACACATCGTAGAGGCACTCCTCGTATCCGTGCACGTAGACGTACTTGTAGGCGTCTCGCACGGCCATGAAGCAGGGCGCGTGCACCCCTTCCCCGTGGTACTCACAGAAGATGGTCCGGCTTTCCGGTTCGTCTCCGGTCTCAACGGAGGGCAGTATGCTACGCCCCGGCAGTCCGTCGGGTAAGGGTGCCTTCGCCATATGCGCAAAAGTCGGGTAGAGGTCGACAAGGGAGACGGGGGTTGACATCCTGACGTTCTCCTTCCAGTGCCCGGGCCAGGAGAAGACCAGCGCGACCCGCACGGACCGCTCATAGAAGTACCTCTTCTGGAGCATTCCCCGATGACCAAGCATGTCCCCGTGATCGCTGGCGAAGATGACCGCCGTGTCTTCACGCAGTCCTCTGCTGCTGAGAAGCTCCAGGATCTCTCCGATCCTCCTGTCCACATCATACGTCATCCCATAGTAGGTCTCGTACAACCATCTGAGGTTATCCTCTTTCATCATGTCGTCCCGGACCTGGAGGAGGTAGTGGAAGTCATCCAACCACTTGTCCATCGCCCCATGGCTTGCGCTGATGTTGGGGACGGAGGGCAATGGCAGCTCCTTGTCCCTGAACAGGGCACGGATCGGCTCGGGTATCCAGAAGGGGTTGTGGGGTTGGTGATAGGATATGCAGCAGAAGAAGGGATCGCAGCCGGGTTCCTTGCCCGAGACATACTCCAGGGCGGCGCGGTGTATCCTCTCATCGGCATCGTAATGCTTCGGGTAGTGTTCCCACTGCTTCGACTTCACGTAGCTTGGGCCCATCCATTCGGGCCCAGCCGGGTTGCCTCCCGATGGTTGGGTCCAATCGTATGCGAGCTTGTACTCAATGGGATTGTAGCCTTTTGTATAATCCGTCTCAAGGCAGACGCGTCGGTCGAAGCCGTGCATCTGGTCGTAGCCGACGAAGTGCATCTTCCCGATGATGACGCTTTCGTATCCGGCCGCGCCCAGCGAATGAGCCATGGTGGGCCACTCCGATGCGAAATCGCTGGCGTTGTCGAAGCAGCCGATCTCGGACGCGTACCTACCCGTCACCATCGATGCCCTGGAGGGGACGCACAGAGGCGAGTTACAGTAGGCACGCTCGAAGACTAACCCCTTTGAGGCAAGCTTGCTCAGGTTGGGGGTGCTTCCTGCGGTGTCGCCGTAGGGACCCGTCAGGTGGGGCGTAAGGGAATCTGACATCAGGAGTAGTATATTCATGTCGTGAGTCCGATGACGCTTTCATAAAGCTGTGATCCTTCGGCTTCCACGTTGAGTGAAGCCCCAGCCTTGAATCAAGCATCAACGAATGGCCACCCATCGTTGTGAAGGATTGCACCTCCATCTAGGTTATCTTCACGGCCTGACGGGCATAGGCGGCTTTGAGGGATTAGGCTAAGGAGTGGATGCCCACTGTTCGGGCTGTCTCCATCCTTGTCTTTGCATGTCGGAGAGATGGCCATTAGTGTGCCAATAGTGGTCGTGCCATGCCCGTGAGGTCAGGATTCGGTACCTCTGAGAGTGAGTATCCGCAGGTCGCCATTTCTTCACTGGGGTCGAGGAGCTGGCCCTCAACATACTGTGTCAAGCCCTTGGGTAAGAAAGGAGGCATCGCGAGCCAAGGCAGAGAGCCCAGCCACCATCCGAGTCGCAATCGGCCCAGATTCATCGAAGGATCGCATAGGTCGGCGGACAGAACCTGTCCTACTGAACCAGTTTGCCCAGCGAACGGAAGACGTTGAATATCCTGGGGTCGTCCCTTGGGTCAGTACTGTCAGGGAAAGAGCCAGGGTACCCAAGTTCGAACGTGACGGTGTCCCTAACCGGTACTTCGATCACCACCACCACGCCATGATAATCGATCGAAGAGATGGGAGTCCAGAAGGCGCCTGTGTAGATGGGCTGTTCGCCGGCCATGACCACGAAGCCGGTGCCGTTCACGGGTATCATTCCGAGCTGCTTAATCCTCGTGATTCCGGTCTCCTCAAGTACGATCTGGTGAGATGTCTCGTTGTAGGAGACTATATCGTCGTCCGAGATCACCAATTCACCGGACGACACAAGGTATATCCCAAAACCTACCTCCTTTGCCTCTTGCGAATGCCGCGGCCCGATCTGATCCATTGCCAAAGGCGTCGACACAACCAGAAGTCCCACAAGAAGGCCAAGGTACGCAGCGCCTAAGACAAGGATTTTGGTCTTCATGGACACCGGACCGAACCCCCTACCGCGAGGGATCTCCTGCTCCTCCTCGTCGGTATCCATCACATCACCGCCTTGACACTCTCTAGAAAACGGGTCAGAGCAGCACCTGAAGATAGGAGGGCGGAAGAGAACACGATCAGGAACCACGGGCCTTCAGGAAGGGTGAAGACGCCAGATGAGGCTGTAGCACAGATGCTGGCAAGAAGCACGGCCGCGGCGTAGATCGCGACATCGATGCGAGGAAGGAGACGGTATCGTCCTCTCGGCGCGGCCTTGGCCATTCTCGTAAGCCTGACGATGGCTAGCTGTGTGAGGTAGTAGGGTTTGTCCTTGCCGAAGAGCCTTCTGGACACGAAGCCCCTGGACTCCAGATCCACAAGCGCCCTACGGACTCTCGTGTGACACGAGTCGAATCCCAACTCTCCTCTTCTGACTCCGTATGCAGCCTCCACAAGCTCCGACGCGGTCCTGCGTCCGCCCAAAAGTTCACGGACGATGCACACCTGGGTGAGATCCTTGAGCTCTCCCTCAATCAGAGTCTTCAGCGTCCCAGATATCTGAGATTCTAGTTCTGCCAGCGCTCGGGACAGTTGGTTCCTGTCGTTGCTCACGTTGAAGACCAGATCCGATCATCCTTAAAAAGACGCCGATAGTGTCAGGATGACCACGTAACGCGAACGGCCAACTCGGGTCGCCCATTGGTCCCACGCAAGGTGCTGCTGTAGTAGGTCCAAGGTGTGTGGGTCGTTTTGACCGGCTCGTTTTCGGCAAGATCGAGGAGGACAGCTAGGCGGGGTCCGAACCCTCCCTGCCCCTTCCATGGTGAGCTGCCGGAACTCGCCGTTCACAACTTAGTCTGCCCTCAGGGTCCTCACGTGATGGGAGGACTGGGATGATGATCAGAACCTACACCATCTGGGTTCCCAAGATTCGTACCTTGCCCTGCACTGGAATAGGGATGGGACTGGCTACCGTAGGGATGAAGGGCCGATTCCGTTTCAGCGGACGAGAAGGGGGCACCATGGAAGGAGGGACCGATTCGCTGGCCATGTAAGGAGCAAGGATGGCGAGTCGAGTAGTGTGCAGGGCATCCCCCAGGTCCCTTCCCAACCTTCCTGAGACACAGCCTCGGCTCACGGTCCGGATTCTGGCCCTTCTTGCATGCGAGTCTACTCGAGCTATAGAGAAAGCAGGAATTCCCTGGTTCTATCGAGGCAGAAACTGTACCATTTGCCTTGATCGCGCCTTTGGGACAACTCGTAGTTGAAGAATCCATGGCCCTGATCTTTCGCAGGGTAGACGACGCAGCGGTTGCCGGCCGAGAGCATCTTCTCGCAGAAGGTGAGTGCCTGGGAGAAGGGAACGATTCTGTCCTCCGTGCCGTGGAAGATTATGGTGGGGGCGGTGCCGGTGCCGATGAAGCGAGTGGGTGATATCTCGTGGGCCCGGTCCAGGACTCCCAGATCGGCGAGCAGCTGGCGGGCTCTTGGAGTGAAGTCGGGTCCCGCCAGATCAAGGGCGGGGTTGAAGAGAACCAATGCGTTGGGCTTCGAGCTGATGCTTTGATCCTCGCCGTCTTCGTCGAGGCCTGGAATCGTCGCCGTGCATGCCGCGAGGTGTCCCCCCGCCGAACCGCCAGAGGCGGCTAAGTGGCAGGGATTCAGGCCGAGATCTCTTGCGCTGCCCCTCATCCATCGTACGGCTGACTTGGCATCGTTAACCGATTCGAAGGGTGTCGTGCCATGCTGATTTCTCGTGCGGTATGCCGCCGTGATTGCCACGATGCCATGTTCGGCGAGGTGTACGGCGGGGCGCATGAACTGGGCCGGGTTCTGGAACATCCAAGCTCCGCCACCGAAGAATATGATCCCTGTTCTCGAGTCGGACTTGGACCAGTCGCTTGGGAAGTAGACCGTCGCTGCAAGCTCCGTTCCTGCGACGCGCTTGTAGACTACCTCCCTTATCTTCACGGATGACGGGACATCAGGCGGGCTCTGTCCTGCTGTCCCCCCTCCATCTGCGCCTGCTCTATCCGGTGCTCGCTCCATGCCTTGTCAACTTGCCGTGTTCTCCGTCGCATCGGTCTCCAGGATCCGGTCTTGACGTAGAGCTACTGGAGTATTTAGTTTTGATGCTTCGCACGGACGGACTTGTTGCTGCGGGGCAGCCCTCTTTGGATGCGAAGTGATGCGATCGTGCGTCCAGCGGGTCCCGCAGGAGGTGGGCCACATCTCATCAGGCACCCTCAGTGTGGGGAACGCTGAGCGCTCCATCCATTCGGTCCCGTGGCGCGGTGTGGCCTGAAAGAGGTGTATCGCTCAACCCAAGACCTGAGAGTCCAGGGTCGGACTAGATGCGTGGGTGCTGTCCTGAGAAGCTATCTGCCAACGCAACTCACTCAGTAACAGATTCGCAGACAATCCAGTTGAACACCCTTTATTAAGCCTCGTGTCGCCCTTGTTTCAAGTCATCGTGAAATCGAGGGCAAGGGGAGAATGACATGTGGTCGTGGATCGCCTCCAGTCTCGTAAGCGGACAATCGCAGATCAATGGAGTGTTGTGGCTGCTCTTGCCCTCCGTGGCTTTGGCAAGCTGTGGGAGGTGGGCATCTTGGATCGCGGTCAAACGATGGAAGATCCTCGTCGCTGAGGACGCCACGCCAAGTGAGCGGTATGCAGCCGGTGAGCTGCAGGGATTCTTGGAGCAAGCTGCAGACGTCAGGCTGCCTATCGTTGGTGATAACTCCCGCAGAGGAAACTGCATATTCGTCGGTCCCGGCGCGGTGCGTCGGGCGGGCGAGATGGCCTTTGATATTGGGGGCTTTGGACCCGAGGACCTGAGGGTCATCATCCGAGAAGAGGGCATCGCAATCGCCGGTGGCAGGCCTCGCGGTACCCTCTACGGCGTCTACACCTTCCTGGAGGATGTCGTGGGCGTTCGCTTCCTGACCCCTGATCACACCTACGTACCCAAGTTGGTGGATCGGTCATGTCTGCCTCTCATGGACAAGACCTACCGCCCGCCCTTCCGGTTCCGCTGGAGCTACTTCGGGGAGATCGCCGAGGACCATGTCTTTGCCACCCGGATGCGGACGAACACGGTTCAGACGGAGGAGCATCTGGGGAACAAGACGCCGCTCGGTCTCGTGAACCATACCTTCGGCCGCCTCATGCCATGGGCCAAGTATGGGAAGAAGCACCCTGAATACTATAACGAGACCGACGGTGAACGCCCCAGGGATATCTGGAACGATCAGTACGATCCCGGGGTCCAGCTGTGCACGACAAATCCGGATGTGGTGCGGATCGTCACGAACGCCGTGCTGAAGGATCTGGCGGCAAACCCCGGCGCCGGCAACATCTCAGTGTCTCAGAACGACAACAGCCAGAAGTGCGAATGTGAGAGGTGCCGGGCCGTGGACGAGCAAGAAGGCTCGCACATGGGATCTCTCCTGATGCTTGTGAATGCCGTGGCCGATGCGGTTTCCAAGTCGCATCCCGGCGTCATGGTCGGAACGCTTGCCTACGATTACACCAGGAAGCCGCCCACCACGATCAGACCTAGGCCAAATGTGCAGATCCAGCTCTGCAGCATCGAATGCTGCCAGACGCATCCCATCGATGACCCCGGCTGCCCGAAGAACCCTGCGTTCTGCGAGGATCTCAGGAGCTGGGGGAAGATCTGTGACAACGTCTACGTGTGGACCTACGTCACGAACTTCCACAACTACCTCATCCCGTGCCCTAACCTGCGTGCCTTAGGCCACAACATCCGGTTCTTCCGGGCAAATAATGTGAAGGGGCTCTTCATGCAGGGACCGGCCTCAGGGGCAGAATTGGGTGGGCTAAGAAACTACATCATCAGCAACATGATCTGGGATCCGACCATGAATGAGAATGCGCTGATGGATGAGTTCTTGGCTCTGCATTACGGCAGGGCGGCGAACTTCGTCAAGCGGTACATCGACTTGGTTCACGACGCAGCACAGAAAAAGGGCCAACACCGCAACTGCTTCGGAACAGCCGCCGAGCATGGCCTGAGTGCAGATCTGGGTCGGGAGGGGCTTGGGATGGGGTGGAGAAGGCCTCGATCGCCTGTCACGCGCTTATCGTGGAACCGGCGGTGGCCCCGGCTTTTCAGAAAGTCCGGAGCCGGAAGAAGCAGAGGGACAAGACACCCTTTGTGTTGGAGCCCGGTGTCGCCGAGGAGCTACGTTCGCATCTTGCCGAATTCTTTGATCTCTGCCGCCGCTATGCCATACCTCGGATGGGCGAGTGGGCGACCATGGATGAGGTGGCGGATGTCCTCCGGGAAGGATATGGGATGGATAGAAGCGAGCCCTTCTAACTAATTGG
Organism: Hadarchaeota archaeon (SeqCode); assembly: GCA_964452145.1. Taxonomy (GTDB): domain Archaea; phylum CAYQAE01; class CAYQAE01; order CAYVLA01; family CAYVLA01; genus CAYVLA01. Next base: position 26,955 of record CAYVLA010000041.1, read on the forward strand.
TGCCCGGGCAGTGAGCCTCTCTTTGAATACTCTCGGTCGGCCCCACC
>CAYVLA010000042.1:0-103 GCA_964452145.1 Hadarchaeota archaeon (SeqCode)
GACCGGGCCTTCGTACCGTAGTCGATGCCGTGTCTGTACATGGCAAGGATGTTCCTGTCGGGCACCTCAGGACCGACTGAGCTCGAAGGAGAAAGGAAGAAGC
>CAYVLA010000042.1:113-26790 GCA_964452145.1 Hadarchaeota archaeon (SeqCode)
GCCTTTCCGCCCTGTTCGAGCATGGAGGGCAGACTTGTTGGAGCAACCTCAGCGACGGGTTCGTGCTTTGGGCCGGACGCTCATCCTCCGTTGTGCGCCCCATGAGATAGTCACGCTGAGGATCGTCGGGGCCCCAGCTCATGACCGGGCCTTCGTACCGTAGTCGATGCCGTGTCTGTACATGGCAAGGATGTTCCGGTCGGGCACCTCAGGACCGACTGAGCTCGAAGGAGAAAGGAAGAAGCCGCTCTCCTTGCCTGCCGCATCGATGCATCTCTCCACATCTCTTCTCACATCCCCCACGGAGCCGAATGGCAGCGTGGACGAGACCGAGACGCTCCCCCACAGTATGAGCCTGTTCCCAGATCGGGCCTTCATAGCCGCCAGCTCCTCCAGCCTCCTGTCAGTCTCGGCCTGGAAGCCCTGGAAACCATCGATTCCGCAGTCCAAGAGGTCGTCCAGAATGGGGAGTATGTTGCCGTCCGAGTGCCAGATGATCTTGACCCCGGATCCCTTCAGGGGATGAAGGGCCCGCTTGAGGTTAGGGAAGTAGATCTCCCTCAGTAACTGGACGGGCACCATGGGGCCTCGGTTGTAGCAGATATCTTCACCGAGATAGACGAAACGTGGTAGGCCCTCGCGACGCATGGCCCGGGAGGAGGCGATGTTCTTCAGCCTTCCGAGCTCGGCCGAGTAGCGGAAGAGTCCCTCGACTTCGTCCGGATACTTCATCATCGCCAGGAAGTAGGGTCTGAATCCGTACTTGGAGTACCACATAAAGGCGCAGGATCCGCCTCCGTGATAGGGTATCCAGAACATGTCTCCCATATCCCTCTGGCCGTCACGGACTGTTCGAAGGTACTCGGTGTATGCAGCATCGATGTCATAAGCCTTCCTCACTTGCGATGGAGAGGGAAGATTGTGAATGTCCTCGACGACCTCCTCGGGGGAGGTATAGATTCTCTGGACGGCTGGCTTGCTGAAGTTGGTGGCGTGGGTGGACTCCGTGCTATCGCTCTCCTTCTTGGGAAGGACGAACTGGACGATCATGTCCACCCCAAGCCTGTGGTAGGCCTCGATGGCTATTCGTCTGGGATCGCTCCAGAAAGGTCCCATTCCGGAGACCTTCTCCAAGAAGCTGGCCTTGGTGACGTAGCCCCCCGCCAAGGGCACCCGATCGTTCTCGCGAAGGTTGAGTTCGCGAAGGCTTCTCTCAACGCCTCCTGTTGTGTGCTGGCCCACGGCGGCACTCCTCTCCGATACATGAGTTAGGCGAGCTCATAAAGAGTTCCTGTCCAGCCCACGGATGGCCCACAGCAGAGCACTCTGTCTGTCCGAGGGAATGACATTGGTCATCGGTTGACTCGCCGCAGTAAGCCTGTATGGTCGAGCGTTGAGTTGCCATGCCGAAGCCTTCATGATCCACTCAGAGGATCTGGTGGGGTACAGGCCGGACTCTGATCTTGAGAACGGAGGGCTAGTCATGCATGCTATTCGACGTGAATCACGGTTCTTGGCAGTTCCGTCGGGCAGTGCTCAGCATCGGCACCGTTGTGGCGGCCGACTCACATTCTCCACATTTCAGGCCAATACATATGCCAGGACAGATGCAAGGAGGTTGGCCAGTGCATGGCACGTGATGCATCCCAGCAGGTTTCTCGTCTTCAAGAAGACCAGGCCCGTCGCAAGCCCGAGGACGACGACGCCTGCCATGCGAAGGGCCATGCCTTGCGCCACGAAGTGCCAGTGCACCCCAGCGAAGAAGGCGGTCTGCAGTAGGTTTGCCGTCAGGGGCCGTCTCAGGATTTTAAGACCAACCTGAGACAGGAAGAAGCCCCTGTAGGTCACCTCTTCGTAGATGGGGAACCATATGACATCCCTGAGCAAGCTCGCCGGTCTCCAGCTCGTCTCCCATCCGCCGTATAGCAGATAAACCGCAAGCCACACCACAATCACGGGTCCGAGCGCAAGAATGCCCAGTTCATTCGATCTGGTGCTCGCTTCTCGTCTCAGACCAAGGCCGGACAGACCTTTAGGGTCCCAGAGATAGGCGTACAGCAGTGGAACGAGAATCAAGGGATAGAAAGTTCCGTTGATCCAAAGGGCGATGAAGATCAGGATGGGAATGGCTGGACCTCTGAACTGGCGGACAGGATGCCTCAAGTCGGACCGTCTGCCTTCAAGTACCAACCTGAGAACGACTAGACCTCTAATAGTTAAGGGTCATGGGTCATGGGTCATGGGAGCACATAGGCCGATGGCGTGAGCGCACCCCGCAGCCGGGTTGGCAACAAGATGCAAACGCATAGGAAGATGGCAATGCAACATCTACGTGGCAGGAAGTGGGAGGCAGAAGCGGAGGGGAGAGGGCGATGCAAGGTGAGGAGAGGCTCACCATTTCGAAGCCGCCCCGCATCTTCTTCGGGGTTCTCTCGATTCTCAACATCTTTCCGGTGACGGCAGTCATCACACTTCATATTGGCCCGAATCACAATCGAGGAAGGTGGACTGGCCATCCTCGAGAACGAGGAGCCCACTGCGAGAGCTGAAAGGACAACTCCGGTCCATCTGGTCAAACCTTCGGTCATTTTCGTTACTGGTCTTCTCCCCTTACTGTCGCTGCGTGCTTTCCACTAAAGCCCGATTCGGCTGGAAGGACCTGCATCGACAGCAACGAGGAGCGCATTGCCATCTACTGCAGAAACCAGAAACCCAGAAACCAGAAACCGATAGATTTAAGAAAGCAAGGCAAGGCTGCCCGGTGGCAGGTGCTTCAGTCTAGTGGCCACCACCGCCAGGGACCTCCGTTTCATCGATGTGCACACCCACATAGGTGAGATTGCTCCGGGTAGAGGACAGACTGCCCGTGAACTCGTGAAGAGGATGGATCGCGAGGGCATTCGTCGTGCGGTGGTTCTCTCCATCGAGAATCCGGAGGAGACATACTACTACGTCCTCAGCAAGCAGGTTCTGGCGGACTGCAGCAGACACGCCAAGAGGCTCATTCCCTTTTGCTGTGTCGACCCCAGGAGGGGAAGGGCGGATACTTCGACCGACTTCCTTGGGCTCATAGAGAGATACGTGAGGAAGGGTGCAAAGGGGTTCGGTGAATACCTTGCGGGACTTCCCATCGACGATCCCAGATCAATGAAGATCTACGAGGCCTGCGGGTACCTTGGGATACCGGTGCTGCTTCATATGGACAACCTCAGAAACATCGATGCCCCGGGGTTGCCTGGCCTCGAGAAGGTCCTCCGTGCCATGCCCCAGACGGCATTCCTAGTCCATGGCCCCGGGTTCTGGCGGGAGATATCGTCGGATTTTGACTCAGCCGTCACCTATCCGAATGGGCCCGTCAAGGAGGGCGGGCGAGCCAAGGAGCTGCTCTCCAAGTTTTCCAACCTTTACGGCGATCTATCGGCCCGCTCCGGGTTCAACGCTCTCGATAGAGACTTGGAACATGCGAAGGATTTCCTTACCGAGTACTCGGACAGACTCATGTTCGGCACCGACTGCATAGACCCTAAGCAGGAACTCCCCATCATCGAATTGATCGTGAATGTGGACATCCCATCCAAACACAAACGCAGGATCTCACACGAAAACGCTGCCAGGCTCCTAGGCGTGTGTCCGTGATTGAGCAGATTCACTGCCTTGTGGGGCGTGGCATATACGAATAGGGGTTCGGAGTTGAGCACCGAGAAGCGGCCCGGAAAGACTTTTCTTCTGACCTCTTGACAGATCGCGGATCGCTATGACAGAGTTCAGTCCGGACAGAGAGGAGTTTGACAAGATCCTCAAGGACACCAAGGAAGGCGGGCCCAGAGAGGCCGGCAGGTTCTTGGCAAAGGTCTATGTGCAGGAAATGGAGCTTGATGATTTCAAGGCGCAGCCAACGGGCGATCTCCCGGCTCCGGTGAACGACTGGCTTACGAGGATCACGCTCGATAAGGGGATTGGCAAGCAGGTTCGCAGCGGCTTTCGTTCCAGGATGTCCGACCTCCTCGACAGCCTGGAGAGGTCCAGAAACTGGGAAGGTTTTGAGGGCCGGTCGGAAGCCGAGCGGTGGAAGGAGATCAGGAAGGGCTGATCGCCAGGCTGTTGCGGGTTTTCACAGGGTCCTCTGTTCGCCGCGACCTGTATCCCCGCGGGGCTGCACGAGCTTGGGCGAAACCCCCATCATCTCCAGCATCATCTTCGCGTTTGCCGGGGCCTGCCCGCTGGGGTGGTTGTTAAAGTACACATATATCGTCTTCGTTGCCCGCTCCTGCATCCCGTCTATCTTGGGCTTCCACTCCATGAGCTCATCCTTTGTGTACAGATAGTCGTAGCGTTCGCTTCCCTCGCCCGAGTACCACTTCTTGTAGTTGAGGCCGTGGAATCTGACGTAGGCGTGGTCAGCCGTCACAACGGGCTCCGGCGGGATGAGGCCTTTGAACTGGGGCTGGCTGACGACGCAGAAGGCAACGTTGTAGGTTTCAAGGAGCTTGAAGGTCTTGTCGTCGAACCATGAGCGGTCCCGGAACTCGGCCGTGAAGTGCACGTCCTCGTGCAGGATGGAAAGGAAGTCCTCGAGAAGAGCGTAGTTGGCTTCGGAGGCCTTGAACCTCTGGGGCATCTGGATCAGGATGGAGCCGATCTTGGCCCTCAGTGGCAGCATGGCGGTCATGTACTGATGGTAGATGGGTGCTACCGAGCGCATCTCCTTCTCGTGGGTCACGCCTTGGTGCATCTTGGCCGAGAATAGGAAATCCGGTGGAGATTTCTTTGCCCAGCTTCTCACCATCCACTCATTCGGCACCCTGTAGAACGTGCTGTTGATCTCAACGGTGTCGAAGCTCTCCGAGTATCTTTCAAACATGCTCCCCGGCTCCGTGCCCTTCGGATAGAAGGGCCCCACCCAGTCTTGGTACGACCAACCGCTGCAGCCTATCCTTACCTCCGCCATCTCGCTCTGCGAGTACTGGCGAAGGTGGGATATAAATCAGACTCCAATGCGGCACGGTACCCGGTCACCTGATGGCCTGAGGAGACGGAGGAAGCAGGTAGGCGGAGAAGTACCGCCCATCGAAGATTAGACGGGCCCTGGCTTTGAGCCGATCCGGAAGCGGGGGCTGGACAGGTTGAGGACCTGGCTGTATGCCGGGGGGAAGTGGGCTGTCTCCGATCGGGGCGCGCCTCTTGCTGACTATGAGGAGAAGCTCACCTTGGGAGTAGTCCTCCTCGTCGACGTAGACGCTTCTCACGATCTTCCTATGCAGAACAGCTTCATACCAGTAGGCCTGTCCAACGTTCCCAACGATGGCGCAATTCTCCGGGATGAAGGACCGCATTCGGACCAGTTCAAGATACTCCGGCTCCGAGATCGTCGTCCGAGCCTGCCTAGCGGCGGCGAATGCCTCGACAAATGATATCGCCAAGACGAGTACTAGGACGAATAGCGAGATGAGACAGGGAAGCTTCCTTCTGATGGTCGCCAGCCCGTACCCAATTGCCAGACAGAGTGGGACAAACGATGCCAGCGCGAATCGCCACACAAGCTCATGCGATATCGTGGGCTGAACGAACCCAAGCCATGAGAGATATGTCGAGAGGATGAAGAGTTCTCCCGGCACGTTCTTGCCGTTCCATGCCGCCCACAGAAGAGCGACCACAGCCACAAGAGCCGGAAAGCCAAACCACTTGACCGGGCCTAGATTGGTCAACACGAAGCGAATCATGGGATATGCCGGTTGCTCCCGATCGGGCATGAACCTAGGAACCTCTGATTCATCCCGGAGCAGGTTGCTGAGGAACTGCAGCTTGTAGACTTTGTAGAACGAGGCCGGAAAGAGCAGTGAAAGGACAACGAGCGCACAACCGCCGATTGCGGCGGCTACTGCCAACAGTCTCAGGGCCCTTCGGGCCATCTGCCTGTCTCGGAGAAGAGCAACTGCCAGGTACGAAAGGATGAAGAGCACGGTCATCCCCGTCGCCATGATGTGGGTTGTCCATATGGCCAGGAACACTAGGACGAGGAGAGTCAGAAGTCTCCACTGCTTCCTGATGCCGTCGATGGAGATGAATCTGAAGAGGAACGCGAAGAAGACCAGCATCAACAAGAGCCCCACTTCGTTCTTGTAGAGATTGTAGGTCATCGTGAAGAGGTACGGGTTGAAGACGCTGACAAAGGCCGAGCATAAGGCCGCCGTCTGATTGCCTGTGATGCGCCTCATCAAGCAGAAGGCTGGCACGCAGAACAGGCCCGTGGCGATCGACATTCCCACTTTGAGGGCTCTGATGGTGTCCCCGACAAGGTATCTCCACAGAATCAGGTAGTAGAAAGTAAGGGGGCTATCCTTGTGGAGCATCTTGCCCGTGTCGACCAGGTGATCTATCTGGCTGACGTAGTACGGTCCGTCTATCCCGTTGACAAGATAGGGGGACTTGGCGGTGTGCGCCATCCTGACCGAGAAACCCAGAAGTGCCACTAGGAAGAGGATGACGAGGTTCCTGTTCTCCTCGCGCAACGCTCCCCAAGTTCGGCATATGATGCCTCGATGGCTGGTCTGAGGGGAGGCGGATGCCAAGGTAACCTATCCGGCGCGGATTCCGTGGTGCCGCTTATATCTGCTTTTTCCGAGCTGCCCAGTAGGGTCGCGTGTTCTCGAGCTTGTTAGGGGGGTCGTGCCATTTTTCAACTTCGAACTGGCCCAGGCTCAGCAGGCGGCCGTAGTCTAGTCTGGTTAGGACATTGGCCTTCCATGGCGTTCTGCCGAGGCTAGCCAACAACCCGGGTCCAAATCCCGGCGGCCGCACACTCACGGTTTATGACGATGACTACCCTTCTTGGATGTTAGCGCGGAGAGACGGAAAGCTTATTCTGTATGAACGGGGTAGTCCTAGGCTGGTGAGCGTTGTGAGGATCACGAGCTCGGCCTTTGAGCATGGGGGCACGATCCCCGCAAGGTACACCTGCGATGGGAAGGACACCTCACCGCCTCTCCGTCTCGAGGACGTCCCGCCACGGACCGCGAGCTTGGCGCTTATTATGGACGATCCCGATGCGCCGATGGGTACATTCGTCCACTGGGTCGTGTGGAACATCCCACCAGCTGCTGCCGGGGTCCCGGAAGGGAGGGAACCGGCCGGTGTTCTGGGAAGAAACGACTTCGGAAGGAAAGGTTACGGAGGACCATGTCCACCCCGGGGCACGCACAGGTACTTCTTCAAGCTCTATGCATTGGACGCCAGGCTGGATCTGCCGGAGAATTCCGGAAAGAACGAGCTAGAGATAGCCATGAAGGGCCACGTCGTCGATCAGGCAGTCCTCATCGGCAGGTACAGTAGGTGAAATTACGTTGGGCGGAAAGAGACGAGAAACCCTCTACTTCGAAACCGGCGGCGAGGGTGCGACCGATGAGACTCTCGAAGCCGCCGTCAGGAGGGCGGCGGAGTTGGGCATCTCGTGTCTAGTCGTCGCATCGAGCTCGGGTTCGACTGCGTTGGCGCTGGCAAACAAGATTCAAGCCAGCGGACTGAAGGCAACCGTTGTGGCCGTGACTTATCATGCCGGATACGATCAGCCGGATTGGGTGAGCATCGACGGGGCGACCATGAAGGAGCTTGAATCGAAAGGGGTAAGGGTCGTGTTGGCTACCCATGCTTTGAGCGGCGTTTCGAGATCGTTCAGCAGCAAGTTTGGAGGCATCAGCATACCCGAGGTCATAGCAGAAGCATATAGGAGGATATCCCAAGGATTCAAGGTGGCCGTGGAATGCTCGATCATGGCTGCTGATTGCGGCAGCGTCTCGACCCAGCAGGACGTTGTGGCAATTGGAGGAAGCGACAAGGGGGCGGACACGGCATTGGTGATCCGCCCGGCAAACATGAGCCGGTTCTTCGATCTGAAGATCCGGGAGATCATCGCCATGCCTAGATAGCTGACAGGACTCTCCGCCATGCTCCGGAGAGATATAAGAGCCCTCAGCCAGTCTCCTTGGAACCAACCTTTCAGCGGGAGGTTTTTCATGAAGCTTGATGATCAGTTTCGTGATCCACCCTCAGAGTTTCGAGGCAAGCCCTTCTGGGCATGGAACGGCCGACTGGAAGAAGACGAGCTGCGTCGCCAGATCAGGGTTTTCAAGAGGATGGGGCTTGGAGGGGCGTTCATGCATTCAAGGGTAGGGCTCGCCACCCCCTATCTATCGGATGAGTGGTTCCGACTCGTCAGGGCTTGCGTTGACGAGGCCCGGAAGAACCGGATGGAAGCCTGGCTCTACGATGAAGATAGGTGGCCCTCGGGTGCCGCAGGCGGAATAGTCACCAAGGATCCCAGACACCGGCAGAGGGTTCTGAGGCTGAAGGTCTTGGAGCCCAGGGAGTACGAGTCGGATGGAACCGAGCTTGGGGTCTTCGTCGCTAGGATAGACGGCACCTCGGCCTATGGGGTGAGGCGGATCAACCCCAGCTGTGTTGCGGAAATTGAAGAGAAAGACAGAATTCTAGCGTTCAAGGCGGTCCCCGCCGATCCGTCTCCATGGTACAACGGGCAGACCTACCTCGACACCATGTCGGCTGAGGCCGTGAAGAGGTTCATCGAGGTAACGCACAAGTCATATGCGCGCGAGATCGGGCGGGAGTTCGGCAAGGTCGTGCCGGGGATCTTCACAGATGAACCCAACTACGGCGGGTACGATGTCCAGCAAACGGGCGCGCACGCACCATGGACCGACGCGTTGCCCTCGGTGTTCAAGGCGAGATACGGATATGACATTCTCGATCACCTGCCCGAGATATTCTACTTCGTTGAGGGCAGGGAGTTTTCCAAGGTCCGATACGATTACCGAGATTGTCTGACCCATCTGTTCGTGCATTCCTTTGCCGAGCAGATCGGGTCATTCTGCGACAACAACGGCCTGCTCTTCACTGGCCATGTCCTGGCTGAGGAGAATCTCTTGAGCCAGACCTCCGTCGTGGGAAACGCCATGAGATTCTACGAGTATATGCAGGCGCCGGGCATAGACATCCTCAAGGGCGAGATCCTCACCCGACCTGGAGGAGCGGCCCCCGAGCTTGCGACGGCCAAGCAGTGCAGCTCGGTTCAGCACCAGTTCGCACGGAGGTGGATGTTGAGCGAGTTGTATGGTTGCACTGGATGGCAGTTTACCTTCGCCGAACATAAGGCGGTCGGGGACTGGCAGGCTGCCCTCGGGGTGAACCTGAGATGCCAGCACCTTTCCTACTACACAATGCTTGGGCCCGCGAAGCGGGACTATCCCGCCTCCATATCTTTCCAGTCTCCGTGGTGGCGGGAATACGCCTACGTGGAGGACTACTTCGCCAGGGTAGGAGTCGTGATGACCCAGGGTGAGCCGATCCGGGACATCGCCGTCATACATCCGATCGAGAGTGCTTGGGGACTCTTCTGCGGTCGTTTCCGCGATTGTCCGGCGCTGTGGGATCTGAACTCCAAGTTCGAGGCTCTCCAGGACGTAATGCTGCGCGAACACTTCGACTTCGACTATGTGGATGAGGAGATGCTGGGCCGTCACGGAAGGATTAGGAGGGGGGGACTCGTGGTTGCCAAGGCGTCCTACCGGGTAGTCGTGGTTCCACCCGCTCTCACGTTGAGATCCTCGACGCTTGCCATCCTGAATAGGCTCATCAAGGCAAGGGTGCCCGTCGTGTTCGTTTCACCAATTCCCACCAGAGTGGATGCCGTGCCAAGTGATGAGACAGCCAAGCTCGCCTCCGTCACAACCATCGTGGAACTGGATCGCGAACAGATCTGCAAGGCTCTTTCCGATCTTGGTGTCGTCCGTCGGATTTCGATCAAGACTCAGGACGGCAAGGAGTATCCTGACTCCTTCTATATGCTGAGGCACGATAAGAGAACGGGAAGATACCTGACCTTCATCTGCCACACGGTCCAAGACAGGTCCTCCGGTCCGCTAGTGGTCACGATGCCCGGTGAAGGTCAGGTCCAGGAATGGGATCCAATCAAGGGGGAGATCTTCCTTGCCGATTCTGATCGGCGAACCGGATCGGTGGAGATTCGCACCCACATGCCTGGATGCGGAAGCAGGATCTTCGTCGTCGATCCCAAGCCACGAGCTGCCAAGTCCAGGGAATCGCTAAAAGAGGTGCGGAGGGAGGCCGTTGCCTTGCGGCGATGGCCGGTGCTCCGTGACGAGCCGAACGCTATGCCCCTGGATTCGGGCGAGTACTCCATTCAGGGAGGCGAATGGAAGGGGCCTCTTGAGGTCTTGAAGATGGACCGGGCGATCAGGGATGCCATCGGCCTTCCCCACAGAGGTGGCAGAATGGTCCAGCCGTGGGCAAGCGAGCCGGAAGCGGGAACGAAGGCAATCGAAATCTCCGTTAGATTTTCCTTTGACGTGGAATGCATTCCCCCTGGTCCTTGCCACCTCGTGATGGAGAAGCCCGAGGACTACACCATAAGGCTGAACGGGAAGGATCTTCCCCGCGATCAGGATGAGGGATGGTGGATCGACAATTCCTTCAGACGGATCAGGGTCCCGCCGAGCTACTTCAGGCATGGCCGGAACGAGATAGTCTTGGCGACATCATACGGACCTGCCCATGGGCTGGAGAGCCTTTACCTCACGGGCGAGTTCGGCGTTAGGCGAGAGGGAAGGCGTTTCGTAATCTGCGAGCTTCCTGTCTCGCTGAAGCTGGGCGATTGGACCGATCAGGGCTTCCCCTGCTACAGCGGTAGCATGACCTACGTCGCCGAGGTCGATATCACCCCTACAAGGGGAGAGAGGGTGTTTCTCGAGCTTCCGAGCTGGGAAGGCGTGCTCTCGAAGATAAGGGTCAATGGCGAGTCTGCTGGATTCATTGCTTGGCCGCCCTGGGAGATCGAGGTTACGTGCTGCCTAGTGCCGGGTAGAAGTAGAGTCGAAATCGAAATCGTAGGTAGCAGGCGCAACCTTCTGGGTCCCCTGCATCTGACCGAGACCTATCCGGCGTGGACGGGCCCAGCCCAGTTTGAGACCTCCGGCGACATGTGGACCGACGAATACGTCAAGGTCCCCTACGGGCTGATGAAGCCTCCTGCATTCTCCATTCGAAAGGCATGACCAACTAGGGCTCAGCAGTGCGCACGACCTCCGAGTCTATGCGAGCTGTCAGGCTTGCGTCGTTTGTAACGTTCACAGCATAGAGCGGAGGGATTTGGGATTGTGAGATAGAGCTGGACGAGGGAAGAGATTTCACTACGTAGGATGTCACCCTATCCATGGGTAGTATACTGCTCAAGGAGAGCATCAACCAGCCCACCGAGCGTTTCCCAAAGTGCCATTGCTCCACCATTGTTGAGCTGCCCAGCGGCGACCTCCTAGCAGCATGGTATGCGGGCTCAGGAGAGGCGAGGCCGGATGTGGCCGTGGTCTCGTCAAGGAAGCCTAGGGGAAGCAATACGTGGGAGCCCTTACATGTCATCTCCGATACCCCAGGAAAGCCAGAGGGCAACTGCGTCCTATTCGTTGCCCCCCACGGAAAGCTGTGGGTGTTCTTCGCAGTGATTCACGGCAGGCTAGACGGCCCTCCCGGACCCGGCGTGCGCTGGGCAACGTGCGACCTTAGATGCAAGACCAGCTTGGATGAGGGAAGGACCTGGTCTCCCACCCGGATCCTCAGGGAGGAGCTGGGCATGGTGCCCCGCTGCAAGCCAGTAGTATTGGACAATGGCGACATCATTATGGGATTTGAACACAAAGACGGACACTCCTACTTCATGATCAGTTCCGATCTGGGCGACGGCTGGTCCTGGACAGGGCCGGTCCTGGGGGTACCAAACGAGCATCCCACCATCATACAGCGAGAAGATCGATCATTGCTCGCTCTGTTGCGGCCATCCTTCTTCAGAAGGATAGCGAAGACCAGCTCATCCGACCGGGGTCGCACCTGGCATGAGGCCGTCAACACCGAGCTTCCCAACCCCGGGGCCGCCATCGATATGGTGAAGCTCTCCGATGGCAGGGTGGTTCTTGCATTCAACGATTCCCCCCATTCCAGGAATCCACTGAGCCTTGCCCTGAGCGAGGACGAGGGCGAGAGCTGGCCGTACATGCGCGACCTCGTCACCGGCCAGGGTGGCTTTGACTACCCGGCCATTATACAGGACCGCGCGGGAATGCTGCACTTGACCCACACCAATAGCAGGAGAACCATCGATCACATCGTTCTGGAGCCGGATTGGATAATGGGCGATTAAGACCGGCCCTCTCTTTCACGGTGCCCGCGGCGGTCGAGGATGATCTTGGTGGCCGGAACGTTGTCGACTGGCTTGGACACCAGTCTCTGCAAACGGCTTCGAGAGCGTTGGTCCAAGGATCCCGGAAGGTTGCGGTTGCGCGGCTGTCTCCCGGAGGCGGGGACCTCACTCCATAGGTACGCCGGCGTTCTCCAGCTTGATGGAGCGATCCATGACGGAGGCCACGTCGAGGAGCAGCAGCGCCTGATCCTCGTCCCAGCAAGTCGTCAGATCTGGGCGAGGGAACCCCCCTTGGCTCGACCGGACTCAGCAACGCTCTACTCCAAGAGCAACAGACCGTAGTAGTTGGTCTCCTGGCTTCTGGAGTTGACGACCTCGATCGGGAGACCGGCGCCCCTGGCGGTACCGTAGACGTCGATTCCTGATGCCTCCATGGAAGGCCGGGCCTCACGGGGATGGCGGCAGCGTTCTTTCACGTTGCACTCGGAGCAAAGGTTGCATGGTCCTGATGCAAAGGCGAAGGCTTTGTAGTAGCCCTGAAGGAAGGCGAATCTCTCAAGTTCAGACATCATCTTCCTCGCGCCCTCCCAGGGTCCTTTCCTGTGGACCAGTATGGCCTTGTCGTATTCCGAGAGAATCCTGGAGGTCTGCTCGGGAGTCGGGGCATACGGTGGACATGTGAGGTTCTTCCCCCAGCTTCCACACCCGAACTGGCACTTCAGTCGAACCCAGTTGGCCACAACGACTTCTCGGGTGCCGATCACGACCGCCTTGGTCGCTCCCAGTTCCTGTGCCTTGCTCAGGATCTCTTGCATGTAGATTCAGGAAGCAGGGTTGCTTATGGCTTTTACGTCTCGGTTTGCGGGGCTCTCACGGAGATCGCCGATCTGTCTCAGCCCATTCCCAAGCGCCTCAGTTCACTCGAGAACGGGCGGATTCCTGCCACCGTAAGTATGAGGGGCGATGAGTGATTGGAGGTGGCCATGTCAACATGCCCAGGAAGACGAGCGGAAGGATGACAATGACTGCCCATGCCAGAACGATGGCACGCAACCCCTTGATCCTCCATCTCTTGAGGAGATCGTAGAGGGAACCCCGGGGACCCAAGCCATGAAGGGGCAAGCAATGCGTTCATTAATAGCTCCCATCTCAAAGGTCAGAATCGGTGGAGCATACCCTATCTGGACGTGGGGCAGACGACAGGGTCGATCTACGCCACTAGGGAAAGGTTCCCGATTCTAACCCGGCTCAGCCCAGCGGACAAGGCCGCGCGCCGACACTCCCGCACGTAGTCTCTTGTACACATCGGGAGGTCGGACATCAAGTAGCAGGGGTGGTACGCCAGCAATGAGTAGGGGATCGTCGGATCGACTTCAGCTATCATGCGAGCGAGGCATCCCACCTCGGCCGCATCTACGTAGCCTGGAATCATCAGGGTCGAGGCCCTCAGAAAAGCCGGGTCGGTTCTCTCCTGGTTCAGCGACCCAAGGCTCCTGAAGTTGTCCAGGACCTGCCTGTTGGACGCCCCGCAGATGGCCTCGTTAAGGTGAGGATTCATGAACTTGAGGTCGAACTTCATCCCTCCCCCGGTGACGAGGCTCACCTCTGCCATGGGTTTGAGAAACCTGGGCTCTATGTTGCCGTTTGTCTCGAGGCATATTCTGAGTATGCGGTTTCCCTTCTCCTCTGCCATCCGGGTGGATGCGGACAGGACGAACTCCATCTGAGAGCTTGGGCATCCGCCGAACCAGCAGAGGCACGTATAGCTGGGGTCCTCAAGCACTCTGCGTGCCAGTTTTCGATCAGAAATGACAGGTTTTCTCTCGGCCACCATACGCCTCCATGATTCCGCATTCTGACAGAAAAGGCAGTGGTAGGTACAACTGCCCAGAAAGACCGCGGCATTGCACCATCCCCTTTCAGCTCCCGGCGAGACCGAGTAGGTCGGATAGCCAGCGTGGCTTCCGCCGGCGCAGCACCATGACGCCACGCAGTTGGTAGGGTGCGGATCCTTGTAGCAGCTGACCAATCCCTCTCCTTTGGCCAGCAAGCTCCGTACAGCTCTGCCCTCGCGGTTGGAGTAGAGGCCGCAGAAACCCAGCTCCCCGATTCCGAGCTCACAGCGATTCGGACACAGATCACACACAGTCCCCTTCGATGATCGAGGAATTGACCCGGGGAGTCCCAGTTCCAAGCGGGATGAAGCGTGCAAACCGCGCAACATCGGCAGAGCCCGATCCGGATGTGCCTTGATACAGGGCCCGCAGATGCCGAGTCGGGAAGAGATCAGAGGGTGTTGGCGCCCGCAGATCCGGCAGAGCCCCGTGCCGATCACGCCTCCCTGGACCGTTCCTTCGCTTCATCTGGCTTTTCGTCGCCAAGCCCCGGTCTGGAACAGCGATACTCCTCTGAAAGGGCCACCAGATATCTGCATGTTCGGCACGATTCCGGGATGGGTTCGCCTGGACACGAGGCGGGAATCTTGACAGGTCGAGTCTTCGACATGATTCGCATCCAGATAAATACCGTGATCATGGCTATCGCTGCGAGGATGAGGATTCCGGCGATCACCTGAAGCATTGAGACTAGGGTTCCCGTCAATCCGGCCTCACCCCTGAGGGAACTGCTCTGTCCAGTCTTCTCGGAGGACCGAGGTTCAAGACACGACGGGGTAGCTGGCCGCTCGCCACGCCTTCATCCCTCCCATCACCGGGTACACCTCGCTCCAACCCTTTGAGCGGAGAATGCTCGCGGCCAAACTGGCTCGGTTTCCCGAACTGCATATGGTCGCCACGCGACGGTCCCGGGGAACATCGGCGATGCGCTGGGGCAATTCGCCGAGGAAGATGTTCATCGCTCCGGGTATGTGTCCTTCTTGCCACTCTCCGCGTGACCTAGTGTCCAGAATAGCATAACCGTTCCCACCCGCACCCAGCTCCTGGACGGTAATAAGTTCGCTGCGATCAACAGGCCAAGCCTCTTCGACCCAAGCTGCCAGTCCGCAGGATTCGGCTCCGCTGCAAAGGTACCCTGCCACGTTGTCGAACCCCAATCTCGCCAGATACCTAGCCGCGAGTCCATCGTATGATCTGTCGGACAGCACGAGAACGATGGGGCGATCATGGGGCAGGAACCACCCCGCCTGTGTGGGTAGACCCGGGATCCAGATGTTCAAAGATCCTTTGATGTGCGCTCCTGCAAAGCACTGGTAGTTGCGAGTGTCCGCAATTGTCGCCCCCTGGTCCAGGAGTTCGCTGACATAGGCGGGCTCCAGCGGTCTTGGCACAGCTAGACGTCCCAAAATCGGGGGCCCCTCAAGGTTCAGCTTCTCCATCACGTCGAAGTAGGGAGGGCGGGGGTAAGAATCGGTGGACTTAGCATTTACGAACGCCTCTCTCTCCATCTGGAGCATCGGATTCAGCTTACGCTCCAATCCAACGGTGCTCTCCTCCCTCGCGCTTAAGGCTGCGCCACAGAGAGACCCCATGCTGTGGGCCGGGCAGACGATGGTCGCGTCTCCCAGAGGGAGAAGCTTCTCAAAAATCGACTCGTAGAGAGCTTCGGCCAAGCGAGGCTGCTCGGTCCTACCAAGGAGGTCGGTGCGTCCCACATCTCCGACGAAGAGACAGTCACCGGTGAAGACCATCACGGGCTCATGTCGGTGCTCTTGCTCGGACAGGACGTAGGACATGCTCTCATACGTGTGGCCGGGTGTATGAATGGCCCGTAGTTCCAGCTCCCCGATGGTAAGGGCCTCGCCGTCTGCTATGGTGTGACCGAATCCAAAAGGCAGCCTTCCTCCGTGGTAGATCTCCGCGCCCGTCAGGCTGGACAGCTCGGGCGATCCGGTCACGTAGTCCTCGTTTCGATGCGTTTCCAAGATGTACTTGATCGCAAGATCATGCTCTCTGGCAATCTCGATGTAGCCATCACAGTCCCGCCTAGGGTCGATGACAACAGCCTCGTTACCGGACCCTAGGAGATAGGAGATGTGGGACAAACCCTCCGATCTTACTCTCTGCAGTATCATGACCTTTACCCGACTAGGCACATCCGGCGGGAAAGAAAAAGGGTTGCACACGCCGTCCAGTTTGTCCGAGATGGGAACTGTATCAATGAATCTGAAGACGGAGGCCGCCAGCTAACGACAGGGAAAGGAGATGCTTCCGGTCGCGATGCCGTCAGCGGAGGCGGTCAAGGACGCGTTTCCTCGTCGCCTGGTAGACCTGACTGCAATGCTCGCGATGCCGGCAGAGGGCATGGCTAGGGGACTCCGGCCAGGCCCGCAAAGACGCACCGGTCCCTTGCACTCGAAGAGGATGGGCTGTCTGAAGTCTGGAACCGTATTACCATCTTTGTCGGTGATCCTTGCCACAAAGCATGCGGCGTCCTTGCCGTCTGCAAGCATCTCCTCCGGCCCGGTGATATCCACCCTCGCGGCTTTGCCCGGGACGGCGACGGACTCAGTGACGGTCTGTGAATCGCCCCTCCTGCCAATGGCCCGAATCCTTGTAGCTGTATGTGGCACCTTCCATACAACCGGGTTGAATCCCTTCCTAGTGCCCAGGCTACGAGCATCCAGGTAGAGCTCGACCGTGTCACAGTTGGTGTAGACTCTGACCTCCACCTCCTCTCCTTCCCGGTGTGGAAGACTCCAGTCAGAGGCTATGTGGATCACCGGATCACGGCTCCATCTAGCTGCCAGCATGTGAAATGCCTCCTTTGGGTTGCGGAACTCATCCAGAATGCCCGATCTCTGTATGGGCCAGACAGGTTCGTAATCCGTTCCGTAATCGTGCATTGACCACAGCGTGCTGCCGGATATGTAGGGCCTTGCTTCGATAATGTCAAGATCCTTTGCGATCCTCTCCGCTTGTGATCTCTCCAGATCACCCCTGCCGCGCAGGGCGCTATCGGCGTTCGTGTGTTCGCTTACCAGTATCCTGATCTGGGGGTACGCGGAATGGAAAGCGTCGATGGTCTCGAGCTTGTAGTTTATGCCCAGCACGTCGCAGATGAAGACCGTACCTAGGAAGACCCCGTCCGAGAGTCTGTTATCAGCATAGATCGTCGGACGCGTAGGGTCATGCTTCAGAGCCGTCTGCTTCAACCTCTCCAGCAATCGCCTGGATCTGCCCTCGTTCATCATCCCCCAGAGCACCACGCAGGGATGGTTGCGGTCCCGATCTATCATCCCGCTCATGGCAGCATCTGCACTGTCGAGGAACTCCCTGCCGCCAATGAACTGCCACGACGTGATCTCCTCGTAGACGAGCACGCCGAGTTCGTCGCAGGCATCGAGGAAAGCCGGGCTCTGCGGGTAGTGCGAGGTCCTAACGAAGTTGGCGCCTAGCTCCTTGATCAGCTCCACATCCCGGCGGTGAAGTCGCTCAGGTAGCACGTTGCCCAGTCCCGGGAAGTCTTGGTGACGATTCACGCCTCTCAACTGGACTCGTTCACCGTTCAGTATGAAGCCCTTCGACGGGTCGAAGGAGTAACTCCTAATCCCAAATCGCTGGCGGTGCACATCCAGCAGGGACCCTCCCAGGTAAAGGCTGAAGGCCGCCTCGTACATGAAGGGGGTCGACGTTGACCAGAGGGCCGGAGACGGGATTTCGCCGTGGAACGTGAAATAGTCCCCAAGGCTCGGGCCTATCCTGCCTGTCGAGAACACGTCCTTGCCTCCGCGCTCCTTCACGGTCACCGAAGCTCGTAGTCGATCCCTCATCCCTGGATCCGCGCTGAGTCCTATCACCATGTCGACGGCAGCACGTTCCCTGTCGACCGAGGGGGTCGTTATCACGCAGGAACGCCACGGGAAGTGGGCCCGCCTCTTCCTTACCAGCCACACATCGCCACACAGACCCCCGTAGATATTGTAGTCCGGGATGGGTTTCCCGGGCAGGATCCTTGGATCATGAGAGTTGTCGACCCTAACCGAGAGGACGTTTGCACCGCGGAAAAGGCCGTCCGTGATATCCAGCTGGAATCCCGTCAGACCCTCGAGGTGTTCGCCGAGATACTCGCCGTTCAACCACAGCTGGGCCCTGCCCCACACCGCGTCGAAGGTGAGAAAGGCTGGCCCGTCGCCGGCCGGGGATGGGAACCGTTTGCGATACCACGCGGGCCCTCTGTAGTATCCTCTCTTCTGGATAAACGTGTCGTCTGCATTGAAGGAGTGCGGGAGGTCGACGATCTCCCATTCCGAGTCCGGATGCTCGGGCTTATCAGCGCCTGCAGCTTCCCCGAGATGGAATCGCCATCGGGCTCCGAGATCTGAGGGTGAAACGGTCTCCGTCAAGTTAAGACCCGCACGGGTACAGGAGTGGCACAGAAAAAGGTGTCCGCTTGATGCCTGCGCTTGGCCACAGCTACCCACAGCTTGCAGATTCGTTACGGCGGTGTTTGCATGTGCCCGACCAAACAGGGTTGTGTTGGCACATCTATATTGAGAGAGATTTGAGCGAGTCTCGGTCAATCTGCGAATCTATAGTTGGGCAGAAGGTCAGGGGAAGTGGCATCATGAACGATTGGAGGGCACACGGGGCGTCGGTGCGCCACCGATTCTCCAGATGCTGGGAGAACCTCCCAGCTTCACTTCAGAGCCGAGCCGAACACGCAACGAATTTTGGCAAAGGCGTGGCAAATCTTGGGGATACGGCCCGAGCGGCTGCGCGGGACGGCCGTTGCACTAGATGCTCGATTGGCCATCCCGCACCAGCGGGAAGGAGACCGAGAAGCCGAGAACTAGGCAGAACAATACGAGGAGGGGGGCGTTCTTGATCAGCCTCGGGATCTTTGCTTTGGAGACTCTCTTGGACGGTTCCGTTGCGAACATTCCGAGGTTGGTCTGCATGGCCGATTGCTCCTTCCACGCTCTGCCGTATCCCTGCACATCTTATGTGCAGGTCTCTTATAAATATTTCGGAATTTCTGCAGCTGAGAGTAAGAAATTTGCGATGATTTCCTAGAACCGCTTGGAACATCTTCCCAAGCTCGTTGCAGACCCCCAATCTTCGTGGGTCCTTCACTTCATATTCTTAAGCCGTCGCGTGGAAACATTCCTCGATGGTTGTCAAGGTCTTTGAGGGCAGATCGGGCAGGGAGACCAAGAACTCCAATGTGGCCGAGTACCTGGAATCACTGCTCGAGCAACTGGGAGAGCCGGACGGTTACTTGGAAATCCACATCTTTCCTACGAGAAACGCAATGAAGAACGGGTTTGTCGAGGCACTTGCCGATCTCAGTCTGCCGATGACCCTGATCCTCCCGGATTTCGCAACCCTACACGAGTCGTTCGCAGGATATCCCCGCATATGGATCTCGTCTACAGACCTTGACCTCTCTGATGGCATCTGCAGGGCCCGATTACAGCATGAGGTCGGCCACGGAATCCTGCACTGGGAGATATCGGCCTACCTCCTGGGGATGCCAGCGGCTCTGCAGGAGGCCCAGCGTCGTCAGCGGGTGCATCCGGACGAGGCATCGATGGCGGCCTATCTGTTGTCGGTGGCCCTCAAGGATTACGAGGTGTCCAGTCTTCTGGAGAACCGGGGCATCACGGAGGATCAGATAGCGTTCTATCTAAGGGAACTGGATCCCAGCTCCCCGGTTGGGGAGGGCATCGAAGGGATACTGGGGGAAGCCAAGGCAATTCTTGGGGCCCATCCTTTCCGGTCGTGCCAGGCGATCCGGAAGGCGCTGAACCGGTCCCTTGGCGCCCTCGAGCCGCAGTACCGGGGATTCGTGCAGGACCTAGTGCGATCGCTGGATCCTGACGCCGACCTGCGCGCAAAGCTTGAAACCGCTTCAGACTTGTTGGTGCGTTGGGTGTGGCCGAATGGATGAGAGTGCAAGTCTTGTGGAGTCCCTCAAAGGGTCCCATTTCGCGGTCGATGGTCTGTGGTTGGTCAACTTGGATAACAGGCTGCTCAGAGGGCTCTGCAGATCGCCCAGATCGAGCGGGAGGCGATGCTGGTGCTGAACGGGGAGAACGATGCTTGAATCCGCACAGGCGATATGCAACGGGAAGCATGAGTCCTGGGCTCCACCAGCAGGTCTGGGTGCCCGCAGGGAGGTACGGCTCGATCCACAGCAGGGGACGTGTCTGATTGAGAGGATCTTTCGTTGTCTGTGCTTTCCTTGTGGCTTCTGCAGCCATCTTCACCGCAACAAGCCAGGACTCGGAGACCCCGAGGACGGGTCTGGCCGTGGCCTACATACGAGTCTCCTCTGGCGTCAACTCATCCCATCTGATACTCGATGGGGATCCGTCAAGCTACTGGAGCAGTGAGCCAAGGCCCGGTCCGGGAAGACAGGAATGGATCAAGATTCAACTTGGAAGCCATGCAGAAATGGTCGAGCTTCGCCTCAAGCCCTCCCCTCGAGGAGGATTCCCCAGCGGTTTCAAGGTGTTTTACTCCACAGATCATGGTGAGGTATGGTATCCCGTTGGCGGTGCGAACTACAATTCCTTCCCCGACCCCGGCCTTGAAGAGGTCATCGTGGCACTACACGGGGTTGTGGGAGATGCCCTGATGATACAGGCCAGCTACCTAAGAAGGGATCTGGACGGGGGCTATACCTTTCAGCTCGCAGAAGCCAAGGTTATCGGCCATGAACAGTTTGGGCCCTTCCGTACCAGCCGGGGGGACCAATGGGATGCCGATCTGAACAATATGTGGCGGGTCTTTGGCCCACCATCCGACGGGACCCAGGCCGTGCCGGCTATGGGAGGGGAATCCGCGTGGCTTGAGTGGAATGCGCTGAAGCTATGCTGGTACGATGATCCATCTCTGAAAAGTGCCCTGAGAGATCAGTACGTCAACTATCACGTTGGGCTCGATGGCTACGTGTGGTCGTGGGGAAACCAAGAAGGATGGCCAACCCACGGCCACAGGCACTACGAATCCAATGCCAAGTTCATCCTCGGAGCGTGCAGGTACTACCTGTGGTCGGGGGATGATGGTTTCCTCATGTCTACAGTCTCGGCGACGACAGACATGGCATTCGCGATAAGCCACGACGGAGGTGAGGTCATCAAGTGGGACAGCCGGAGCCATGTAGCAATTCGCCTACAGGAGGGCAGGACGATAGGCCAGTCGTTTGTAGCGGAGAGGAGCTTCAGCTCAGTTGGAGGATGCTATCCGACCTACATGACGGAAGGGGCCGGGATGGCTCTGTCCCTTTACAGGGGCGATGTTACTGGGGAAATCATTGCCAGCAAGGACTTCAGGGACGTTGCGGACAACGCATGGATGATGCTCGACTTCCCCCCGCAACCTGCAGGGCCTTACTATCTCGAAATGAGCCGCCCCGTAGGCACGATAGGTTGGTGGAGCATAAACGATGATGTCATTCCGGGAGAATCGTTCTCGGATGGCGAGGTCGTGGTTCGAGACGATCGCAGCGTCCTGGACCGACTTCGGTCTGCCATGGATTTCCAGCTAGATCAACTTCAGGGGCGCCAAGGACTGCTCGTCATCACCGACCCCGACAGCAATGGTACCCACAACGGTTACCCGACCGACTATTGGGACAACTTCCCCTTTGGGTACATGAGCGCTTACTGCAACGTGTACTTCTATGCCTCCCTCGGGCTAATGTCCGAGGTCGAGCGTGCTGTCGGGAACCTTTCGAGGGCCGATTCTCTGCGGAGCCTCATGCCGTTGGTCAAGATGAGGTTCAACCAAGCCTTCTGGAACGAGGAAGCGGGTAGGTACATTGGCTGCATTGATGTGCTTGGGCAACAACATGACTACGGTTTCACCTACCTCAACCTTGAGGCCATCACATACGGGCTGGCCGACGAGGAGACCGGGCAGGTGATACTGTCCTGGCTCAGCGGGGAAAGGGATATCGAGGGAGATTACTCAAGAGGGAAGGATATCTACCGCTACGTAGTGGCACCGCGATCAACGACGATTCCCGTCGAAAGTGTGGAGCCACACTGGTGGTACGACATAGGCGGAGCCATCAGCATTGGGCCTGGAGGCAGGGCCAACTACGACGAGCACCTGGAGAACGGAGGAATGATCTTCTACACGTCCTTCTACGACCTGATGTCCCGCCTCGCTTGCATCTCGCCCGATGATGCACTTGCCAGACTGGACGCGATAATGACCGAGTTCCACAAGGACCAGCTGAGGAGGGATCCTCCCAACAGCCAGGGCATTCCATGGAAGCTGGGAATCATTGGCGAGTTTCCCGAATCGGGGCTGGTGCCTGCCTTTGTAGTGCATGGGTTCTTGGGTGCGGAGGCGCTCTCGGACGGGCTTCACCTTCATCCCCGCCTCCCCCGGGATCTCACGCGCCTATGGGTCGGACAGATCAGCTACAGGGGCTGCATCTACGACATTGAGGTGAGCCGGGATGTGGGGCGTCCGTCAATAGCGTCCAAGGAAGGAGGGTATCTGGTCAGGGTCCCGGACGGTTGCCACATCTTTGTCTCAGAGGGCTGCCTGGTCGAAGTCCAGGAGTCCGTCAACGGGATCGCGGCACCGATCTGCCTGGGTATGGTGGCCTTGGGCTTTGAGATGCGAAGATCTGGAAAGAGGTGACAACAAACCGGGTCGTTCAGGCCTAGGACCATCCATCACGCCGATCCATCAGCCAGGGGCCGGACTTCCTCGGATCTCATAGAACCATATGGCGGCGTTACGTGGCTGGAGCCTGAGACTGAAGCCATTGCGGATCAGACCGTCCCCCTTGATCTCCCTTCTCTCAGACGTCTCGGGGTTCTCAAAGAGGTAGGTTACTTCTGGGCGTACGGCCATGGGATGAACGATCATGGTCTCCCGCAACGATGCGGGGAGACGGATCCCCTGGATCAGCCCACGCCCCAGCTCCGGACGATCGAACTGGCGGATGACCCACTCCTTGTCACTTCGGTGAAACGGCGTCAAGGGGTAGTAGTCCCCGTTCAGAAATAGGTCGGACGCCCGGCGCCAGATTCCGACCATTTCCTTGACCAGCGCATAGTCGTAGCCATCCCTGCGAATATCCAGTGACATTGACATCGCGGGAGCCATGCCACAGTGATAGGAGTACCTGTCCACCATAGGCAAAAATCTGGTCTTCCCCTCCATATCCCAGGAGAGTGCCTGCTCTCTGAAATACGGTATCCAGGCGTACAAAGTATGATGAAATGCCAGCTTGACCGGGTGGTCGCCGTACCCGTAGTCCGTGTAGTGCAGCGGCACGGAGCGACGCATGGTCTCCAAATCATTTCGTCGACCTCCGCTTGCACAGGAGTCTATCCACAAGCCGGGATTGAGCGCTAGCAGGTCGTCCCAGAAACGGAGGTAGCCCTGGACGTGCAGGTTCTCGTTCATCCCCTGGCGCTCCGGGCCCTCATTTTCGCGCCAGTACTCCAAGGGCTCGAAGTTGTGGTCCTGCCGATATATCTTCACCCCGTTCTCCTCTATCAGCTTGCATATGTGGCCAGTAAGCCACCGGCGGCATTCCGGATTGCCAAGATTCAAGAGGCGGTTCGGGCTATCCCCTCTCCTCAAGAGCCATTCCGGGTGTTCTTCGTCCAGTCTGGTGCCAAGCAGAACCCTTTCCGGTTCAAACCAGAGCAACAGGTCGGCGCCGTTATCAGCTGCGCAGTCGGATACCGCCTTCAAACCTCTCGGGAACCTCTCCGGGTCTGGCTCCCATGTGCCGGTTATCGGCCATTGTCTCTCGTGTCTTTCATCGTAACAAGGATACCAACCTGCGTCGATCCACCAGATGTCGAAGGGAAGTCCACGTTCCGTTGCGGCCTTGCGTATGAATTGGAGCTGGTTTTCCTCGGTGGCAGCGGTGAATTCTACGCCGTCACCGGGACCCTCGCAGGCTAGTCGCGGCTTCAGCGGTTGGCCGTTGGGCCTGGGGAGAATGTGGGAAAGGTACCACCTGCGCCAAAGATTGACGCCTCGCGAAACCTCCCCGGCCCAGTAGAGCACTGTTACGCGAGGAGTGCGGATGATTTCCCCCGGCATAAGTCGCAGGTTCGTCCTCTCCTGGCCAACCCTAATATCGACACCGTCTGCCAGACCTGCAAACTCGGCTGCCCACTGCGCTGGCCATCCGATGGCCATGGACACTCCGCAGTCATCGAACCTCACGCGGAAGTATGGGAACACACCGTCGCACGGCCGACCTCCATTGGGTGCAAGCCGGATGCAGCGTCCCGGGTGCAGGGAAGTACAATGGGGTGCGTATCCTTCCTCGCTGTAGAAGTCGCCGTTGTAGTGCTGCAGTGTAGGTGAATGACCGCTGAGTGACCCGTTCATCGCCAATATGCTGCCGATGACTGGCGTGGGCTCGTGCCCCCTGTTGGCGAACCACGAGATCCATTCCACGACAGGGTAGTCCTGGTATGCCGTGCACTCGACCCGGAGATTCAGGCCCGTGCCGGCATCGTTTCCTTCGAAAACGGTCTCGAGGATATTGGCGTCGATGCGGCGCGTGTGAGACACCGGGTTCCAAGGCCCGGGAATGCCGGCAAGCGTCTTGCTGCCATACGTAAAAGAGATGGGTAGGTCGGATGAGTCAGCAAAGAAGCGATCCGTTAGTTCCCGAATCTTCTGCATGTCCTCGGGAGATGTGGTAGGGACGAGACGTGTGTCACTCATCGTGGTTCCCGCCAGTCAATCTAGGAGCGAATCGCGCTCTTCTCTCGATCCTATCTATAGAGAAGGCAAGCATCCGTACTGCCCAGTCAAACCTGGTTGATACGCCATTCCACATTTATGTTTCTGTAGGCGGGAGTGGAGATCTCTCACGCGTCACCAACGCAAGACGGTTCCAGAAGGCATGGGACGAGACACCGAAGATGACTGAGCGGGTCGGCTTGGGTGACTGCCCTGGTGGGAAGCCCGTTAACCAGAGAGCCATGATCAGGCACTGTCTACCTGTCCGACAGGTGATTTCCTAAAGCGAGGCCTGTGAGCGACTGTCTCAACGGGAAGAAGGAGGGCTCCAGACGACCTTCGGGCAAAAAAAGTGATATTGCCCGTAGGAGAAAGCCACGTCTTAAGGCCCGTCGAGGTTGCAGAGAAGCTTGCAGCAACACACCCAAGGGGGAATAGATCGACTAATCGTTTCTCGAGTCCGATCCAGAGGACATGGAGATCTGCCACGAGAATCCGCATCCCTTCCTCTGGACGGTCGAACCCGGCCAGATGCTCAGAAAAGCGTGAAGCCACCAAAACACATAAGCACGCATAGATCCAGAAAGGGTGGCAGATATCAGCCCTGGATTCCCAATCGAGAAGAAGGCGGAGGACCGAGATGGAGTCAGACGGAGAAAAGGATAACAACCCATCCCGGAGTGGTGGATTCGACGTAAAGCTGATCTATCTGGCCCTAGCATCCTGCCTTCTCCCGGCGATTTGTCTGGCGGAGGAAAGACCCCAGAGGATCAAAGTCCTAGCAACCGGGATCGATGTCGGCATGCCGGTGCTTTCAGGTTGGTTCACCTCGGAGCCGTCAACCGACCCTGTCGTGATCCCGACCCGGGTTTGGTCGGCTTTGTCAGGGGCCCAGATCCAGCGCTTCATGCGGATCTACTTCCCCAGAAGCTACAGCGCTCTGCTGGAGTACGAATTCTTCTTCCTGGAACAGATCGACTTGGCCTACTTTACCGGAGAGCACCAGAGATGGATCTACGATGCCTTGACCCATCACCAGAGGGGTGGGGTGAATACCAGGAGCGTCATGAGCGGCATCCCGGACTTCTATCTGAGGTGGAGGGACAGCATCATTTCGGACGCCTTCCCCAACGATGTGCACGCCCTGACCGCAAATCCCATGGTCCTTGGCGGCCGACCGGGGCCGCTTGTCATCAGGGACGATGAGGATCTGCCCAACATAATGAAGCCCTATCGGGACATGATCCCCATCCCGTTTCTGGGCGGGGTCAGCTCCGGGGTTAACACCATGCCCAGACCCGGTTCGGTCGTCCTCTCCTACACCCTGACTGATGCGGGCTTCGGGCATCCCGTGCCCGGGCGGATCCCCCACGTCTTCTACTGGAGGTGGAACGGATCCGTCACCTTCACCTTCAGGGACGCGGTCTACTACCCAGAGTTCTGGAGCAACTTGGACAACAGGTTCTCCCTGGATATCGTCGTGAATATGGTATGGTTTAGCATCGGAAGGGAGCTGCCGGCCGACCCACTGAGGATGCATGACTACCGACAGCTTCTGGTCAACTTCGATTCCATGAGGCTGCTTCTGACGAGCCTCCTTGAATTTGCGGAGAGATTCGGGGCGAACCCGGTGAAGCTGTTTGAGAGGCTTGGAAACGTGCATGAAGGGAGAAGAAGAAGCGAAGGGTTTTACCTGGACGGGGATGTCGATAGAGCCCACGATGCCATAAGGGCTTCGATCGAGGAGCTCTCGGAGTTGTACGCAGATGCGGTGAAGTTGAAGGACGAGGCCTTGTTCTGGGCGTACGCGATTCAATGG
>CAYVLA010000043.1:0-13852 GCA_964452145.1 Hadarchaeota archaeon (SeqCode)
GGGGGATAGGGAATCGGGGTGAGGGATCGGGTCACTTCTCGGTGCTTGAAATGGGCAGTGTGCTCCTCGTCAGAAGATCATCAGGGCTCCTGTGATATCCAGCCATGTGATGATCATGACCAATATGGCGACTGCAAGTAGCCCCACGATGACGGAAACCTTTCTGTTCATGCCGTCCATCCTGGCCCTGATCAGTTCGGTCTCGCGAAGGATGTAGGCCAGATAGGCCGTGTTCTTGTCTTGCAGATAATCAGGGGGCTGGGGGCTGGTTTCCGAGGAAGGGGAACCACCAGTCTGGTTCTCCGAGGGGGTTTGGGGACTCTCCAAGGCTATCCCATGTCACCGTGTCAACGGGCTTGAAAACTTGATCTGTCGGATCCCGACAGTAGCACAGCTGCTGGCTGGCCACTGGCGTGCTGGTGTGCTGTGCTGGTGCAAAGATATTTGAGGGTCTCGCCAGGCCATTGGCTTGATTGCGCTTCCTGAGAATTCTGACCAAGAAATCGAGGCAACTTCTCGTCGGCGGGGCAGTCCTTGTTGCCATAGCAGTCGTTTGGCTGGGGCTGGCCTTGCCCAGGCTGGTCGAGGCCCACCGCCTTTCTAGGAATATGGACAAGGAACCAATCAATCCCATGATGCCTCCCGAGTACATCAGGCAGATAGAGCATGATAGGGAAGAGGTGAGGAGCGAGCTTCGTTTCTGGACCGGCGTGGCTTTTGCTGGTGCACTTGTCCTGTTGGTCGGCGCTTACTGCTCGGCGACCGGAGCCAGGTCCAGCGTTGGCCCGACAACCCGGAAGGGCGCTCCGAGATAGGTGGCATTTTTCAGCCTGCCGAAGTGCGTTGGGCTCGGCTGATCAGATGCAGGTTGCCGTCGTCGGAGTGGGAGGCATCGGAAGAGCTCATGTCGATCATCTGTCGAGGCTCAAGATGGCCGAGGTCGTGGCGATCGCCGATCCGGACCAGGCTCGGGCGGCCAAGGTGCAGGCCGACTTCAAGATCCCGGCATTGTATCCTGACTATGTCGAGATGATGGACAGGGAGAAACCGGAGGCGGTCTTCGTCTGCACGCCTCCACACATCCACCTTGACCCGGTCAAGGCCGCCGCCGAAAGGGGGATCCCGGTCTTCGTGGAGAAACCCTTGGACAGCAAGATAGAAAGGGCAAAGGAGATCGTCAGCGTCTGCAAGAAGAGCGGCATCCTGAGCCAGATGGGGTATCACTGGCGGTTCAATGAAGGACGGATCGAGGCACGGAAGATCCTCCTCGAGAAGGGGGGAACCATCGGCATGGTTGAGGGCAAGTGGTGGGGTGGGGTGTACAACGTCCCCTGGTGGATCAGGCGCGAGATGAGCGGTGGGCAGATCACCGAACAGACCACGCACATCTTCGACCAAGCCAGATGGCTGGCAGGGGAAGTGAGAAGTGTTCAGGCAATCATGGCCACGCGGATAAACACCAGCATCGAGAACTACGACATCGAGGACGTTTCGGCCGTTCTGCTGATCTTCAGAAGCGGCGCGATCGGCGTCGTCACCTCCACCAACGCGGCAGTGGAAGGCGAGGAGGGGATCAAGGTTGTGGCGGAGAACCTGAAATACGAGGATTTCGTCAGCCGCGTCGTTTTGAAGTGGAGAACCCATCAGGCGGAGTACACCGGGAGGCGTAGTCCCTACTCGGTGGAGGACGAGGCCTTCCTGACCTGCGTCAAGGAGGGGAAGGCATCCTCGGTAGATGTCGAGGAAGGACTCAACTCCGTCCAGCTCAGCCTGGCCGCGATCGCCTCAAACAGCGAGGGTAGGCGGGTGGATCTGCCACTATAGGGAGGCGGCCTGAGGCTGGTCCCTGACCGGAGCAGGAGTCTCCCTAGTCATTCCCAGACTGCCTCGTCGATCGGGAAATGCAAATCGCCGAACACGGCGTTTCCTGCCTGCTATCGCGGTCGGCAGCAGGGCGAGCGCAAGAACGGCGGTCATCTCAT
The DNA here is from genome assembly GCA_964452145.1 of Hadarchaeota archaeon (SeqCode). Classification (GTDB taxonomy): domain Archaea; phylum CAYQAE01; class CAYQAE01; order CAYVLA01; family CAYVLA01; genus CAYVLA01. Next base: position 1,983 of record CAYVLA010000043.1, read on the forward strand.
CTATGCGAATGTAGTCTATCCAGATCTGGGCATCCGGCGCGTTCGACGGGTCGAACCTGATCTGCCTTATGGTCCCGGTCCACTCGAGGCTCAGGCCAACTGCAACCCGGTATTCATGCCACTCACCATCCGGTTCTATGGAGAAGGACATGCTCTTGGATTCGGAGAAAGAGTGCGAATCCTTACGGGTCCAGAATATCTGGGCATGTGTTCCGGCCGTTGTCCTCATCCTGATCGTAGCAACGGCGTCGCCGGTGGCGGCAAGATCGAGAGTCGGGCCCATCATGTACGGATCGGAGCCCGTTGACCGGGTGAACAGGGTTCCGTTGCCCAACGCGAAGGGAAGCAACATGTTCGTGTTCGCCCATCCTTCAGAGTCGAGGAGATCGAACTCCCAGACAGGCTCGGATGACACTCTCCTGTTAGGCTGCGGGGCGATACCCCAGATCCGGACGGTGTCGCGGTCTAGATGGATCATCTTGAAGACAAGAATGCCCTCCGTGCGATAGCTCCATCCCTGGGCTGCCGCGGAGAGGTCAGATGTCTCGTCGAGCACCAGCCCGTTGATGGTGATCCTTGAGGGCCGTGACACGCCACCGATCAGAGCGTAGGAAGTATCTCCGGGTGCGTATTCGACTTGGAACTCGAGAGAGTCGTCGTGCCAGGTCGGGGCCCCAAGCTTCCCGACGGTGCTGACATGGATCGTTTGTTCATCGAACCTGATCATCTCCGTCTGGGCTGTCTGGTCATGTCCCATCAGTGCGAAGGCACAAAGGGAGATGTATCTCGGGTTTATGTCGAAGTAGTACTGGTCGGTCCCCTTTACCGCGCTGTAGGCATCCGGGTACATCCCGGCGACCTCTTCGTGGGGTCCTCCGGGGTAGCGCTGCATCTGCATTCCGCAGATCGTGATGCCCTCGGCCAGGGCCATCCAGGGAAGGGAATCATCGTATTTTGACAGATCATACAGCCTGTAGGCGTAGTCGAGACCGTTCCACTGCACGATCACCCCGAACCAGGCCCCGGTGTACCAGGTTGCCCCGAACACCGGGATGGAGCCGTAGATCATGATCGGCCTATCGGGCGGATTCCAGAGATATATGAAAGGCAGCCCTGTGGCTGCCCAGTACTTGGCCCTGTCCAGGTATCTCGGATGGCCTGTTATTCGGAATGCCTCAAGATAGCATTCCGTGACGTAGGCGGAGGCCAGAACGTCGGGCACGTGAAGCTGCAGTTCCCACGTCTGGGCCCCCTCCGGTCTGGTCTGTCCGTCCAGATACTCCAAGGCCTTCAATCCTGCTTGAATGGCCGTGGCATCTCCGGTTATCCTTCCGAACTTCAACAGGACTCTCGCCTTGGACGCGGTCCAGCCGGAGGATGTATCCCCGGGTCTTCCCAACTGCTCCTGTTGTTTGTTCGGCGTGAAAGGCCATGAACCGTCGTTGCTCTGCGAGTCCGCTAGGCTTTGGACGAGTCCGTACCCCGCCGTCAGGGCCTTGTCCATCTCGCCAAGGTGGAGGGCCAGATCCAGGTCGACTCCCCACCCTCCCGTCGCGGCCAGGGCCTCCAGCACCTGTTCCCGTATCTCGTCCCTGAGCGTGTGATTCGTGGTCAGGGCGGAGTAATGCCACAGGGATAAGGCCACCATGGGGTCGTAGAAGATCCAACCGGGGTCGTTCAGGTGGGTATGCTTCCAGGCCTTTGCAGCCGGGACCCAACATATGTCTTTGTAGCATAAGGTGTTGAGGTCGGTGGTTTCCAGAAAGGATCGAGGTTGCTCCGGTGGTTCGGGGATGCCGTGCTCGTCGAGCCACCAGAGGACGACTCCCACCGCGTCCACCCCTGCCTGGGCGAAGATCTCGGAGCGCATCGTGACGGAGCCCGTGAGGTTGTAGGGCCTGAATGCTTTGTCCTGGTTCTCGCTCACCCACTCCGGGATCGTGGGCACGAACAGGGCCATCATGTGGTTCTTCTGATCGTGGATCCAGTTCGGAGAGACGTACTTCGCCGACATCATCGCGTTGACCCCATCCCACTTCTCTAAAGGATCCCAGGACAGGGCTATGCTGGCTTGGTCATGTTCCACGACCATCAGCGGGATGGTCACCTTGAGAGGATGGGGGACGACTCTGAGATTGACCGGCGGCCATGCGAAATCGGTTCCCGAGGACCGCTCGCCGGCAAGAAGGTACTCCAGTCCGCAGAAGAGCCCGGCGTCCCGGTCGGCCGCGAAACTTCCCTCCCCAGCCAGAATCTGGGGGCTCGACAGACGCAGCAGAAGCCTTTCCCGGCTTGTCTTCACCGAGAAGGCGAGGCCGACGAAGGGGCTGGCGTGTCCGAGGTCAAAACGGTAGTCCGCGGCCCAGATGACTCCGTCCCCGTCGATGACCGATCCGGTTAGAGCCAACCAGGCGCCACTCTGGGTCGCCCCGAAATCACAGCTGTCCGGGATCAGCAAGATCAGGCGTTCCTTCCCATGATCGTCCAAGTACAGTGCATGGCCAATGGGCATCGAGATCCCCATATCCTTCCACGACCCGTCCCAGCACTGGATGGTGAACATGCCGTATCCCTGCTCTGTCAGTGGGAAAGCGAGCCTGATGTGTGGGTTCTCGATGACTGCTTCTTGCCCCGAAACGGAACCGCGGCTTCGATCCGGCCTTGCCACCGGATGGGAGTAATCGGCCGATGCGACCAGGGCCAGCATTGGAGGCGGGAGGAACGTAAGGTTGTCGGGGCTCCAGCACTGGGCCGTGAGGCAGTATACGCCAGGCTTGGTCGCGATGACGGTCCACTGGACATCGTAGGTCAGATCGGGCTCGACCACGCCTAAGGTCTGCGTATTCGTGCCATTCGCAAGCCTCAGGCCATCGGTCAGGGTGAGGTTGGAGTTGAAGTTGTAGAAGAAGGCCCCACCGGTGTTTGTCGTGTTGAAGCCGATCCGGAAGGTCTCTCCGATCCCCACGAGGGCATTTTCGCATCTCAGCGTCCCCAGAGCCAGGGAGGCCGGGGTCTCATAGATCTGTAGCTCGTCCACGATCCAGGCTCCGGGCGCTTTGTTCGCCCCTGGGTTGACTCCGAAGGAAAGGACGATGGACCTGGCCGTCCTAGACTGCCTGATGTCGACGAGAAATCTATGCAGATGCCACAACCCGTCCCCGATCTGCTCGGGCGACGGAGAGAAACTGGTGCCTGCCACAATCTTTCCCTGCTCGTCCATCAGATCAAGCTGAAAGACGAGGTTGGAGCAGGATGCCCCCGAGGAAAGGACCTTGTAGTGAAACTCAGCCGTCCCTATGTAGAGCATCCTCAGCAGATTGTTCTCGATGTTCATTTCGAGATTGGCCGATGCTGACCCCGTGCCCAGGCTTCCGACGTAGAGCGCCTTGTCCCCCTTCCACGCCTCGCCGACCAGCTTGGCCTCCGTCCTCAATCCGTCCGCCGATGGGGTTGCCGTGAGACTCCAATTGTAGGGAACTCCTCGCTCGTCGCATCTCTCGAACGCGCCGTTGAAGGGGGCATAGCTTAGGTAGGCGGTGGCGGACTTGGCGCCGATCCATAGCCCAAGGCATGCAACGAGCACGGCGAGCGCTCTGACCGGCATTGCCTCCTGTGACATATCATCCTCCTCACTTGTGATAAGGGTGGGACTCAAGAATGGTGAGGGCCCGGTAGATCTGTTCGACAAGGATCAACTCTGCAAGCTCTCTGGTGAACGTCAGCCTCGAGAGGGACAGGGCCACGTCGCTGGATTGTAGGGCTTCGTTGGAAAGGCCGTCTAGGCCGCCCACCAAGAAGTCTAGGGACTGGTAACGACGAATGATCTCGGCCAACTCCTCTGAGGAGACCTCTTTCCCCGCCGGGTCGAGGGCAATCCTCACTTTCGCTTTGGACTTCGACAGAAGCCTCATTCCCTCAAGGTCCTTACCCCTACCCGGATCCCTCGCATACGCCTGCCTCAGGTGAACAAGCTCCAGCCTGGCAAGCGGGGCGATGCGCTTCCTGTACTCCTCGATGCCCTCCTGGACGAAGCGATTCTTGATCTTGCCGATAGAGATTATCCTGATCTGGAGCAGGATCCTCAGCCCCGAGTCGGGGTCCCTTTCGGGTGAAATATGTTCCTCAAATGTACCATGTCAAGTCCCAATGTCAACAGGCAAAAGATAGTTCAGGTTGACGTGAAAGACTCGACGCGGTGATGGGCATGACCTTGGGCCTCGGTCTGATTGGAACGGGAAGACATGGAGCAAGATACGCCGAGCACATTCAGAGCGATGTTCCAGATGCGGCCCTTGTGGCCGTCTCCCGCCGCGATGAGGAGCAGCTCGGAGAGTTCGCCGCCAGGTACAAGGTTCCAAACATCTATACCGACTATCGAGAGCTGGTCTCTGATCCCATGGTCGACGCGGTTGTCATCGTGACGCCGAACTACTTGCACATGCCGATGACGGTCGCTGCGGCCGAAAACGGCAAACATGTACTCGTGGAGAAGCCCATGGCCAGGAACGTCGAGGAAGCCCGGGCCATGATCGATGCGGCGCGAAGCGCAGGCGTCAAGCTCATGGTCAGCCATAACTTCCGCTACCATCCCATGGTGAGACGGGTCAAGGCTTCGTTGCCCGCATTGGGCAAGCCTTACCTGATCACTATGTGCAAGAGGCAGCAGCCGGCCCCGGGATGGCGAGAAGACCCCGTGGCCTCTGGAGGCGGGGCCCTGATGGATCTCGGAGTTCATCTATTCGATCAGGCCAGGTTCCTGTTGGAGAGGGATGTTCTCGGCCTCTACTGCTCAACGATGAGGGTCGCCTCCGCAGGGGTCGAAGACGCCTTCGTCGCGGTGCTCGACTTCCCCGAATGTGCCGTGACATGCGATGGGTCCATGGCGTCAGGATCCAGGGCCGATCTGATACAGATAGCAACGGATGGCGGCCAGCTTCTTGCGGACAGGTACGGCCGACGCATCACTTTCATCCATGGACAGGATCGTCGTGACGACGCGATAACGGAGCCCGACTTCACGATAGGGTTGGTCCTCAAAGACTTCGTCGGGTGCATACTTGAGAACCGCGAGCCCGGGGTCACCGGGGAAGACGGGCTGAAGGCGGTTGAGATAGCTGCGGCATGCTACCGGTCAGATGCAATGGGCCAGAGAGTCACCCTGCACTAGATCTTGCCTGCCCCCTGACAGATCGGGCAGGCCGTTTCCGGCCCCACCACCCGGTACGGCGGCTTCACCACGTAGTGCATGTTTCCCTGGTTGACCGCTTGGCTGAATCCGCTGGCCCTCAGATCGAACTCATACGTCCGCCCGCCATCTATGAAATGCTGATCAGAGCCTCGCCACCGCTCCTCCCCCCCCTCCACAACCCATGCCTCGACCCTGAAGACGCCGCCGCTGTTGTCATTGTTGGTCACCGAGATCCGTACGTGCCACTCGGAGGAGATGGTTCCGCGGTCCTGAAGAAAGCCCGAGGTGGTGTAGTTGAACTCCTCTCTCTCAGGGACTCTTCCGGTCCCGTTGCACTCCGGGCAGATCAGGTGGTATCGCGGGTCGGTCGGGAAGTCATCCGAGTTATCTCCGTATCCGTCCTGGTCGGAGTCAGCCCACTCGCTCCAGTCCTGTGGGAAGACGTCCGAGTTGTCGCCGTAGCCATCCCCGTCGCTGTCGATCCACTCATTCTTGTCATAAGGGAAATCGTCCGAGTTGTCGCCGTAGCCATCCCCGTCGGAATCGGCGGTTTCGGTGGAATCTCGGGGGAATGCATCGGAGTTGTCTCCAACACCGTCGTTGTCGCTGTCGATCCACTCGTTGGGATCGTTCGGGAACCGGTCCTCCTCATCCGGGTATCCGTCCCCGTCGCTGTCCCTCGGGCCGATGCATCCAGAGAGCAGGACCGCGGCGATGAAGACGAGAACGCCAAGCCCAGACAGAATCCTACCCATCAGACCCATCCTCCGAGGCACTGGCCCCGCTACCGGGAGGTGAGGGCCGAGATGACGGCCTTGGAGAAGGCGGGGAGGTCTTCGGGGAATCTGGACGTTATCAGGTTCCCGTCGCGTCTGACCTCCACGTACTCGAAGTCACCGCCCGCTTGGAGTATCTCGTCCTTCACCGCTCTGTAGGCGGTCAGTTTTCGGCCCTTCACAATCCCTGCGGAGACAAGGACTTGGGGGCCATGGCAAATGGCTGCCACTATTACGCCCTTTCTGTGGGCTCTTCTGACCAGCTCCAGGACCTCCTTGTTCTCCCTCAGTCGCCTAGGCGCGTTTCCGCCTGGTATGATGATGCAGTCGAAATCCGCTTCCACGATCTCGGCCACGGTCGTGGAGGGGGTGAACTCCAAGCCGTGTTTGCCCTTGACCTGCTCCTTTGTGAGACCCGCTACCACAACGTCGGCTCCGGCTTCGGCGAACCGGATGAGGGGGTAGAAGAATTCGAGGTCCTCGAATCCCTCTGCCACAAGAATAGCCATCCTTTTTCCCTTCAGCTCGTCCAATACACTCCCTCGCGCCAATATAGACGCGCCCTCCTTGAATATATTGGCTCCTGCGCCGTTGCGGGCCGTCAAAAGCTTGTTGGGTAATCCTTGGATTCGACCCGGCTCTGGCGGAGAACTCCAAGTAACAATTATAGGGACTGCGTCGAGCGACGATGGATGCTTCCGTCAAGCATTCTGGTGAAGCCGGTATCAGCAAGATGCAATCTTGCTTGCCGTTATTGCTTCTACTCCAGAAGGCTGCAGCTGTACGGCCCGGATGAACCGGGGAGGATGGGCGACCGGGTATTGGAGGAGATGATTGCCCAGTATCTGGACATCTCGACGGACATCGCCTCCTTCAGCTGGCAGGGGGGTGAGCCCCTTCTTGCAGGCCTCGATTTCTACAAGCGGGCGGTCAAGCTCCAGGAAGCATACGGGAGAGGCCATGCTGTCTCCAACGCCTTCCAAACAAACGGCACGCTTCTCACCGAGGAGTGGACAAGGTTCTTCTTCAGGTACAAGTTCCTCATCGGCATAAGTCTGGACGGGCCGCCTGCTATTCACGATGCCAACAGGCGGACGCCCCGGGGTTACCCAAGCTTTCGGCGTGCGTTCAAGGGAGCGGAGCTCCTGAAGAGGGGAGGAGTCGACTTCAACGTCCTGTGCGTGGTGAACAGCGTCAATGCAGGCGATCCGGAAGGAATCTACGAGTTCTTCGTCGGCAACGGCTTCCGGTACCTCCAGTTCGTGCCATGTCTGGAATGGGACATTGCCAAGAATGGCCCAGGCCCCTACGACGTGAACGCCGAGCAGTACGGCAGCTTTCTGTGTCGCGTCTTCGATCTCTGGAAGCGGGACTATCCCAGGGTCTACGTGCGGATGTTCAACTCCCTCTTGGCCATGAGGCTTGGAAGGGGATACCACCTGTGCACTCTTGGGCCGAGCTGCGGCGAGTACGTCGTTGTGGAGAGCAACGGCGATGTGTATCCGTGCGACTTCTTCGTGGACAAGGAGATGCGGCTGGGCAACATACTGGAGGTGGCTCTCAGGAAGATCGTGGAGGGGACCTCGCTGGCCAAGTTCTCGGATGCGAAATCGAAGGTCGATCCCCAATGCAGGAGTTGTGAGTGGATCGATCTGTGCTTTGGCGGTTGCCAGTACAACAGACGGGAGAGCGCTCATCCTGGGCGAAGCTACTTTTGCCCGGCTTACAAGCAGTTCTTCTCATACAGCCAAGCAGGCTTTGAGGAGATCGAGGCCTGTCTCTAGCACTTCAGTTCATCCTTGCTGCGACACCCCGGCCACCGAAGTCGTGTTTGGCGAAGGCCTTTTGGCTTTCAGGTCCTTCCTCCTCTTGGGGTCGGGTGGCCTTCGATCAGAAGTCCCACATGGAGGGGAACGTCGAGGTTCATGGGCAGACAGCCGGATTGGACGGAGGGTCGGCGGTTAGGCTGATGATCCCTGGATCTTCCCCACGGCTTCGAGAAGTCTCAGCCGGGATTCTCGGAACCTCCCGGCGTCCCGTTCATAGTCCGTGGGCGTTCTCACAACTAGGTCACACAGACGAAAGGCGGCTTCCTCATCTTGTCTGGAAAGGGCCTTGAAGAGCTCGTAGTCCTCGGCGCCATCCCTCATCGCTTCGTATCGAATGGACTCTACGGGCCCATTGGGCCCAGGGTACACTATGCATGCATCCCCTGCCGGAAGCGGGGCTCCGTGGCTCCAATCGGGTTGGGTATGTCTGAAGGGATCATCGGTCCAGTGGTTGTACCCCCAATGAAGATATCCGGTCAGGCCGTACCTGAAGTTGATCCAGTGCAGAAGCCGTACTTTCAGGAGGGAGAAGTCGATGAAGCGGTTAGGGTACCTCCCGGCGGGTCCCAGACATGTATAGAACCATACCTGGTTCCCGGACGCCTGGAGTTCTCTGTAGTACTGAATATTGGCGTCGAACTGGTCGAGCACGGGAACCCAAATCTCGAGGCATCCTTTCAGGGTGGTTGTCATATTGGCGTCGATCCTTCTCAGTCCAGGCGCGTACTTGGCCACTAGTTCAGCAAGCCGTCGGTAGCTGGCTGCGTTGGCCTCGATGGGCTCATCGGCCAAGTGCTGCACGTATCTTCCCTCCCATCCGCGGCGCCGAAGATGGTGCTGTAGGGCCGGCAGAAAGGCCGACAGGAAGTCCTCGCACTCCTGGGATTCCACCGCCACCGGCGCCATGCGGGCTCTGCCCGCCTCCTCCGACAGGTCCCAGCCACGGAGGCTGAATCCCGAGTTCCAGTCCCCCGACCTGCCCGCCAAGTGGCCTCCCTCGATGAGGCCGTCGACGCCCGCCCCTTGGAATGTTCGGATCCAACGGTCAAATCGGGAGAAGTCGAAGCGATATTTGCCATGCCTTCTCGATACTTCGATCAGACCGAGGGGGGTCAACACGACGTTCTGACGGTGAAGAGACATGCTGGTGGCATGTGCGCGCAGAAGTCTCCAGTGGTCCTCGCTCCACTCCCTAAGCCCGGCAGACCTAGCGATGTGTCCGGGGCTTATCCAGTTGGTGAGGTAGAGTGATCGGTCAGACGGCACGGTGGCCGGGTGAACCCTGAGCTCAACCCTGACCTGGCCGTGTTCTTCACCGGCCTTGATCATGATCGATCCAGCGTAGTCCCCGACCGGTGCCTGCTCGGGGACGAAGATTGTGAGCCAGACGGGCTGGGTTTGATCTGCGGCGACTTGCACAGATCGTTGTTCCATCAGGTAGTCGGGGAACTCGCCCGGGGCTCCATGCACGATCTCGTCCCCAGGGGTGTTCCTCACGGACTCCCGAACGTGCACGTACCCCACGAACCGGGGCATGCATTGAAGTCTGCTGCCCGACCCGTGTTCAAGTGAGCCGCAGGATACGCTGACCACGGCATCCTGATCGCATCGCACAGCCACCTGCCCGCTTTCGAACTCGTTCCTCGCGGAGTCGATGTGGACGGGACCAGCCGGTCCTGGATGATTCTCCCTGAAGATCTTGATCAAGGAGTCCACGGGCCACGCCAACAGATTGGCCATTGTCACAACCGTTAGGGTGAACCCGTAGGCGCTGAAGATGTTTTTCGTTTCCCGGACCGCCTGGATCCGCCCGGCTTGCGGAACGCTTCGTGGGCTCAGCTCAGTCCAGTAGCTTCCCCGGGTTGAGTATGTTACATGGGTCGAAGATCGCCTTGATCTCATGCATGAGTCTGAGCTGTTCGGCGTCCAGGGCGATCGACATGTAGGGTTTCTTGGCCGAGCCTATCCCGTGCTCTCCCGAAACCGTGCCGCCGAAGGCCACAGCCTTCCGGTAGATCTCCTTCATCACCCGGGGTAGCAGCTCCTCCCACCTTTCCTGGCTCAGGCCGTCCTTCAACGGGTGGAGGTGGATGTTCCCGTCCCCCGCATGGCCGTAGCCGATGATCCGCATGCCGTGGGTCCTTGAGATTTCCTTCACCGCCTGCATGAACTCGGCTATTCTGGCCGGCGGCACTGCTGCGTCCACAAGCTCGGCCACGCGGGCCTTGACGACTGCCTCGTAGAAGTGGCTCCTGATGTCCCAAATGCTGCTCTGGCTCTCGGGAGTGTCGGCGACCAGGACGTCCGCGGCGCCGTTCTTGGTGCAGATGTCCGATATGGCCTCGGCCTCTTCGTAGAGCTCGTCCTCCTTGTCTCCTTCGATCCTCATGATCAGGTATGCGGCTGCATCGTGGTGAGGCATGGTCTTTTGCAGATGCTCCTCGGCTAGTAGTATGGCGTCCCTTTCCACGAATTCCATCGCCGTGGGGGTGATCCGGCTCCGCAAGACCTCGCAGACCGATGACACCGCATTGTGCAGATCCGGAAAAGGCACGTAGAGGGTCATGAAGATCTTGGGCAGCCTTATGAGCTTGACGATGACCTTGGTCACGGCGGCAAGGGTGCCCTCCGAGCCAATGATGAGCTGCATAAGGTCATACCCCATGGATCGCTTCACCGTCTTGCCGCCCAGCTGGATCACCGCGCCTGAGGGAAGGACGATCTCCAGACCTAGGACGTAGTCACGGGTCTTGCCGTACTTGACGCCGTTCATTCCTCCCGCGTTGGTGGCAACGTTTCCGCCGATGGAGGACGTCCTCTCACCCGGGTCCGCGGGATAGAAGAGCCCCCTTCTCTCAACCTCCTGGCGGAAGTCCAACAGCACGACCCCGGCCTCAAGCACCGCCATCAAGTTCTCTTCGTCGATCTGGATTATCCTGTTCATCCGCTCGAAGCTGATCACGATCCCGCCCAGAAGGGGGACCGCTCCGCATGAGAGGCCCGTTCCCTGCCCGCGGAATGTGACCGGTATCAGGCAATCGTTGCAGAGAACGAGGATCCTGCTTAGTTCCTCGGGACGGCCCGGCTTGACAACGGCCTCCGGGTTGTGTCCGGACACCAGTGGGGTCTCGTCCCTGGAGTACTTCTCCAGCGATCCTGGTTCGGTGATCACGTTCTCGGCGCCAACAATGGCGCGGAGTCTCTCCAGAATCCCATCGTTCACCTTGGCGTAGGTCAACTCATCTCTCGCCTCTTCACAGCCTGGATGATCCGGGGAATCACTTCATATAGGTCTCCCACGATGCAGTAATCCGCGACCTTGAAGATCGGTGCCGAGGAATCCTTGTTGATCGCCACTATCACGTCGGAGGTCTGCATGCCGGCCAGGTGTTGGACCGAGCCTGAGATCCCGCAGGCAATGTAGAGCTTGGGCCTGACCGTCTTGCCGCTTAGGCCGACCTGATGTCTATACGCGATCCAGCCATCGTCCACCGCGCACCGGCTGGCCCCCACGGCGGCTCCTAGCGCCTGAGCAAGGTCCCTGATGAGCTTGAACCCCTGGGGGTTCCCCAGCCCCCTACCTCCTGAGACGATGATCTCGGCCTCAGTGATGCTGGCCTCGCTGCCCCCCGTTGTCGACTCCAGTATTCGGGTCCTGTCCAGGATGCATCCCGGATCAAAGCTCTTCACGATTACCCTTCCCTCGCGCCGCTGACATCTCTCAGCCCTCCTCATCACCTTGTAGCGAACCGTGGCCATCTGGGGTCTGTGGTGCTCGCACAGGATCGTTGCCATGACGTTGCCGCCAAAAGCCGGCCGGGTCTGCAGGAGATTGCCGTGCTCGTCGATGTCCAGCCCCGTGCAGTCCGCCGTCAGCCCGGTCTTCAACCTGACGGCCAGCCTCGGCGCCAGGGTGCGGCCGATGTTGGTTGCCCCGAGCAGGAATATGTTCGGCTTCACCTCCTCCACAAGGCTTGCCAAGATATGGGTGTAGGGATCTTCCCGGAAATCCGTCAGCATTGGGTGGTCGTAGAGATGGACGTTATCGCTGCCGTATGAAAGAAGATCCTCCGCCGG
>CAYVLA010000043.1:13862-26565 GCA_964452145.1 Hadarchaeota archaeon (SeqCode)
CGTCCATGCCCTGGCCCACGATGACGCACTCCAAGTTCTCACCGAGCTTATCAGCGAGTTCCCTACCCTTTCCCAGCAATTCGTAAACGACGGGTGAGACGGCGCCCTCAACCTGCTCCCCAAACACCAGTACTCCTCTGTAATCAGACAGATCGGCCTCGCGCCTCTTCCTGTCGATTCTGATGGCCTCAGATGGGCAGGCTTCCACGCAGGCACCGCACAGCGTGCAGCCCTCCCCGATCACCGCCAACTCGTCCACCAGGGCTATGCAATGGAACGGGCATGCTTCAACGCAGAGTCCGCATCCGGTGCATTTCGCGCAATCGACGGTGATGCCGGCCAATCCGATCCCTCCGTTGCCCGACTACAGGATTCCCTTCTGACTCAATTTCATTACCAGGGCCCGTGCCTGCTCAACGGGGCTGCCGCTGAGGAACTCCGCCGCCCTCTGACTTGTGGGATGGAAGACCTTGACGACCCACGTCGGTGATCCCTCCGATCCCAGCCTTGCGGGATCGCAGCCCAGGTCCTCCGGCTTCCAGACGGTCACGTTGGCTTTTCTCGCTGCCATCTTGCCCCTCAAGGAGGGAAGCCTGGGCTGGTTAATCTCCTTGGTGACCGTGATCACGCAGGGAAGGGGGGCCGAGATGGTCTCGATTCTGTCATCCAGCGTCCTTTCAACGCTGATCTCGCCGCCCTCCATTGGAATCACCTTCCGGACGTAGCTGACGTTGGGGATGCCTAGCTCCTCAGCGAGGCCGGGTCCCACCTGCCCCGTGTCACCGTCAGTCGTCTTCAGCCCGCAGATGACCAGGTCATAGAAGCCCAGTTTTCTGATTCCGCAGGCCAGTGTATACGACGTCGCCAGGGTGTCCGAGCCAGCAAAAAGGGAATCGGAAAGAAGGACCGCCCTGTCGCATCCGAGCGCGATCGCATCCCTTAGGGCGGATTCAGCCTGCGGCGGACCCATGCTGAGCGCGGTTATGGTGCCCCCCAGCCTCTCCCTCAACCGCAGGGCCTCCTCGATGGCATACATGTCGAATGGGTTGACGGTTGATGGCACCCCATCCCTTATCAGAGTCCCTCTTGCAGGGTCTATCTCAACCTCGGTCGTTTCGGGTACCTGTTTTACGCATACGACGATATGCATGTTTGGCTCACCGGCCCTCCTCTGGGACCCTGATCCTATCGCAGCCTATCGCGGGTGGCTCTGACGGAGCGTTCAAATATTTGTCGCACGGCCCATCGCTCGAAGAACCCTCCGCCAAGGCAAAGGGGCTATTCCAAAGCTTTCCTGACCTCCATCAGCTTCTTCATGATGGGAAGGTTCTGGGGGCACTTGGATTCACACTGGCCACATTCCTTGCAGGCGGCTGCCCATGAAGGGCCGGCCGCCTCGCTGTCTGTCCTTCCCAAGGCCCTGTATCGCGCCCTGGCCATGCCCCGGAGACCCCAAACCCTGGCAAGGTTGTAGGCAGCGAAGTTGGCCGGTATGTCCACCCCGGACGGGCAGGGCATGCAGTAGCTGCAACCCGTGCAGTACAGACCCCTAAGCCTTCGGGCATCATCCGCGATCTGGAGTATCTGTTGGTTCTCCTGAGGGTTCAGCGGTCCGGGGCTCACCGACGCAACGTTGCTCTCCAGCATCCCCACGTTCTCCATGCCAGACAGTGCAGCCGAGACCCCGGAGTTGGACAGCACGAAGCGGATTGCCAGCTGAGGTATCGTCCACCTGTGCCCCTCAGTTCGGTTAAGCCTTGACGACCGAGGGATCAGCTTGCCCCCCGCCACGGTGCCCATGATCGAGACGCCCAGCCCTTTTTCGTGCGCGCGGGCGATTACCTCTTCGTTGCGTCGATCAAGTATGTTGTACTGGACCAGGAGGCCTTCAAACTCGCCGGTGTCGATCAGTTTGGCTATGTTCTCTGGCTCGTCATGGGACGAGAAGCAGAGATGGCGGATCAGGCCTTCATCCTTGGCCTTCCGGGCCTCCTCCATGGCGCCGTGCGGTTTGAGGTGGCTTAGATACTCCCTGAGTCGCAGATCGTGCAGATGGTAGAAATCGATATAGTCCGTGTTGAGCCTTTCCAGCGAGGTATCCAGATATCTGCGCCACTTGGCGGGGTCGTCTCCTTTGTAGTGGTTCTTGGTTGACAGATAGAGGTTCGTGCGCCTGCCCTCCACCGCCTCGCCTAGAACTGCCTCGCTCTCCTCGTTGCAGTAGACGTAGGCCGAGTCGAGGTAGTTGATACCCAGGTCAACGGCCCGGTGAAGCATGTGGATCGTTCTGTCGGCATCCACATGGCCCTTGCGCATGGGAAACCGCATGCATCCGAAACCGAGGGCGGAGACCCTGATCCCAGTCGTGCCGTATTCGCGGTAGATCATCCTGACGCGCCTTCTGCAGCTGGACGAGATGAGTTCATTAGTCTGACCTCCTTTGTTGAAGTGCGACATGTCCGGTAGCACACGATCCCTGACCGTAGTTCCTTAGTTAGGTGTTGAGGGGGGTGCTTGCTGCTCCTGGCCTCCGCTCACCTTTCAGAAGCAACTCGAAGACACATCATAGATCCTTGCTGATGTGCAGCCATGTTTGCAGAGGCTTCCTGTGCTCAGACATCACCGGGACACGCCAACGGTTTGGTACGATGGAGGGGAAGGTGTTCTCCCGAGCCGATCTCACCCTGTAGTCGATCTTCCGGATGCTGCCTGCGTCCCGGAATCGGGCTCGAATGATCTCGCTGAGGCCTTCATGGATGTAGTCGTGCACTTCGACAAGCACTTCACAGTTCCCGAGTTCGGGGATGGTCTTGGGTTCCAGCAGGGAAAGCTCGGCACCCTCAACATCCATCATCAAGAACCGCTCCGTCCCCTGTGCAAGGGCATCACGCAAGGAGACAGGATCGCAGTGGCCTCTAACCTCGATCCTGCGCTCGACATGGTTCAGCTCTGCCATCCTCGAAATGAGTTGCCTACCCTTCTTCGAGGACTCGAATGTGATCACATGTATCTGGGGACATCTCCAAGCAATCCCCACGGAGTAATACCCCTCGCCCCCGCCTACGTTCACGAAAGTGTCTGACTCCTTCGAGCAGAGCTGCTCGATGAGGGTCTGGAGCTCCATTTCGTAGGTTCCCAGAAGCTTGGGTATGAATGCGCTGCCGAAGCTACGTGGAACATACCGCATGCCAGCGAAGGGTCCCGATAGCACCCTTCCCCTGGCGGCATCGTAGAGGAGCCTGCTCTCCACGGGCTCGAGCAGGCATCGATGAAACAGGCCGACAAGCTCTTCTCGTAGGTGTTTCATGGTCCCTGACTTCCGATAGATCGGGGTCTCCCGGCATGTGGGGAGGTTCCAGATTGGACCTGACTCAGCGTTCCTGGACGCCGTCTTAACAATGCTTCATAGACGCCGGGAATCGACACATGCCGGGCCGTCGCAAGTGGTCAGGTTCTGACGATCTGGCCCAGGAGCTTCAGCCTGTAACCGAGCTGGACCGAGGATACGGCCCCAACCAACGTGACGAACCAGAAGGATACCATCCTGTCCACAATGACGGCGGACCCGGACATCTCCCTGCTCACCCCCAGTCCGATGAAGAGGGCAACCATCGTGACTTCTGTCGTACCCAAACCGCCTGGAAGCAGGGGAGCGAAGCTGGCGAAGACGCACGCCACCTGCACGAAGTTGATCAGGAGAAGGGATTGCCCACTTCCAAGGGCCATGAACACGCATTTCGTCCTCAAGATTACGACGATCCAGAGGCCGAATGATAAGAGCAGATTGATGATCATCAACTTCCTATTCTCGGATATGCTTCGGACTCCCACATAGAATCTGTCCACCCCATCGGCGACCCTGCGTCTCACCTGGCCTGGGGGTCTGAAGCGAGCGATGAGCGGTCCCAGTCTGTCTACCATCGAAAGAACCAAACGCGTCCCCGCTTCTCTCCTCGTAGCCAACAGGATCATGACAGCTGACAGACAGGTCGCCGCGAGAAGACCGAAGAGAATTAGGAGGAATAGCAGGGAGTTGCGGCCAAGGTTGGTCATCGCCCCAAGTGCAAGGGTGATAAGGCAGATGGGTATGAAGGGGACCATGTCGAAGACTCGGTCGACAACCACGCTCGCCATCCCGTCTTCGAAGCTTGTGCCATTCGCCTTCCCCAGCAGGTAGGCTCTGATGGGCTCCCCTCCGCCCTTGGAGAAGGGGGTGATGTTACTGAAGAAGGCCCCTGCGAAGAGGATCGCCGGCATCTCCCTTGGGATTCTGTGCCCTCGGGCCCGGACCACCAGCGCCCATCGCGCGGACCACAAAAGCATGAAACTGGTCTGCAGACCTAGGGCCACCGCTAACCAGCCCGGCCTGATGTCTCGGACGGTCGTTAGGACCCCGCCGCCTCCGACCCACAGTATGAGCGCGATCGCTATCAGACCGCTGGCCGCAAGAAGTGCTGCCATTCTGAGGTTTCCGGAAATCGACGACCTGCCCCCTGGCATGCTTCTCTGAGTTGGGGGCAACGCTTGTGATAACTATTGTGTCGCCCGTTGCCGTTGGTGGAGTAACACGGAGGCGCCCTACGTATGCGTGGCCAGGGGCGACGGGCACGTTGGCACAGCCCGCCTTCGGGCCACGAGCGCTTAGTGATCGTCGGCCCGCAAGATCGCCCGGATCATTGTTGCCGTCCGGTCTCGAGGCCTCGATCGTCACCAATCCGCAACGGATCCATCCTCGTGGCTTAGCTGTGGGTTATCCCAATCACCTGAGTAAGCCTTTGCCTCCAAGGCTTCCTCGTCCAGTTCAACCCCCAGACCGGGGCCTCGGGGGACAACCACGTGGCCGCCCTCAACTTTGAAGGGCTTCTTGAGGTATCCTTCCCCAAGCGATCCAAGCTCCTGGATGAGGAAGTTAGGGGTGCATGCATCGAGTTGCAGGCAAGCAGCAAAGGATATCGGACCAAGAGGGCAGTGGGGGGCGATCCCAGCATAGTAGACCTCCGCCATCGCCGCGATCCTCCTGCATTCAGATATCCCGCCGGCGTGGGAGAGGTCGGGTTGAAGGATGGATGCGGCTTGCTTCTCAAGAACCTCCCGGAATCCCCATCTGGTGTACAGCCTCTCTCCGGTGGCTATGGGGATGCAGGTTGCCCGGGCTATTCCCGCCATCGCATCGACGTTCTCGGGCAGGCAGGGCTCCTCAAGAAACATGGGATGGTAGGGCTCCAGGGCTTTGGCAATGATCCTGGCCATGGCCGGGCTTAGACGGCCGTGACAATCCAGCGCGATGTCAACGCCATCGCCCACGGCCTCTCTGACCGCCTTCACCTTCTCGACCGCGTCCTTCACGGTCTTCGGCGAGTCGACCAGCTTGGTTGGCCCGAACGGCACCATCTTGACCGCGTCATGCCCCTCCTTCAGACGGGCCAGTGCGCCCTGGGCGCATTCCTCCGGGGCTTCCCCGCCTATCCCTCCATACACCCTTATACGATCCCTCACTCGACCGCCGATCAGCTCGTAGATGGGTTGGCTGAGATACTTGCCCTTGATGTCCCATAGCGCCTGGTCTATCCCGCTGATGGCGCTCATGATTATGGGTCCGCCCCTGTAGAAGCTCCAGCGATACATCGCCTGCCAGTGGTGCTCGATCCTCCTGGGGTCTTTTCCCTCCAGATAACGGAACAGCTCCTTGACCGCCGCCTCGACGGTTTGAGCCTTTCCCTCTAGGATGGGTTCAGCCAGCCCGGTGATGTTCTCGTCTGTGTGCAGCCTCAGGAAGAGCCAACGCGGCCGCACATGCTTCAGCTCGATTCTAGTGATCCTCAAGGGACTCAACCTTGACTCGGAAATCAAGGATTTCAGCAGAAAAATGGATCGCTTGGTGCGGGGAGGGCAGAGAGTAGGTCCTTCGGGCGCAACCGTTGTGCTGGCGGGCACGTTATCGCAAAGCTGGGGAGGATCGGAGGAGCGAGCCTATTACTCCCAATCATGGGGGTTGAACTCGGAGGGTGGTAGGTGGAGGATCTTCGCGTGCCCCGAGGTCAGGAGCAACGCATTGACGTTG
Source organism: Hadarchaeota archaeon (SeqCode) (assembly GCA_964452145.1). Classification (GTDB taxonomy): domain Archaea; phylum CAYQAE01; class CAYQAE01; order CAYVLA01; family CAYVLA01; genus CAYVLA01. Next base: position 19,924 of record CAYVLA010000043.1, read on the forward strand.
GTACCGTTCACCATGACTACGGCCAGGATCCTGTCGAAGTGGTCCTTGGGTGCCTTGTCATCAACATCGACCGTGACAACTCTTCCGAGGCAGATCTGGGCAAGGAATTCCGTTGCCTCGTCATGACCCCGTTCTCCCACCTCAGGGGCGTTCACTCCCACCAGCCTGACTCTGCCCACCCCTAGGATGTCCAGAGTGTCTCCGTCGATGACCTTGACAACCTTTCCCGAAAGTATGGGTTGCCGCGTCTGATCTCTCTGTGCAAGGTACCAGGGGATCGAGAGGACCACTACCGCCAGTAAGGCACAGATCAGCCGGGGGGGCACCGCGGGGAATGCGGGTCTCACGGCACAAGCTGGAGCGAAAGACAACTAGTGGCAACTCGTCCCCCGGCTGAAAGCGCTTAAGAAGGCTTTTCGCGGCACGATGCAATTACACCATGCGATGAACAAAGGCCTAAGGCATCCTACAGCACGATGGCTGCAACCATCAACCCGGCTTGTCCTCACCTTTGAGCACGCCGAATTTGTAGGTCAGATATGCCGTGGCCAGGGCGCCGACCAGGGTCACTATCCAGTACGATATGATCCTGTCCACGAAGATCGCCGAGCCGGAGATATCCCTTCTCACCCCTAGGCCTATGAACAGGGCGATCATCGTTGCCTCCGTTGCTCCCAGTCCGCCGGGCAGAAGGGGCAGGAACTCGGCGAATATGGATGCCACAGCGACCACATTGATGACCAACAGAGGAACGTCCCATCCCAGTGACAGGAAAACCGTCTTCAGCCTCAGGATCACGGTGCCCCACGACAACAGGGAAATCAGCAGGCTTGCCAGAAGGAGGGACCTATTTCTGGATATCGTGCTGACGCCGAGGTGGAACGTCTCAAGCGCTTGCTTGGCCCTAGTTCTGACCTGATCCACGGGTCTGAATCGTCCGATCAGGGGTGCCAGCCTGTCTATCACGAAGAGCAGCAATCGCATCCCCGTTTCCTTCCGAAGCGAGGCAGATACGATGACTGCCGACAGGATGGCCGATGTTGCGAGGCCGAGTATGACGAACGTGAGGAGTATCAGGTTGCTGGTCATGTGGGCAAGAGTCATGAGGAAGAAAGTCCCAAGACAGATGAGGACGAAGGGGGCCATATCGAAGACCCGATCCACGATGACGCTCGCTAGCCCTTCCTCGAATGACATCCGACCGGCCTTCCCGACGAAGTAGCTCCTCACCGGTTCGCCCCCGCTCTTGGACACGGGCGTCATGTTGTTGAAGAATGCCCCTGCGAACGTTATGGCCACAATGTCTCTGGGGACTCTCTGGCCCTGAGCCCTGATGATGACCGACCATCTCAGCGACCACAGTCCCATGTGACACATCTGTAAGCAGACGGCCAGAAGGAAGTAACTGGGGTTCATAGCCCGAAGGTTCTGGAGGACGCCCTTGCCGCCCATGGCCAGCACGAGCACCACCACCAAACACAGGCCCACCGCTACAAGGCTTGCTGCTCTGATCATGTTGGCGCGTGAAGTTGAGCGCAATGGTCCACCTACGCAGAGGAGTCCCGCGCCTGACGGTTATAAGTATTTGCCTGTGGATGTTCAAACTTGGCGCAAAAAGGGAACTACATTGAGCGATTTGTATCTTTACGTAACACAGATTCTGCTCATGATACATTTATCTCCGAGGTGGAGGGCATCGTACCACAGGGATCATGAATGGGGCTGTCGGTCTACCGGCCGCTTGCACGCGCCTTGCCGCCATGGGTACCGTGGGATACCCCGGTCAGTCAGAAGATCCCCAAGACCTAGGGTCGCTCTTGGCTGGGGGCATGATGGATTGAAGCTTGCCTTGATCACGGACACATACCATCCTCAGGTGAATGGCGTCGTCAGCGTGGTTGATGCCATTGCCCAGGATGTCGGCAAGGAATGCGATGTTAAGATCCTCGCACCGTCCGGAGCAGGCAGGAATGGCGTCCACGCCTTCAGGTCCTTCTCCTTCCATCCCTACCCCGAGTACAGGATAGCTGCCGTGGGACCGAGTACCGTCGGCAGGATCTTCGCCGAAGAGGGCATAGACATCGTTCACGTCCACACCCCCTTTACCCTGGGTCTGGTCGGCGTTGCTGCTGCGAAAAGGATGGGTCTGCCGTCCGTTGGGACGTTTCACACCATGCTTCCTGAGTATACTCACTACGTCTACGGACGAATCGGCTTCCTGCTCAAGGGCCTTACGTGGAGGTATGTGAGCTGCTTCTACCGTCGTTGCAGCGTCGTTACCACGCCTTCGCATCCGATCAAGGAGGCTCTCCTTAGGCACGGACTCAAGGACGTCAGGGTGATCTCCAATGCGGTCAATGTGGACACGTTTTGCCCTCGGGATGCGGAACCACACGCGGACCCGGTGATACTCTTCGTGGGACGTCTTGGAAAGGAGAAGCGGATAGAGGTGTTGATCAACGCCGCGCCGCTCATCCTTGAGCGTTACCATCGGGCTAGGTTCATGCTGGTTGGGACCGGGGTCCAGGAGACGTTCTATAGAAAGATGGTGAAGGCGAAGGGTCTTTCGGACAGCTTCATCTTCAGACGATACCTGAGTCTCCCCGAGCTTATCACGGCCTACCGGGAATGCGATATCTTCGTCCTGCCCTCCGATACGGAGACCCAGGGGCTTGTAGCCTTGGAGGCGATGGCCTGCGGGAAACCGGTGGTCGGGGCGGACGCCGGGGGTCTGAAGGAAGTCGTGAACCACGGCGTTGACGGATTCCGGTTCCCACCCGGCGATTCGGTGCGGCTGGCAGGGTATACACTCACACTCATAGATGACGAGGCGCTTCGCCGCCGGATGGGGGAGGAGGCGAGGAAGAAAGCCGAGAATTTCACGTCCGTCAAGATCGCGCGGCAGTGGGTCGACTTTTACCTATCGCTCTTGGAGGCTTCCTGACCGCCAGGATTCCGAAGGGGCCTGACCAAGGACCTCCTCATAGACGCTCTCGACCTCGGACGCCGTCTTGTCCCACGATAGCGATCTCGCCCGCTTGTAGGCCTTCCGCCCCAGCTCGCGGCGCAGCGATGCATCCGAAGATAGTTGATCCATGGCTCGCGCCAAATCCCCGGCATCTGCCGGCTCCACAATGATCCCTCCATCGGCGACGACCTCTGGCACTCCGCCGACGCGCGTGGCCACCACCGGCTTAGCCACCGCCATGGCCTCTAGAAGAACCAGCCCGAAGGACTCCGATCTGGACGGAAGCACCAGAAACATGCACTCTCTGAGAAGACGTGCCTTGTCGTTCTCTGCGACCTGGCCCAGGAGCCGGAGGCCCGGGGCATGCTTGAGAGAACCGTAAAGGGGTCCGGTACCGCACACGACGACCTTGACCCCTCCCTGCTTGGCGACCCTTGCCAGAACGTCCAAGCCCTTGGTCTGCACCAAGCGGCCAATGAAGAGAGCGTAGTCACCCTCCTGGTGTGAAGGCCTCCCGATGTCGACGCCGTTGTAGATGACTCTGGTGGCATCGCCGCTCAGCCCTCTTTGGATGAGGCGGTTCCTTATGTAGGTGCATATGCAGATGACTTTGGAGCAGCGCCCGGCGAAGGAGGCTGTGAAGACCGAGTCGTTGAGAAGACTGAAAGGCCTTTGTGGTCCTGCACCCTCGGCGAAGTCGTTGTGCCAGGTGAACACGACGGGTCTGGTGCCAAAGAAGCTAGCCATGCCCCTCTGATAGTCCGGCGACCAGCGATGGTGAGCGTGTATGATATCCGGGGAGATCTCAGCGATCTTCCTGCGTATGCCCCGCGTCACGGTCGCAGGTGGCCTGTAGAGGGGGAAGAAGCGTGTCGGCAGGCGATGGATTTCAACGCCTCGTAGGTCTTCCTCTGCGCAGGTTCCGGGCAGTTGGCTTGTCACGACGTGAACCTCGTGGGATCGGGACAGCCTGGTCGCTATGGCCTGGATGTGGTTCTCGATCCCGCCAACGTAGGGATGGAAGAATGGGTTCACCAAGCAGATTCTCATGCCGGACATCTGGTAATCTCCTCCGCCCGACCTGATCGGTAGATGGGCACCCTATCACATCGACTGAACCTCGGTACCGCGTCGATGACGTGAATCCTAGACTGCTGCGGCATATATGCGGTCAACCAGATTCATGGTCTTGACGGCATCTTCGAAGTTCGTATCGGGCTGGGTCCCGGCCCTTATGCAGTCGATGAAGTGTCGGTTCTCCTGATAGAAGCCATAAGTCTTGTGGGACGCATCCGAGCCTGCGGCTTCCGTGGCCGTCAGCTCCACGGCCGCATCCCTTGCATCGTAGATCACCGCCCTGTCGCTGGGGTTGACGAAGGCCGAGAAGCCCTTGGAGTGCATCTCGAAGGTGTGAATCCTGCTCCCGGCTGCCCAATTGCTCAGTAGAAAGCCGGAGGCGCCTGACTCGAACTCCATCAGGGCGTTGAAGCTGTTGGGGTGATCCGAGTGAACAGATCTTATGTGGCTTATCACCTTCTTCGGTTCTCCGCACATCCACCGAAGCGCATCGACGGCGTGGATCACGTCGCAGGTCAGCAGGTCCACCGCACCGGCGTAATAGGGGGGTGAATCCATCATCCTCTTGTAGAACGTTGCCACGGCTTGGTGGATGGGTCCCCTCTGCTCGGCCATTCCCTTCACCTTGGCCATGAGGGGAATGTACCTGCGGTTGAAGGCGACCATCGTTAGGCATCCGTGTTCCCTGGCGTGTTCGGCTAGGCACTTGGTTTGGAAACTGGTGATCCCCGGCGGCTTCTCTATGAATAGGTGGATGCCTCTGTCCAGGCAGGACACGGCCAGGTCGTACAAGAGGTGGGGCGGCATTAGTATGTAGGCCGCATCGGGCTTCGTTTCCTCGATCATCTTCCCATACTCAGAGTACCTGGCCTCTATGCCGAAGCGGTCCGCCGTGGATTCGAGGCGGTCCCGGTCGATGTCGCAGAGTGCGCACATCTCAACGTCCCTGAACTCGGCAAGCGAGGGATAGTGGACTGAGTTGGCCATGCCTCCCGCCCCGATCAGAGCTAGGCGGATCCTGTCCAATCCGATCATCCCCCACTCACAGATCCCTTAGATAAACCTTCTCGCCTGTCTGTCGGCTCTTCACCAGCCCGTTCAGGCACGCGATGATCTCAATGGTGTCCGCCATCGGGATGGGGCTTTCCCCGGTTTTGACGAACTCGACCACCTTCCTGAGCGTCTCGGGATAATACAGGCTGGTCTCAACGGGGATGTCCTCCCGGCCCTTCTCGCCGTGCGCGATGACTCTGAAGTCAACCTTCGCATCGCGCAGTATCTGCAGGGAGATGGTCTGCCCGCCGTGATACTGGACCGTGGCCACGTCATGTCCCTCGGGGCCGATGTTGATCACGTATTCCACGCCGGAACCGAAGACTGCACTCATCATCTCGGCTGCATGGACGCCGTAGAAGATGGTTTCTCCCATGCCCGTCACGGTTCCGGTTCGAAGGGGGCCGATCTCCTCTAGTCTGGGCCTTCTTGAGGTGATCTCCGGTGCGTATCGGAGGGATGAGCACGACATAAGCGGCGTGCCGGTGCTCTCGGACGCGGCGGCCAGCTTCCTTGCATCATCCAGACTCACCGCAAGAGGCTTGTCGACAAAGGTCGGAACCCCGGCCTCTAGGAATGGGAGAGCTTCGCTGAGATGCCGACTGCCATCGCGGGACACGCAGAGAACGCCGTCGACCAGGGGAATGAGATCCCGCATCTCCCCGACCTGATTCAATCCCAGCTCCCTGAGCTTCTGGACGTTCTCGTCGTCGTAGGCATAGAATGCGACGACCTTCGCTCCCCGAACTCTTTCCTCGTCAGGGAGATCCTTCACGTTGGTCAGCCGTGAGAAGACCGCCGAGTGCGAGTTGTTCGTCCCGCACAGTCCGAGTTTGATCATAGGCATTCCAGGGCAGCTTCCCGAGGGTGGTATATATGTGGATCGGGTTGCCGGAATCGGTCCCCCGTTCACGGCTTCCGGCCGCTTCGTGGACCGGGCCCGGTGATGTCCACTAGTATGTGTCTGGGGGGAAGAGAAGGAGAAGCAGAAGGAGAAGGGGAAGGGGAGAATCCTTTTTATTAGAGATGCCACCGCTTCGGCCGGAATGGGCGGCGGTGGATATGTCCTCCGACGGGTTTCGAGATGTTCCAGTTAAGACCTTGTCCAGAACCGGTTTCATCCCGAGATGGCTAGTCTGCGGTCCCTTCGATATGGGCGATGAAGCTGAGGCCTTCAGGCTCTACCGCATGGGAAGGCTTGATCTTCCCGACCATGATCCCCTCGGAGGCGAGCTCTTCGTGGATCCCTCACCGGGCGCGGCCCAAGGGTCAGTCCTGGTGCCCGGCAGGGAAACGGTCTGGCGGACGGTGAACGCCACATCACCGTTGCTGGATTTCGCATCTCTCTTCCCCAGCGCGACGCATGGAATCGCCTATGCCGCGAGCTACGTCGAAAGCCCGGCAGAGGCGCTGCTTGTGTGCGACTTCCGGCCCCGGATGGTCGGCAGGCTGATCGTGAACCATCAAACGGCCTCGCCGGATTTCGGCCTGGTCCAGGTCGCCCTCAAGGAGGGCAGGAATCTGATTCTGGCAAAGGTGCTGGG
>CAYVLA010000044.1:0-15744 GCA_964452145.1 Hadarchaeota archaeon (SeqCode)
GGTACACGCTTGGCGGAAATGCGCCGATCAGCAGGATATGGCCCCAGCTGGGACCGCTCCTGCTTCTCACCGCCATCTTGTTGGTTGTCGGATACAGAGCTTTCGAGTTCGGCTTCTGGAAGGCACGAGATGAGGGAACGCTCGGGCACGGGATGTCGGGCTGGGTCAGACCGCCGTGAACAGGGATACCTACGCCTCAGAGGGATACGTTTGAAGGTGCGTCCCGGTCAAGCGTTATCCCCGGGAACGCGAGTCGGCGTACCATGGAAGCTGGATAAGACTCCTTGCTCGTGTTCCTGGCTCAACGCAGAGGCCGGGCTTTCGCGGTCAGATCGCCTGAAGTGAGGCCCGGGACTCGGAAGCGTGTCTTACGGCGTGCTCGTCCCATCCCCCGAAGCAATCGGCCGCCAGTCTCAAGTGCCCAATGCGGTGCGGGTCAATGCCTATCTGAGACGAGACAACGGCATCCAGATCGATTGTGTTCGTACAGGCCCAAGCCATACCCGGGTCTTTGTAGATCTTCGGAGTCAGGGTCATGCCTTCCGTCGCGGTGAAGACGGCTTCCACGATGCCCTTCACGGCGAAGAGCGAGCGGTAGATCTTGTTCACGTCAAGTATGCTCCGATCCATGAGGCTATCACATCTTCCGTGGTATGCTCCCCTGGATGGACCCGGGATCATGCCGAAGAGGTTCTTGACGGACAGGGAGATCACGATAGGCTCTTCCATGATCTTGACCTTGGCAAGGCTGAGCAGACTCCCTCCTCGCAGATCAGAGAGTCTGCGGGGGACCTGTGAATACATCTCCCCCTTTCCGACCGGCTCGTAGCGGTCCTCCACGGCTTGCTGAATGACCGATGCCTGCGCAGTTCTTCCCGCCCACACTTCCTCGGTGATATTCACATACTCCGCATCGTATTTGTGCAGGACCCGCCTCATCCCCGAGTACTCGAGGAACCAACGATCGTTCCGTCTCAGCTCCTCCCTCCGGAACGAGCCTCCGTGCCCCTTGACGATGGCATCCTCGCTTCTGGCATATCCGTAGCTTTCAACCACAAGTGCTTCCCCGCCAACGGCTGAGAGTACCCAGTCAAGTACCCTGGCCTCGGTGAAAGCGACTGAAGAGCCCCAGTTCGGCTTGATGACCAAGGGAGGTTTGAGATCGAGCGCCTTCACCATTCCCACGAAGTCCTCCCTTGTTGCGTGATTCAGGAAGGTTACCTGGCCGAATTCCATGACCGTATGCCCTGGCAATGTTGACACTCAACTCCCAAATGTGTTTCCCGCGGCGGGACTCAAGGCGTATGGTGCGGCCTTGTTACAACGCTCAGCGAAAGGTCGGCATCCCTTGGGTTCTGAGTCACCCCGACATTGGACTGCTATCAATCAAGACGACATGTACCCCGCGCGCTACCCACCCAAGGCACTTCGCCTTGTCGAAGAGATCAGGGCCTCGGTGGAGATACCCATCCTGTTCATGACCTACTACAACCCGGTCCTGCAGTACGGACCGGAGCGCTTCGTCTCGGAATGCCGAGCCAGCGGGATCGACGGCCTGCTGGTGCCCGACCTGCCGATCGAGGAATCCCAGGAACTTCGCCTGCTTGCCAAGAGCTCCGGGATGAACCTCATCTACTTGCTCTCTCCAAACTTACCGCCGAGCAGGATCAGGGCAACGGCCACCGTTGCGAACGGCTTCGTATACCTTTTCTCCTCATTGGGCGTGACAGGGGAAAGGGACGGACTGGGTCCCAGCATCCGAGAATCCGTGGAGCGAATCAGGGAGATGGTCACTGCCCCGATATGCGTGGGGTTCGGCATCTCATGCCCCGATCAGGTTCTCTCTCTGAAAAGCCTGGGCATAGACGGGATAGTCGTGGGCAGTGGGATCGTCCTCAGACAGGGCGAGGGGCTGGGTTCGGTCAGATCCTTTGTGATGTCCCTGAGGCAGGCCTGTCAGAGGGGCAAGGCACAATGAGCCAAGATCAAGGACGATCAGCGGACGCACCTTTGTTACTCAACGCCAAGCATCCACACGCTTCAGGCCACCTTCCATTCCAACGACCCGGGCATCTCTCAAGCCCAAGCAGGGCTCTGGAGCCATCCTTGTGATGCCCGAGCCCATGGAAGGCCGTTGGTGACGGACCACATCGTGGATGAAGTCCTGACCTAGCCAAACGCGACGCACGAACTCGCAGCCCAGACCGCCGACTGGTGCCTCTCCGGGGGACCCGTCGAGACCGAGAAAGGTGGACTGTGCGGTGTTCAGGGAGGCCAGGGACCTGTTCAAGAAGTGCAACTATCTGTCCTTCACCAACGCCACAACCGCGGCCGTCGCATCGACCGAAGGCATCATTGATATGGCGAGCCTTGACCGAGACTTCGTCAGAGTCGGGCTCAGTATTCTGCGACTAAGGAAACAAAGGAGCCCTCGGGCACCGACGCGGACATCATAGGGTTCGCGGACTGGCTGATCCACGACCACAATCTCAAGCGCATGGGATGATCGTGCTGGAGATGTTCCCGAAGGAGGAATCGGACGATCTCTCGGGAACCGAACGGGCGGTCGATCTAGCGTTCAGGAGTCCTCTGAGCTGGAGGATGCCTGCCCTGGCATCCGTCAATGACGCGGATCATATCCAGAGGTCTGAGGATTCTGCATCCAAGGAAGCTCCCCAGCTCAAGCAATTCCTTGTCGCCAGTTGGGATGTACTGGCATCTACCCGCCGCTGAACATGCCAGGACCTTGAGGTCACCGGGATCCAGCTTCCTTGGTAGGGAAGGTTTGATGTCCCGAATGACCTGCCGAATCCTGGCATCGTCGATGTGCTCCGAGAGTGCTTTGACGATCTTGAGGACAAGATCGATCCTGTCTCGTTTGAGACCGAACTTCGGCCGTTCCAGAACCCTCCTGAGTTCGGCGATCATCTCGTTCGATGTCACGTTGGTGAACTGGCCCGCTATGAATCGGTATACCAGCTCGCTTTCATTGCCCCGGTGCAGCACCCCGGAAACGATCACGTTCGTGTCCAGGAGGACCCGCAGGGGAAAGGCTAGGCCTCCTTCCCGTGTCGGACTCCTCTGGACTCCTTGAGGACGTCCTCTTCGCTGAATCCCCGGATCTCGTTTTCCTCAAGGATCCTATCAAGCCTTCGGCGAAGGTCCTCCCTGTTGATCTTTGTCAGCAGAATGGCGTCGTCAACCGCGGTGACAAGGAACTCGTCGCCTGGCTTCAGTTTCACCTTCTTTCGAACCTGCTCCGGGATGACGATCTGCCCCTTGGTCGATAGCTTGCATACGCTGCCCAAGAGTATCAGTAAGACACAGCTTACCGGGCTGAAAAATGTTAGTCGTGTTCTATGATTGGCCAAATCTGTGTTGATTGGCTGACGATGTTGATCATGGGTCCTCTGCCCGGCGCCAAGGCCCTCGTGGAAGAAGAGGCCTGCGAGCAGCCTACGTTTCCCGTAGCGCCGGAAAAAGCGCGGCTACGTGAAACATCAGAGCGTAGCATGCATTGATCCACAACCCGACGGATTTTCGGACGAGGCTGCTCACGTTCACCCCCAGCTCGTCGAGCCTGTTCTTGGGTTGCCCGGGCCTCCCCACAAGCTTTTCGGGAAGAACATCAGGACCTCTCCGGCTGGTGACCAAGACCGGGGTCCTTATCATGAACTTCCCCGCCCTGATCGCCTTGATCTCCGACCTGATCCTCCCTACGACAAGGTCCAGTACCGTGGGCTCTTCTGCCGTCGGCAGCACAAGGGTCGCACGTCCCGACATACGAAGACAGTTCCCCTCGCCAAAGATCGAGCTTTCCAGCCAAATCATGGTAAGAGGTGTATCACCACCCCGGATGCTGTCGCCAGCACCCAGGTATATCTCCTCGGAAGCCCCATCCACCTCTATCCAATCCTCAGAACCAGCCTTCCTGACGTAGTAACCGCTTCCGTAAACGTCGACAATCCTTTCCCCCTCTGGCGGGTTGGTCCATTTCGGGGTTGTGAGGGTGAGGCTGCCTGAGGCCTGGTACGTCTCCACGATGCCGTCGCTTTGAGATCCATAGGTCTTCGAGATTCTTAGAGTGTCTCCCTCCCTCTCAATTGACACGAAGTTGTCTGATAGACCTTGTCCGAAGGGATAGGAAAGTGGCAGGTCTATTTCCACCCGACGACAGTCTTCAACGAAGGATCCGTCCTCTGGACGGAGGTGGCAGTAAGAGTCGGTTTCGTGGTACATGACTTGCTGGTCTGGCCCGAGGACGAGCCTCTTCTCTGCGCTTATGTGGCCGGGAACCCCCACACCAAATCCCATGGGACTAATTGCGCGACCCTCGATCCTGATCAAAGGGTCGGTGGTCGTCCATGAGACCTCGTGATATTCTATTCTATATTGGCTCTGCCGACAAAGCTCGATCCATCGAACGTGAGGACCAGGCGCGTTGTGAACTCCTCTGCTGTGGTGTCGCTCAGTTCGATCGTGGCGCCTTTCCATACAATGGGACCCGCTTTGTAGGTAAGCGTATGCCTTCCACTGAAAGACCCAACCCACGTGCCGGTGTAGTCCTCTGGCTCAGCAGCAACGAAAGACATCAGACTGCACAGAGACCCCGGCACCCCACCCATCGCCGCCAGTGCAAGCAGAGTCATTCCAACGAGAAGACTTCTCTTCATCTCATGCACCTCCGACCCAAAAACTGGGCTTCGCCGGGGTCCCGCCGGCTCTCGGGGAGGTTTCCCGGGTGGCCAGGCCACATGGTCGTCTTGCGAGGGTTGGGCAACCAATGGGCGGAGGCTCAGCCTGGGTTCGACTCCTTTCTGTCAAGGCCAGCAGTCCCCTGATCGTGCAAGACCGCGAAACGGAGTGTGTTCGTCGGGCTGATAAGGCTTTGGATGGACCTCAGCCCTCAGCCTCAGCTCCGGGGGTGTTGATACCCGGGAGTTCGACCAAGCGTCAACGGCCGAGCTCTCTGCCACGCGATTTGGGATTCGCTTCATCAGTCGAGAGGGAGAGGGGGGACCTTAGATGCTACCAAGTAATGCTGCTCATGCATGAGCACTCCGTCATCCTAGGTTTTTCTGGAGAATTGCGCTAGCAGGGGTTGGCGACGGAACACGTAGGGAAACAGGGCCTGTTGCATAGGTGTCGGTGATGGTCTTAGTCTCGGCACCAGCGCACCACAGCAACAAGTTTGCCTGGCCGGCAACACTCTTTCGCCAGGGCGAGTCTTGACCTCCGACTGAACCCCCCCTTCCCAGGAGATATTCCACTCATCGATGCAGGCCTCGGATAGCGACGGCAGGAAGGATTGGACAGTCCGAATCCCCCGATAATGGGTTTTATATTGGAGTTCCGCGTTATTTCGATCACCGTCCCGCGGGAAGGTGATGAGAGTTGACGAGCAAGCAAGCAAATCCAATCCGGAGCACGTTCTCAAGGGGAAGGCCGGCCAGGGAAGCTGGTCTTGGGAGACTTGCACTCCTGGCAGTCCTGCTGGGCTCCGCCGTGTACCTTGCCCACCCGGTCAGCCACACCCCAACGAAATGCTACGCGTTTGGGGTAGGCGAGGATGCGCAGAAAGCATACCATACCTTGACCGTCGGAACGACCGACTCAGTTGGGACCAGCATCGACCCGGCCGAAGCATCGGACTCCTTTTCTTGGGAGATGATCCGGGCCACGGGCTGCGGACTGGTGCAGATCAATGAGGGGGCCCCAAACGGAGCAGGCGAGAAGGACATAGTACCATCCCTCGCCACGGACTGGTCGGTGAGCGGTGATGGCAGGACATGGACCTTCAACCTGAGAAGGGGCGTGAAGTTTGCCGACGGAACAGAGTTCAACGCCACCCATGTGAAGTACAGCATCGACAGGGGAATCGGACTTGCCGTTCCGGACGGGGCCTTCGTTGGCATGGGGTTTGGCGACATCATAGACCGCATCGAGGTTGCGAACAAGTATCAGGTGAAGTTCCATCTGAAGATTCCCTTCGGTCCCTTCCTTGCCTTGATGGCGTCCCCGGTTTCGTACATGGTGAACCCGAACTACGCGCATCCCAGTTCGACCGTCAGCTATGTCGAGGGAGATGCGCGGGCAAGCTGTCCTAATGACCTCGGCCCGTACATTCTGACCAAGTGGACCAGAAAGACTGGGAAGGACTACGAGATGCGGTTCGAGGCCAACCCCAACTACTGGGACAAGGGCTCCGGGCTGCCTAGATCAGAGGAACTTGTAATCAGGTTTTACTTTGACCCCACAGCACTTGCGGTGGCCATTGATGCGGGTGACGTCGACGTAGCCTTCGGGAAGCTCGAGGTATCGGACATCAACAACTTCAAGGCAATGACCAACGTCAAGGTGTGGGAGGGAACGGGACAGTTCATCCAGTACCTGGTATTCCAGCAGAAGATAAAGCCCTTCGACGATGCGAGGGTAAGAAGGGCCGTTGCGGCGGCCTTGAACCGGACGGCGCTCTGCAAGACGGTCTTCTTGGGCCAAGCGGTGAATCTGTATAGCATGATACCCAACGGCATGATTGGCCACATCGACGCGTACAAGATGCTGGGCGATGCCAACTACACATTTACCACGAACACTCTCAGGGATCTAGGGTATACCGAGACCAACAAGCTGGTAGTTGACCTCTGGTATGAGACCTCTGGACACTACCCTCAGAGCCCAGAACAGGTCGCGGCGATAAAGTCATCCCTGGAGGCCAGCGGCGTGATAACAGTGAACGAGCATGGGCTTGACTGGCGGACCTACAGGGTGAAGACCGGAGAGGAGGGCATGCCGGCCTACATCTATGGCTGGTACCCGGACTACGTCGACCCCGACAACTATGTCTATCCATTCCTGCATTCGTCGGGCTCAGCCTGGCTGCACGACAACTATGCCAACCCCCAGATGGATGCCCTGGTTGAAAACGCTCGTAGTAGTACAGATGCAGCCGTCAGGCAGAACCTCTATAACCAGGTCCAGCAACTCATGGTCCAAGATGCCCCGGTGGTGCCAATGCTCCAATCTTCCATGTATGCCGTGGCGAAGCCAAACATCAGGGGCGTATTCTTGGACATATCTGGGGCATGGCGGCTCTGGCTCGTGTACAAGGCCTGCGAGGTAGACATCTCCAGCCGGCCTAGAGTATCCCCCCTGATAGTTGACGGGTTGACGCTTCAGGTCGCCGACCAGCCCTGGCTCTACACCTGGGCTTTGGGCACCAACCACACACTGACCGTACCTCAGACCACCATAACCGAGGCAAACACTCGATACATCTTCACAGCGTGGAGTGATGGCTCGAAGAACACGACCCGAAACATTACGGCCACGACAGACACCACGATGGCGGCAGAGTTCCAAACCCAACACCACCTGACGCTTCTAACCGATCCCAAGGGGCTTGTAGCCATCTCGGGGCAGGGTTGGTACACGGAAGGAACCCGGGTACAGGTCATCGCTCCCAGCGTGGCATACTACAGGTTTGACCACTGGGCGCTGGACACCACTGACCTGGAAGGCAGGGATCTGACGATCACGATGGAGCAACCACGCAGAGCCACGGCATACTACACGCTGGACGTATCAGAGCTAGATGCGCGATTGAGCCAGCTTGCAACCGCGGTCAGTTCACTGAGCTCCAAGGTCAGCAGCCTAGAAGCGAGAGTGACCAATCTGGAATCCTTGCTGCAGATCCTGGGGGCGGACATTCAGGCCGTCTGGGGAAGACAGACCCAGCTGGAGGAGTACGACAGAGACGCCAACAAATCCATAGGGAGCCTGGAGGAAGGCTTGGGCAAACTGAAGGCAGAACTAGGCGCGTTCAAAGAAGCACTGACAAGCTTCACATGCTCTCTCGAGGCGAGCCTTTCAGACATCTGCAGCAGGGTCGCCGACCTGCAGAGTTCGCTTGCGGCGGAGAGTGGCAGATTGGAGGGTGAACTGGATTCCCTCTCAGCGCAGACCAGTACCAACATCACCCTCGTTTCGACTGGCCAGATTGAGCTGGCCCGGGATCTCACTGCCTCGCTGGACCTGCAGGAGAGGTTGACATCCTCCTTGGACCGGTTGCAGGGATCGTTGAATGCGAGCATACAGACGCTGGAGAAGCGCTTTGGAGATATCGAGCAAATAGTCAACGCTACCAGAACGCTGCTGTCCGCAACCGCGGGGAAGGTTGGCAGCGAGGAGGGACGTCTAGATAGGCTTGAGTCCCAGAGGCTATTATGGTCACTCTTGGCGGTGATTGCTCTAGCGGTGGCAGTACTCGGAGTCGTTGTGGGGGCGAGGAGGTAGTTTTGAACATATTGGGTAGGCCAAGATGCGAGGTTGGTTGGACCCTCTTCCTAGCCCCCCCTCTGTTTCCATCCACCCTGACCGCCCTAACAAGACCCGCCTTCTCAAGCATATCGACGTGCCTAGAGATCGTTGATTTGCTCTTCCCTACCCTCTTGGCCAGTTCGGAAATGTGGACGGGCTCCGATCTGACGAGGGAGAAGATCCTCCATCTCGTGTCCGAGCCGAGAACCATTATGGCGTCACGGGCACCATTCCCGGACAGGATTCTCAAACCATTTATTCCATGGATTTCCTCATCATACTCAGCATCATCAGGCTGAGATTCGAATCTCGCTTCGTGCAGATGAGAACCCCCTTCCTACCTTCGGTGTACAATCCATCGAGGAAACGTCCGCCGCACTGTGGATTCAAAAATTCTACCTAACCCTCTCTGGAGCCTGCGGAAAGAGAACGGCGCTTGGAGGCCCTTCCCAGGGCATTTCTCCGGCACCAGACATGGCCTGACAGGGGTTTCTCTTCCCGGCCGCTGAGCGTGACAGGCCACCAGAAAGAACCACAGCGCGTTGCCTTCAAGTGCTTCTTCCAGCTTCCAGAGGTAATTAAATAGCGGCGATCAAGATAGGTTCAACCATGATCGTGCAGCAGGTGGCGGACGGCACCATGTCAGGTTTCATAAGAAGGCGCGAGGTGATCCTCGCTCCCACCTACCGAGAGAACCAGGAGCTCAACTTCGAGCACTGGAGCATGGAACGTGTCCAGCGCTACATCAACATGTTGAGTGCCTTTGGGTACAACTCGCTGCAACTCTGCGAGGTTCAGGCAGCTCTAGGGGGACACAAGGCGGCGGGATTCCGAACCCTCGATGCCCTAGCCGACAGGATCAACGCCATAGCCGATTGCGCTGGAAGGACCGGCATGGAGAGGAGTCTCTTCATCTGGGCTCAGATCCTGTTTGAGCTTTCCAGGATCTATTGCCCGAGCGACGCCTCTGACCGCGCTGTGATCGAGGAAGAGTACGAGAGAATGGCCCGAACCTACGCCCCGCACTTCGATCACATCATTGCCTACTGGGGAGAACCAGGACCCTGCATGCAGAGGTGCGCCCGTTGCACCTACTCTACCTACCAGTTCATGACGGCCCTGCTGGCGAAGAAGTTCAGGAGATACAATCCCAATATCCGTGCCACTCTCAATATCTGGGGACTCATGAGGAAGGAGAGAGCCGGCAGACTCGCAGACAAGACCCGGGAGATTCTGCTGGATCCCAAGTCGAATAGACTTCTGGAAAGGCCGGTGGCCAACAAGGATGTCATCCAGCGCCTTGAGGCAGACGGCCCCATCGTGGACGACGCAAAACGGCTCCAATCAATGAGCGAACTGGCCACCTCCATATCCCTGCCAAAGGATATCGGCATCTGTCTGGATGGTTGTACGACCGGCGCGCTCACCTGGTCCGGACCGGCGACCCTGCGCTTCGACGAGATCGAAATGATAGCGAGGAGCGGACGTCCCGTCGGCGTCTGGGGCTGGTACCTTACCGACTACGAAGGAACCGAGAGAAGCGATCTTGAGCTTAGACGAGTGAGCGACTACTTCGAATCCATGCCGAGGGGAATCGGGAAGATGCTGGACTGGCACTCCGTCGAGATCACAAGCCACGGATGGCCACCGATCATACTCAACGTCTACGTCGCTGGCCGGAAAATGCAGGACCCCACCAGCCCCCTGGAGCAGATCCTCGCCGAGTTCTGTGAAGGCTACTATGGAAAAGAGCTGGCGCCCATAATGCTGGGAAGCTACCTCCTCCTAGACAAAGCCCCCCTAGTATCACGCCCTCTCTCGAAAGTCAGGATCGTGAACCTTCTGGGCACGGAAAGGTATGAGCAGGAAGCCAGGGGATGGCTCGAGAAACTGGAAGCAGTAACCGCTGACCCAGATGCTCAACCTCGGTTCCCAGTCATCGTCGAGCCGGAGGAAATGAGGCTTTTTGCGGTTCAGCGCCTGAAACGGACGATAGCGATATCGGAGCGGCTGAGGGAGTTTCAGAACGAGCACACTTCGTGAACGAGCTGGCCAACAGGCAGGTCCGACCAGAGAGCCTTGCCCGCTAGCCGTTCAAAGCAGTCTCTCGCTCGCCCTTTGTCGATGAGACCCGCGATGATCCACACAGACTGCTCGCTCATTGGGGGTCAGGCCGCGGCAACCTTTGCTCAACCGGCGGAAGCGCAGGTCCACCTCTGGCGGGATTCGTGAGGTAGTAGTAGGCGGTACTGGAGTAGTCAAGGCTGAGGTTGTTGGCGTGGCCGTGCTCCACGGTGACGAGGATGCTCCTGCGGAAACGAATGGGGTCCTCGATGTTGTAGCGGTACACGCTCTGCTTGCCCTTCCAGCGCTGGTCCTCGCCTCCCCTGTACAGGATGATGCCGTGGTAGGGCGAGTTGTACTCCTCCCTCGGACAGCAGGCACAGTTGTACCAGTCCTCGGTGCCGGTTCCGTGGAGGGAGGGAGGCCACCTCTCTCGATCGATGAATATCATATCGTCGCCCTCGCCGTACCAATCATTCGGGTTTGGCCTGAAGCAGTCTATGTCTAGGTGGGCTCCGCAGTAGATGCCATTGCCTTTGGCATCGAGGATGACGTAGTTGTCCTTGCCTGTGACGTTTAGAAGCCTGGGGTCGCCTCCGGCCTGCTCGCGGGACAGGCCCTCCTCGCACATCCAACCCTTGGTGTCGCTTTCACGGTGCCACTGGACATGGAAGTAGGAAGACCCCTTCAGAGGCTGGACATTCGGGTAGAGCTCATAGTCGACGTAGAAGTAGTGGCCATAGGCCTCGGTGCCCTCGTTTGTCACTTCGACGATGGCCTTCTTCTTGAAAGGCATGGGCCACCAGGAGTTGAAACCCCTGCCCTCGCGCGGGCTCATCTGGAGGGGGAGGGATACGAAGTTCCTCCTGAGTGCGTGGCCCAACCCGAAAAAGTCCCCGACCGGGCATTCCACACTGGGCTCCCCGCGGCCATCCCAGTACATTCTCAGGACTATCCGGCGCAGATAGTCGTCACTGGGGGTCCGGACTATCGCCATCCAGATATGCTTGATGCAACCCGGACCATCGATCTCGGCCAGAACCCTGGTCTCGCCGCCCTCTATCCTCCAGGAATCCGCGTTGCCGCCTGTCTTGTCGTAGCTGGAGACTCGGTGGCTAGTGTACTCCCTCAGGAACGGGAGTGCTCCGAGAGATGTTGCGCCAATCATCCAAACCACTTCAGGACAGCACACAACAGAAAGGCGCTGATAAATCCATGCCCATCGGGAGCTACGTGAGGATCATTCACAGCCCCGAGCAGCTTCACATATTGCCAAGGTTTGGCCCCCATCCAGAACGTGGAAGGCCCTGCCAGCCAAGTACGCTGTTTACCATCGACCTACGCATAGCAACTTGGTTGATGGCATTTGCCATCAGGTCCTGCCTTGGAAAGGAGAGGCCCCTTGCCCGGTCCTGAGCCACATGTGAGCGGCATCAACAGCTTCCTTCTCAGTGAGCGAAACCCCTATCAGCCATCTGAAAACGAGTGGGCTTTCGATCTCGTCGCACTTCTTCGAGAACTGGTAGCTCAGAATGGGGGTGTGCGTAGGCAGATTAAGATTCCTGATACTCGCCGTCCGGTTCTCGTGGACATAGTACTCGTCCATCTTTCTCGGCCAATGGCTGAAGGTCAGAACCGACTTCTCAAAGTTCAGCCCCCAGACCAGAACCCTGGTGGGGTAGTAGCGGTACGGCATCGAAGCACGACCGAAGGCTACGAAAGGCCCGGGCTGGCGGATCTTGTGCAGGATATGAACCTGGGCCTCCCAACCCACCACATCGGTGTTCCACCCCGATGCCCGGACCACGCCGTCGACGTCCATCTGCCATCTCAGGTCCACTCTGCCATCGCCAAAGGGATCAACAACCGTGTCCACCATCCCTTGCGGTGACACGTTGTCAGTGGGAGCCGCGCCGGGAGGATTCACAATACCGAACTCACAGACTTCGTAGCCATCCTTGTTGCGTTTCATGTCAAGTTCCGTCCCATGATGCAGCTCGGCCCGCCTCACGCACAGCCCGTTGTCCCAGAACTCGTAATCCTCCACGACCCTAGTATTTCCACGGTAGATCCGCCCACCAAAGGTCACCAAGTCCATGCACCAACGGACCTTGACGTGATCTGGATCCCGTTCGACGACCTCCAGCGACATGTGCTCCCTGTCGTCGTCACACAGACATTCGTAGGGTGCGGCCTCTACCCATCCGAAGTAGAAACCGACTAGATCGGGGAAGAACCACACCGGTACGCAGTTGCGCCAGAAGGCAACATGGAAAGGAAGGTGACTCCATCTGACCACCAGCGCCGAATCCCTCTCGCCGCCGTACACGTAATCCTCCCAGTCGACCGAGATTGCCGACATGCGGCTTAGTGGCACCACCGCCCAACATAAATCTATGCGAGGGTTGAGGCGATCGAGAGGTGAGACATCTAAAAGTGCGAACCGGCCAGCAGCCTGCATGACCGACCTTGACTGGCGGATAGGCATCAATTCCGTCACCCTGAAACAAGCCACCCTTGAGGATAGGATCATGGCAGCAGGAGAATGCGGCTACGATGGCTTCGGCTTCTGGGTCAGGGATCTACAACAGCAAGGCGAGGGGGGCCGCACGGCGGCCGAGATAGCAGAGCTGCTCAGGTCTTGGAAACTTGAGGCGTGCGAACTCCTTGCCGTGCGCAAGTGGCAGGAGACGCCCATCGAGAGCTTCGAAGAAGCCGAAAATGAGGCAAGAGCCGTTTTCAAACTTGCATCTCAGCTCGGCACCTGCCTGGTCACGAGCCCCGCGGGGCCCACCCTTCATACCCCCGAGGACTGGCGTCTCCGAGTCGAGAGGATCTGTGACATCGCGGCCGAGTACGGCATCACAATTGCCCTCGAGTTTATAAGGGGCAGAAGCATCTCTGACTTCTCATCAACAGTTGAAATCGTTCGATCGGCTGACAGGGAGAATGTGGGCGTGCTGCTGGATATCTTCCACTTCCATCGCAGCGGTTGCACGCCGGACGATCTAGGATCGGTCGAGCCGCAAGAGGTCGCTCTCGTGCACATCGATGATGTTGCCGCAAAGCCCCTCGACGCCCTCCGCGACCAAGACAGGGTGTTCCCGGGGGATGGTGTCGCACCCACGTCCAAGATCGTCTCAGCGCTGGCTGACATAGGATACAACGGCTATTTCTCCGTAGAGATCTTCAACGAGGAATACTGGAGGATGGACCCAAAGGAGGCCGCAAGGATCGCTCTTCAGAAGACCAGATCGGTCTTGGGGCTTTAAAGGTGGTGACCCCCTGTGAAGCTGGGCACGATAACCAAGAATATGCGGCAAAGATCCTTGGAGGAGATTGTCTCCATCACGTCCAAGATAGGATACCAAGCCATAGAGATATCGGCAAGACCCAACGAAAGACACGTTTTGGTCGACCAAATCATCCAAGATGAGGGAAGGAACGTCCTAGAGATCGTCAACGGCGGCGGGCTAATGATTTCTGCGCTAAGCTGCCATCTGAATCTGCTTGACCCCGAGAAAGGACCGGAGTTCCGAACCCACTTCGACAAGGTGATCCGGGCCGCCTCGGTTCTAGGCGTCCCCGTCGTGACCGGGCTCCCCGGGCTGGCGCAAACCGAAAAGGCGGAAGACGCATTCAACCTGCTAGTGGAGGCCTGGACCCCCCGCCTGGAGCTGGCAGAGACGCTAGGCATAAAGGTGGCCCTGGAGGCGTTCCCACCCCACATCGTCTACAACATGCCCACCATGACGAAGCTGTTCGAGCTCCTGGACAATCCGGGCTTCGGTCTGAACTTCGACCCCTCGCACGGTGCCTGGCAGGGGATCGACAACCATCTGATCGTGCGCGCCTTCGGGAGAAGGATCTTCCACGCCCATGCCAAGGACGCCGAGATCCTCCAGGACAGGCTAAAGGAGGTAGGCACGATGGGAACGGGATGGTGGCGCTTCAGAATTCCTGGCTTTGGCATGGTTGACTGGAAAAGACTGATATCGGACCTGAAGGAAGCCGGATACGACTATGCACTATCCTTTGAGCACGAAGACAAGACGTTCGGCGATCTTGAGGGCACTGAGAAAGCATATGAATTCCTCAGGGAGCTGATCTGATGGTCCTGCGCGCGGGGGTCATAGGACTTGGCGTCGGCAAGAGTCACGTCTCTGCATATCACAGGGCCCAAGGCGTGGAGCTGGCCGCGGTCGCCGACCTCAACCCCGAGGTTTTAGCCAAGTTCTCATCGGCCTCAGTCAAAGGCTATTCCTCAGGAGAGGACATGCTCGAGCGGGAACCACTGGACATCGTCAGCATCTGCACGCCTCCCAAGCACCACGCCGACCTCACTGTCCGCGCAACGGAGCGGGGGATCGACGTCCTCTGCGAGAAGCCCATGGCACCAAACCTTGGAGACTGCGACAGAATGATCGAGTCAGCGTCAAGAGCGGGCCGCAAGCTGATGATAGGTTTCAAGAAACGGTTCGAGCCTGCGTACAACCTGTTGAAGGAGGCCTTCAAGGGGGGGTTTGACCTTCCCTACATGTCTCACTACACCTACGTCTGCACCGGCGGCGTGAGGAAAGCATGGTTCTGGGAGGAGAAGGACGGCGGCGGACCGATAGTTGAGAACACCTGCCACGCGGTGGACATCCTGAGATACCTGCTTGGAGACGTTGACCGAGTCTATGCGGAAGCAGATAACAGCCTTGCCCGCGAAGCCGGCATACAGCAGATAGACTCGGCCGTCTTCACCCTCAGGTTCAGGAACCGCTGCATGGCGGGCGTCTGCGCCGGAGCATGGGCCAGAGGCCCCCTCAAGGGAGAAAGACTCATTATGTACTCCAAGCGGGGGATAGCCGAGATATCAGGCGAGTTCGAGCGACCCAGGCTGTTGAGGATTGCGCCCTACGAGGGCGGAGGGGAACAGCGCCATGACATCGAGGATGCCGACCCCTTCAGAGACGAGGTTCAACACTTCGTCGAATGCGTCAGGTGCGACCTCGACCCCGTCGCGACGGGGATGGACGGCCGGAAGGCCTTGGAGGTTACACTTGCGGTCAAGGAGTCTGCAAGGACGTGCCGGCCCGTCAGTATCGGGTCCCCGCATTGACCTAGGATGAACCTGCACCGACCCCACGCGAACCGGGGATGCCGACATCCGCTTCATGCCGTGCTGCGACTTCCAGAACCGACCCGAAGTCGCCCTCTCCAGATGCCGCGAGTTGGTGACCGTTCTCGGAGACTGCTGGAGATGGGAGCACTGCAAAACGCTATTGGGAAGAAAGAACAATGAAGCAAGGAAAGGTATACCTGGTTGGCGCCGGTCCTGGAGACCCGGGCTTGCTCACGCTGAAGGGCTTGGAG
>CAYVLA010000044.1:15754-26515 GCA_964452145.1 Hadarchaeota archaeon (SeqCode)
GACTGCTGGAGATGGTAGCCTCAGACCCACTCCGAGCCTCGGAAGCTTTTCGTCTGGATCTCCGCGTCCGCTACCCGAAGAAACGGCGGATACTTTTATCACCGAGGCACGGCAGGACCCGCCGATGAAGCCCTTCAAGCTGGACTCCGATTGTGCGGTCGATCTGGGCGAGAAACCGACAGACGTCGAGGAGACCGCTCTTGAGGAGCTAGCGCGATTCCTGACGACCATCTTCGGTGCCTTCGGCGGCTCAGGCAACCGGATAGTGATGGGGACGCCCAGCACGAATTCCGTGATCAGGGATGTGGCACAGGAATTGAGCCTTGACGGACTGACGGCCGAGGGATTCGTCGTGGACCAAGACGGTCTCTCCAACAAGCAGCACTTGATCATCGCGAGCAAAACGGGAAGGGGAGTCCTGTATGGTGTTTACACGATCCTTGAGCTCATGGGTGCTTCATTCGCACTTCTTGAGCCAAGCCTCCCGAGATTGGCGAACTTCAGATTACGGACTCCCATCAGGGATCAGCCAGCATTCCCCATCAGATGCGCCAGCGGCGTGGTTTGCTCGGCAGCTCAGATCCCATGGTACGCAAGAAACCGGTTTAATAGGATCTACGTCCACAGCGATGGGGCAGACTTCGAGAAGCTTGCGGCAGAGGCTCAACGCTTCGGCATTGAGATGGGGATCTCGGGAAGCGACTTTACGCTCGCAGAGGATGCACTCGAACCTCCCCTGAATCCGAGGACCGGCCACACGCTTTGCGCCGCCATGGACGAGACCTGGGACTATTGGGTTCGCCTCATAGAGCGTCGGCTCAGGGGCCACCCCTCCTGCAGAGCATACAGCTTTCGACTCACCGACTTCCGCCCCAATCCCATCTTCCTGACCTGTGAGGAGTGCGCGTCGATCCATCCTGCCGAGAGGGCCATCAAGGCCATACGCCTTGCCAACGACCTAGCCCTCAGGAACTCGGCCAGGTTATCATTCAGGACGTGGGGACTCGACTTCATGGACGAGGCCTACACCGATGACCCCCACCAAGTGACCTACGGCTGGAATCCTGACCTGCACCTGGGCAGGGTTGTGAACGAGACCCCTCCGGAGGTGGAGTTCGTTACCAAGGAGACTTGGGGGGACTTCATGATAACGTACCCCCCGAACAAGTGGATAGGCCGCTGCAGCCCGCACAATCAACTGGTAGAGTTCCAGGTCGAGCCTGCCGAGTACCGGGGGAATGACACAATTCCGTGCAGCATGGTGGAGAGATGGGCCAGGGTAATGAAACTGGCCAGGGATCATTCGGTCGAAGGGGTGTGGGCATGCTCATGGGGTACAAGCCTCGCCACCCCGAGCGATGCGCCGATCGGGGAGATTGTGAATAGCATCAATAGATACGCTTTCGCCAAGCTAAGCTGGAACCCCGGGATCGATGCCCGGGCCATCTACGACCAATGGGCAAGAAGGGTCTTCCCCGAGTGTGCAGGAGAGATCGTCGAGCTGATGAGGCTTTCCACCCGGGCGGTTGAGAAGATGATGTATGTCCTTGGGCAGAGATTCAACAGCCACTCGGGCATCTCCAGCACCATCCATCATGTGAAATGGTGCTTCCACCACTACGGCTTCCACGACAATGGAGGGAAGGTGACCCGCGAGATGCTGAAGCCCTCCGAGCGGAACCTTCGGAAGGTGATGGAAGAGAAGGACGAAGCACTCCAGATCGTCGGCAAGAATCAGGACTTGCTTGAGGGAATCAGAAACCGGATGAACCCTGCAAGTCATGCAGCCCTGTCCGAGATGCTGGAGGAGATGAGGAAACTCGCCGCCCTCTGGAAGGAGTACGCCCGCTCTTTCTTCATTCACGGGATGCTTGCAGAATGCTGGAGCGCGGCGGACGCAGACAGGCTCAGGCAATCCTGCCAATCCATGTCCGAGATCGCTGAGGCCTTGGACGACAACAGCGGGTTCTCTGGGATCCTTTGGAGAGGGGCCCAATCACCCTCCCTTCAGGCAAACATGCGGTCCGCGGTGGCTTCCCTTGTCAAGGAGTACCTGGATTTTCTGGCCTCCAAGGAACCGGTCAAGGCCCAGGGGACGTGAAGACTTGGAGTGCAGATGGATACCCGCCTTTCAGCGACCCGATCACCTTCTTGTCAGCGATCTTTCCGACCGAGACCCTGCCTTCCAGGCGACCATGGCCTGCTTCCAGGGGCTGGTGAACAGAGGTAAGCCCTCCATCTATTTGGTCTACGACAAGGAGAACCGCTGTTATCCCGAGTCAGGCTCCGCAGACCGCGCCTGGGCGCTTCACTACTCGTCAAGATACAACGTGGCTCTGGAGGAACTGGAGCCAGTTGAGATCCTCCGATGCTTGAGGCGTGTAGTCAAAGGCTGCGTCATCTGGGATCCCGAGGTGGGCGACACTCTGAACATCGCCTCTACCATGGCCGGCCTCCACGATGTCATCCCTGTTCCGCCTGATCTCGCCGCTCTCACGAACGATCTGGGCATACCAACATGGCAAGACCTCAGGGGAAGATGGAGAAACGGAATCGAGGCATACCGCTGGGCGATCGACCACCTCATGCCCCTATGCAGCGACCGGATCGTGGGACATGTGCAGGTTCCCGTCAATCCGAGAAGCCCCATAAGGCGCTTCGGGACATCAATCAGAGATCTCCTCGTCGCCTCCAAGGCATTTGTGTTTTCGGTTGGTACCACTCCGGTGGAGGGTCCAAGCGACGATCCGATGAGGCGGCCACTCTGGCCAGGCAGCAATGAGGAGAAGGATCTGGTTCAGCGAATATACTCCCATTTGCGGCCGCCGGCCCTGATCTTCGGATGGATCACAACGGCCATGGATGAGAATGTCTATGTTTCGACCAACTCCAGCTTCGGACACCTTACGCTCTGCGGGATGAACAACTCCGGCAACTTCACTGTGCACGCCGCGATCCCCGGCCGAAGCCCAAGAACTCAGAAGCTGCCGGCCCAACTCCCGCCCCTTGAGAGGAAGGTATACGTGTGCTTTGCCCTCTCCGATGGGGATGCTCTGTGGAACATCAACCTTAGGATGCACGGGGAGTGGGACCGGCCCGGAAGAGGTAGCATCCCCTTCGGGTGGACCTTTCAACCCCTCCTAGCAGAGCTCGCCCCGGGCATCGTCGAGTTCTTCGTGGAAACCTCGATGCACAACGATTGCCTAGTTGCCGGCCCATCGGGGGCCGGGTACTTCAAGCCATCCAGAATGCCCAATCTGCACGAATGTCTGAGTCTGACCGAGGGCTACATGGATGCCTGCGGCATCAACGTGATCATGGGGCTCATTGACGAGCCGGTGGCACCCAGAAGGGACCCGGCCATCCCGGGCATCTACATGCGCAGCCTACCGTCCCTCTTGGGCTGCGTGGAGGGATATGCGTCCACCTACGATTTCGATCAGGCCTACCTCGAGCAGATCCTGTGGATCGGGGACCGGCCTTGGATGAACAACGTCTGCCGCATGAACTTCACATGGCAGGAGCCCATGAGCGCGGACAAGATTGCCGCGACCCTTCAGTACCTGGCATCCCGCGAGCCTATCCGGCCACTCTTCATTCCGATGCATCTGCCGGTGACGAACAAGGCTACCTACTCCATGTGCGTCGAAGCCTTGGGCAAACTGGACGATCGTTTCGTTGTGGTCAGGCCGGATGCCCTCATGCTCCTCCTGCGACAGGCACGCGAGAAAGGAATGCTGACTCGGCCGGCCGAAAGGTGAATGCAACGGGCCTATGGTCGACCACGACTCGCGACGAAGGATAGAAAGGATGCAGCTCAATCGCAAGACTTAAGACGGCGTGATGGCGACTGGGCACCATCAGAGTTGGTGGAATGAAGGTTGTGTATTTCGATCTTGATACCACGAGGCCCGATCACCTACACTGCTACGGCTACGGCCGCGATACATGCCCCAACATAGACCGGCTTGCCAAGGAGGGCGTCAGATTCACCAACCACTTCTGCTCCGATGCGCCGTGCGTTCCCTCGAGGGGCGCAACCTTCACAGGACAGTTCGGAATCAAGACCGCCATAGTTACCCATGGGGACACCGTTCAGAGGATTCCCCATCCCGAAACCCTTCTGCAGCACGTCCTCGCTGTCAACGGACTCCCAGGCACCTCCATCTCCACCTTCTCGGGTCAGGCCGACTGGTTCCACAAGGGGTGGGAGACCTACATCCGCCCCGCGGTGGGGACCCATTTGCAGAGGGTCCTCGCCAAAGACATCAACCGATACGCGATTCCCTGGATTGAGCACCACTGGGACGAGGATTTCTTCCTATTCGTCCATTACTGGGACCCCCACACACCTTACAACATGCCGGTTGACTACGGCGAGAGATTCCATGACTGCAAGCCTCTGGACTATCCCGATGCGGAGACGATCGAGAAAGACCAAGCTCTGGACGCGCCCTTTGCCGCTCCGAAACGACCGATAGCGACCCCGGAGGATTTCCAGCGATGGATTTCCAGGTACGACGGCGAGATCTACTATGCCGACATGCACATCGGGCAGATCCTGGACAAGATGGAGGAAGTCGGGATCTTGGATGAGACCCTAATCATCGTGACGAGTGATCACGGAGAGCAGCAAGGCCACCAGGGAGTTTACGGCGACCACGTCTCGGCGTACGATGGCGTGATCCGAATACCCCTCATCATGAGGTATCCCGACCACCTGCCAACCGGACAGGTCATAGAAGACTTCACGTACGGCCTGGATGTTGGCCCCACAATCATGGAACTCATGGGCATCGAGAAGCCCACAATGTACGACGGGGCCTCGCTCCTGCCGCTGGTGAGGGGAGAGGCGGAGGGCAGGGACTACGTGGTCTGCGGACATGGATTGTGGACGGCCCAAAGGGCAATCCGAACCAAGAGGTGGAAACTGGTCAAGACACTTCATCCCGGGTTCTGGCCATACAAGGAAACCGAGCTCTACGAAATAAACAGCGATCCGAACGAGACTACCGATCTTGCCTGGGAGCAACCCGAGATTGTCAAGGAACTCGAACTCAAGCTCTCCAAGTGGGTCCAGGCCTCCATCCCGGGCGGCCCAGACCCGCTCCAGACCGTTGCGGGCGAGGGACCTCCCGGCTTTCGGTCCAGGCTACGAAAGCTGCAGGGGACCCAATCCCTCAAGCCAAAGCCGTCATCTGCGGGCAACTGAGGCCGGACAGCGGTATCGAGGAAACGTTCAAAGGGAGCCATAACCTGCCCCGATCTGCATATATACCATCCAAGCCTACAAGAACGGCGAATGTACCCTCACAGGTAAGTCCGCCTCTGTTGGCTACGACCCAGAAGGGCACTACGACCTCTCCTTCTAGTCTGCGTCCTGAGGGACAACGGCAGGAACACAGGCACACCAGGGACCACCCGAGGTCAGCCAAGTCATCGACTCACAGGGAGCCGGCTGGGTCTACATTCTCGAGAGCTCATTCAGGACTCGCGGCTTTCCCATCGCACCTTCTTCCAAGCCGTCCTGAAGAGAGCAGCGCTGGCGTCCCAGGGATCGCCGACTTCACCGGAAAGGTAGTGTAGAATGGCGATCGTGATCCACGGGCTATCCCTGACATAGCGCAGGGCTTCGCTAAGGTACGATGTCTTGGTCTCCATCTGGGAAGGGTCTTGGGCAGACGCCTTCCAGCCGTACTCAGTCACCCAGATGGGTTTCTCGCCATCTCCCATGGAAACCATCAACTCCCGGATCTCATCGACCCAGGTGTAGTTCAGGGCCTGGCCCGCGGGGCCGTGTCCCATCTCCTCGCCTCCCCCGTAGGGGTGGATGCAGACGGCGTCAAATGATCCGTTGGCCCCGCATTCGTAGAGGGTTCTCAGGAACTGCGTCTTCGATTCGAGGCCTCCGACGGCCACCTGCGCCTCGGGATCAACGGACTTCACCGCTTGGTAGGTCACAGCAAGGAACCTGGCGTAGAGGCTGGAGTTCCCTCCCCAGATGACGTCGACCGCCGTCCCTGACGTGTCTCGCTCAAGGATTGGCCAACCCATCCCGTCAGGCTCGTTCCAGTACTCATAGTACCTGACCTTCCCCTTGAATCTCCGGGCGAGCCTCTTTACCCATTCCCCGTATTCTTTCAGGTGTTCCTCTTGAGGCTGCATAACCCCCTTGAAGTGGCCCAGACCTCTCTTGGAGAGGAAATCCAGATCTCCTTGAGACAGACCATTGGCCC
This sequence comes from Hadarchaeota archaeon (SeqCode), assembly GCA_964452145.1. Lineage (GTDB taxonomy): Archaea > CAYQAE01 > CAYQAE01 > CAYVLA01 > CAYVLA01 > CAYVLA01. Next base: position 21,991 of record CAYVLA010000044.1, read on the forward strand.
AGATCGGGGTACCTGTGATCAGCAAGATCGGCTCAAGCCCCCATCGCAAAGCCGATTCGACGTTATAATCGGCAACGGACCAGTCGTATCCCTTTCCCTTCTCGGGCTCCGATAGATCCCAGTGAGCCGAGATTCGAACGCTCTCGAGGTTCAACGCGTCGATGATGGTCCGCAGCCATTCGTAGTCCTTGTCAAGATCCATCATAGCGCCGTAGACCAGATTTGTGTCGTAGTCCGTGTAGGCCAAACTCACAGGAGGCCGCCTTCGGGCTCCTTGCATCGCCAAGATGGCCGTGAAGGCCAGCACCGCGAACGCCACCGACAATGCAACCCACCTGCGTCCTCTGATAGGCCCAGTTTCTGGCATGTCTATGGCTCCCGGATCCCCAGCTGCATCAAAGCGTGCACCTTCTGTGGATAGGCCCTGGTCAGAAAAACCTTGCCAGTGCGCTACCCGAAATCCATTCTGGGGGCTTCATCTGGCGGATCGGTGGTCAAGCCGGCCGACTGACGGATCCCATCAGTGAAACGCGCGTGAGGGAAAGGAGGTCCATGCCACTTTGGCACCTGGACCGCTTGGTCTGAGGTGCTCTTTGCCTTAGGAACCCTGCCTAGCATGCCCAATCATGCTTCCGTCTTCGGGATCCGTAGGCAAAGCTGTAGACGCATTCAGACCGTGCACTGCAGCACTTAAGAGCACATCACCTTGATGTCGGTACGTAGATGTCCTGACCGAATGGTGCTGGGTTCTCGCATGAAGGAGAGAAATGTCCTTGACTATCTGCCCAGAGTGTGGGGCCAATCCCATCTCTTCGTGTTCTCGGGGCTCGACGGCCCGACTGATTGGCGGCGCCCGTTTGTGGCCCAGACACTTGGGGAGGCGCCGGGATTAGTGCTCCACGCAGGAACCGATCCTTCCCGAGACCTAGAGATCAGGTTCGGGGCGGAGATAAGGGGAATTGTGCGTGAGGGAACTGTGGGGGATCTTCGGCCGTTTGTCATAGGCCCCGACGTTCTCGATCTGGAGATAGTCATTGAACAGGGCGAAAGCGTCGGGTTCAGACTCGTGTGGCTGGATAGAATGACGGTGGTTGGGGAGGGACATGGTGACAGGGCAGTTCCATGCCTCTTCACAAACGGTGACTTCTTCCGACTGCATGCTGTCCAGCAAGCAGATCCCCTGATCGTGGGACGGGGACTTGCCTTGCCGCATACCGACGGTGGGAAGGCCATAAGGCTTGAGATCGGGGGAGGCGTGGGCAAGTTTGCCATCGTCTGGGGGCCCGATATGGAACGGGCAGCACAGGCGGCTCTTGAGTACGATCTGGCATCTGCGTTATCTGACAGGATGAGATTCTTCGAGCAGATCAAGCTACCTGCAACGGATGACCGGGAAGTGCTTCGAACATACGTCAAAGCGTGCGCGGTCATGAAGGCCAACATAGAGACTCCGTGCGGGCAGATAACGAGTCGGTGGTCGACCCCGGACAGGTGGCCCCATCGGCGAATGTGGCTCTGGGACTCGGCGTTCAACTCCCTTGGGGCCCAGCACATTGACCCCCAGCTCGGGAGGGATTGCATCCGGGCGGTACTGGCCAAGCAGAGATCTGACGGTTTCGTCCCGCACTGCATGGCACCCGACCCCGACCGGGACTCCAAGATGACCCAGCCACCTCTGCTTCCGTGGGGGGCCTGGGAACTTCACTCTTCGAACCCAAGCAAGGCATTCCTCCGCGAGGTCTATCCGGGATTGAGTAACTACGTTGAGTGGGACATCCATAACATGGACAGGCTGGGAACAGGCCTTCTCCAGTGGCAGCATTCAGGTCCCGACAGCGGAATGGATAACAGCCCCAAGTTCGATGAGGGCCCCGACTTCGATGCGTTGGATCTGAGCTGTTTTGTAGCCAACGAATGCCGTGCGCTCAATCTGATCGCTGGCGAGCTCGGAATGACACATGAGGCTGAGCGCTGGATTCGGATCAACAGCCGACTCGCCCGCGCGATCAATGATCGACTATGGCACGAAGATGACGGGTTCTACTATGGCAGGAGGAGAGATGGATCATGGGTAAGAATCAAGACAGTCGACGGTTTCCTGCCTCTTTTCTCTGGGGTCGCCACCAAGCAGCGCGCGGCTCTACTTGTCCGACATTTGACCTGTCGGGACGAGTTCTGGCCGGCTTTCCCTGCGCCGTCAGTTGCCCTGGACGAACCCAAGTTCGAGCTGGACATGTGGCGAGGGCCGACCTGGGTGAACTACAACTGGCTCGTGGTCTGCGGTCTCAGAGAGTATGGCTACGTAGAACGTGCGAGACAACTGATCGATCTCACCATCGGAGAGATATCCAAGTGGAGAGCCAAGAAAGGCTCGATCTACGAGTTCTACGATCCCTTTGGCGAGAGAGCCCCCCAGGACCTCAAGCGCAAGGGCAAGGTTCGAAGGTGGACCGGTGACGGCATACCTGTCATAGCAGAGTACTTCTGGTCCGCCGCAGTGCTCGCGCACATGGTGGTGGACAGATTTGGACACTGTGGGTCCAGTCAGAGTCCCCAGGCTCCTGGGGCGTAGAGGCTATTACTTTCTCGTTGGACGCTTTCCATGCTTTCCTCAGATGAGACCGGCGAGAGGATTACATGAGTCCCTTGGCCATCTTGGGCTAACGGTCCGTGGAAGGAGAAGCAGGGGGCAAGAATCGGGGCGCCCTCGCAAAGGTCTTCAGTATACTACCATCTTCTGCCCATCCCTCACCTTCTCTCTGAGCCAGAGCAGCAGTGTGTTGTCTGGCCCGGAATGAGCCAAGTATTGGGCTGCATGGAGTTCCCTGCCGTCCAGCTCGATCCTCGTTGGGAGAGGACAGTTCTCGATCCTGAAGCAGGGGCTCGCAACCGAGTCGCGCGATCTAAGGGTGATCTCGCAGGGGGAAGAGTCCCTCTTATGCAAGGTGTGGCATCTCTGCGATGTGGAGTATCCCTTGTAGAGATGGTTGGTCCTCACCCGTCCCGGTCGAAGCCACGACCCCACCAATTCGTTGGCGTCACCGGACTTGCTCGTGCCTACCAAGAAGAACCACGCGGACGGTGAAGGGAGGGAATGCCCGTTGTAGCTGTACCCGAACGAGAAAAGCGAAGTGTGGGTTGGCCGGCTGCGGATCTCCTCTTCGGTGGCCCTGATCCATCCTGCGTAGTCGGTCCCATCGTAGGCAGGCCAGTGGACGAAGCTCAAATTACCTCCGTAGCATCGGATCTCTGGGTGGTCCTGCCCACAGCTGCTGCAAGAGGAGTGGGGAAACAAGCTCTGTCTGCAGGAGAATCCAACGAATGGGTCGGGGAGGCCCTCGAGGTGAAGGATTCCCACGCATTCCCCCCACTTGGCTGTCTCAGGGTGCAGCTTGCACAACCCGGAGGTTCCCCCGATATTCACGGGCCAGCTCTTCGTCAAGCTCTCCCCGGAGAGGTTCCCGATCGTGTAGCCCTGCAGCACATCGCTGGGCGCACTACCCACTCCGTTGATGAGTATGAATTCACCGACCTCCCACAGAGTGGGGTTCAAGCCCGGGTGGCTGGCACTTCCTGGCTGCCCGATGAGCGTTCTAACTGCCGTCCCGTCGGAAAAGATGGTGTAATGCTCCTCGGCCGTCGTATTCCCGTGGTAGATCTCGTACTGAGGATTGCAGAGGGCGTACTTCCAGATCACCACGGCCCGGACATCGTTGATTTCCTTGAGCACCACATTGCTGTACCTGCACTCCTTGTCCATTATGGGTTCGTAGCAGTGATTGTCCTCGACCGAGCCGGTCTCCATCCACTCGCACGTGAACCACACGTCCCTGGCCAGTTCCATGCAGGGAACATACTGCGCTTTCTCCCAGAAAACGTACCTCGGTCCAAGATCGGGCTCGACGATGAGAGCCCTTCCTTTGCTGCCCCAGAGGTCCAGATCCTTCCACTCTGCCCTCATCGCTGGCAACTCCTGGGGCAGTCATGAACGACCTGCTCTCATAAGTCTCTCTTTCACGGAGACCCCTCCTCGTTGAGCATCGACGGCATCCATGTGCTGTCTCCGACCATGCCCATCCATGCAATCCGGGACTGTGGGCTGATCAAGCTTGTCCTAAGAACCGGCTGATCTGGGGAGCTGATCGATGTGGCGTTCCTTGTCCATGTGCAGCCAGAGAATGATACATGGATCCTCTTCGTCGGAGGCCAGATGATGATTCTCTCCGGGCTCAACGATCAAGATGTCCCCAACCTCAACGGGACTGGGCATCCCGTTCACCTCCATTCTGCCTCTTCCTTGCAGGATCACGAATACTTCAGGCTCATCATGGACATGAATATGCCCTGAATGAGTTCGTTCCCCGGGCCCCTTGAAAGACATCCTTCCCTTGTTGATGTAGTCTTTCGCAACAATCGAGCTGAGGAAATGCCCTTCGCGGGTGTCTGTAAGATGGCTCAGCCGATAATGCTTCATGGGTGTCTCCTGCCTGTGTGTGCCTTTCATAGATCTAGCAGCTCGGAAGTA
>CAYVLA010000045.1:0-25829 GCA_964452145.1 Hadarchaeota archaeon (SeqCode)
GTCGTTCCGATCAGCTCGGCCAAGTTACTCCGCACCGCCCTCCGTCTGCCGAACGTGAAGGCTGTAGTGTTGTCCGGGGGAGACGTTTCCACGTTCGCGGCGATTGAGAGCTCGCTCATCCAGTTCTTCGAGGAGGGGGGCGGGTTGGTGGGTTTTCACGATCTTGGGAGGATTGATCACGCCGGGAAGATCGCCGAGACTGCCTTCCCATTGATGGCTAATTACAGCAGGATGGGATTGGTGAAAGATGGGAAGATGCAGTTCGAACTTCTCAGAAAGGATCTAATGGAGATAAACCAGGAGGGCCCGCTGAGCTTTCAGCTCTTTGATTACGAGATAAACTTGGCCTGGAACTCTCAGGCAAAGTCGTGCGTGTACCGTGCCCCCTTGGAGGGCGAGCACTGGATTCTCTATCAGGATTCGAGATCCGGGGCCCCGGTCATTCTGGCGTACAGCAACGTTGGATCGTCCGTCATCTTTGCCAATGGCGATGTGTCGGATTTTGCCGAGGATAGATTCAGGTACTTCGGCAACTTCCTCTTCGATGTTAACTTCCTGAAACTGTTCTGCAACAGCGTGGTCTGGGCAAAGAACAGTGAGACTCGAACGGCGAACCTTGATCAGAGGCTCGCGGATATCAGGGCCAGAGAACATGAATTCGAGGAATTCGTACTGGAGACAGAACGCGAGGAAGGGGCACGTGAGATGAGAGGGTTGGCTCTGAGGATAGGCCTGACCTTGGCGGGGTTGGTCGGCATCGTTGTTTCCTACCTCCTTCTTGTGAGGCCATCTCGGAACATTGGTTCGCAGGGGGGCTAGGTTGAGCGATGCTTTCAATGTGTTCAGGAGAGATCGTGGAGCGGCTCTCGCGACATGGCTGCTGTTTGCCCTGATCGCTCTACTTGTATGCCCCGAGGTGCGGAGCCAGGGTATATGTGATTACTACATCGATCTCATGATCTTTGGCAGGGGCTATGGGTATCGTTCCGCTTCATACATTCTTGATGATCCGATCATCAGGGTTGCCCTCGTTCCCATCGTCGGACAGGCCGAGAATCCGGAAAGCATTGCGAGAGCTACCAGGGTGTACTATCCAAGGACCTACGCGACTCTGGCTCAAAGCGACGTTGTGCTGTTCGACGAGGCTCCCATCGCGTCCCCTAAGGGGTTCACGAACTTCTATCCCGAGATCCTAGGGTGGTTCAGGAAGATTGTCATTGAGGGCGGAAAAGCCGTGGCAATGTTCGGAGGAGACGCATCCTTCGGGGCGGGCGTGCAGGCAGACTACCCATCATGGGAAGACACACCGGTGGCGGAGGTTCTGCCCGTGAACATAATCCCGGGGGGTAACAAGAATGCGCCCGGCTGGCCGAGCGGAAATAATATCCTTCCGCTCAACATCAAGTTCATCGACGATGTGATGGGTCTGTCCCGACTTCCTTGGGACACCGCGCCTAGTCCCAACTTCCCGCTCCCTCTGAACGCTGTTACGTTCAGGGAGGGTGCGGCCAGGGAGGCTGTAGGGGCTTGTCGGGGCGGTGAATGGCCGTTGATCGCTTTCTGGAAGATAGGTAACGGGAGAAGTCTGGCGTACACAGCGGTCTTCGGATCGGGAGGTAATCCCGTCATCCACACATGGCGATGGTATAGTGACTTCATATCTTACATGATATACAACTCAGCGGGAGTGCCGACCCCCGACGATGTTAATCTGCCCCACGTGTTCAGGGAGAAGATGCGGACCTTTAGGGGCCTTAGAATTATTGCCTATTCCTCCCTTGATTTCGTCAACAAGCTGGGCGCAAACACTGCCAAACTCGAGCGTGAACTGGGCGAGCTGATCGGTCAGAAGAACGCCCTTACGCTAGTATACCTGCAAGGCGAATACGATGAAGCTGTGGATGGGGCCGAGGAGACACTCCAGAAGATGAGGGATGCTCTCGAGGATATTGGAGCTCTGGAGAAGAGGACAATGCTCTGGATCTATGTCACGGAGTGGTGCGTGGTGAGCGGCACGGCGGTGCTCACCGGATGGGTCGTCTACTTCTTGATGATCAGACGAACCTTGTACAGAGAGGTCAAGACGACGAGACTTGATCGATAGGGGATGTATGTGCAGCAAGGACACGGCCGCGGCCTGCTCGGAGTCACGATCATCGGGATGCTGATCGGATCTGTCGCGATGATGTATGTTCCGACCAAAGCCGCCGACTCGGTGGTTGTTCAGCAAAACGAGTTCCCAAGGAATCTGACTTCCCAGCCCGGGGTAGCTCACTACCAGTTCATCTTGGCGCTCTTCGCTAGGCGCTATGCCAAGCGTGTTGAAGTCAGGTACTCCTTCCTTGCGCTGGACACGCAGGTCAACTTGAGCCGCCTCAACATGGGTTCGGAGAGGTTCGGAGATCTATCCGACTCTATAGCTGACGTGGCTTGGCTCTTGGAGGTCACGAAGGATTACCCGGTGAAGCCCGAGGTGCTCGATGTCCGACTGTCACTGGATGGCGAGGAACACGGTGCACGCATCTATGATTTCTCCGGGATCCTCCCGTCTTCTGTCGATCCCGCCGTATCGGAGGAGGCCCTCACTACACACATGGCCCTGTTTGGGGAAGATGGGAGGATCCTGAAATACTACAGCGGAATTTCGGATTTCGTTGACCAGGAGGGAACGCTGTTGGAGCTTGTGTCCGTAACGATCACCCAGGGAACGCGGAGGGATGTGTACTACTCTGGCGAGGTTCCTAGCGGCGAGGATGCGAGGCCCATTGGAGAACGACCATTGATGGGGGTCGCGCGCTTTGACAAGGTCGATAGGGGTTCCACCGTAAGCGTGGTCTGCAATACCAAGTACGCAGGAGGAAGGAAGGTGGAGTGTCTTCAACTCATCCGGATCTACGTAGATGGAAGAATCGACCGGCTAGTGGCTAACCCTATCACCGTTCTTGGCTAGATCTTTGGCAAGGCTTGAGAGCCCCAACTACGAACAAGCTCTTGTTTGAACTGCATCCGGTTTTAGACTCGATGATAGGCGGCAGACTCTCATTTCTTGGGTATCAACTCTGAAAACGCTACTTGGTGCAGAATCCAAACAGAGCACAGTTGGGTCGGGGGGACTTCACAGGTTTGGCGCGTCCATCTGCTCGACATTCCGGAAATGCAGGAGCTTCCTCCGTGCTTTGAACAGGACAGGAGAGGGCACTGGATCTGGCTGAGTTCTCCTGCCTTCTATCTCTCCACCTTACTAGAGCCCAAGGTAGGCAAATGGGCAGCTCATTGCGGCACATGCAACTAGTCATGTTCCGGGCTGGGTCCGCTGGGTTCCGAAGACATGGGCGATGTCTGTGGCATGGGGGAGAGTTGTTCAGATATCATGGGGCAGAGCGACGACCGCGAGGTACCTCGGGCATGCGTCCTGACAGATGCGAGAATCTTTATGTGATGCTGAAGGACAGTTGCTTGGAGGCGTTCAACCTCCCATTACCTCGAACACGAGCGAGAAGACTGCCAACCAATGAAGAAACCATTGGCCGAACGGACTCACTGCGGATCTATGAGCATCATCGTTGTTGTGTTGGCCTCCATCTGTATCTCCAGTTCTCGTGAGGCATCGGCAATAGTACGGCCTTCGTACAGGTCGAAGACTCTGCTGACCCTCGGTAACCGGATTCTCTTCAGGCCTCCCGTTAGGGCGTAGACTCCCAGAAACCTTGAGCTCGCGTAGACGAGGTCGTTGGATTCGAGATAGTGGTGCACGCCCCTGTACTTGGCTAGTCCCCGGATTATCTCCGCCGGTACGGAGGGGGCCGAGCTGTAGGCTCGAAGGCTTCCATCTTCTTCCTCCTTCAGACACAAACCAGTCTTGTCGGTTCCCTCTATCCTTCCCAGCTCAACAACGTCGGGGTCATCGACATGGAAGATTGGCCCGATCTCCCGCTTCCTCGGGTAGTTCAGTGCCTGCGTTGCGTACTCTTCGTCAACTAGGGATCCGAAGATCGTAGCAGGTGCAACCGAGGACATGACGGGGTGATCCGACCTCACCGTTACGACCCGTATCACCATCTCCCTTACGAGCATACCCATCTCCATTCCTAGGAGTTCGGAGATCCCCGCGGTGCTGCATCCCTCCTCACTGAGGAAGCCTGGTGCGTAGATCCAGAGAGAGCCCTTGCCTTTCAATGTCCTTCTGATCCTCCTTCTGTCGCGGTCCTCCAGATAGAAAGCATTCGGCAAGACATAGAAGGCGTAGTTGGGCGAGAGGGAGTCAAGTAGAACCTCGTCGAATGGTGCACCGATTCTGGAGAGTTCTCTCTGCCTCTGAACCGGGAGAAGAGGTGAGGTCAGGTTTGAGAATGGCGTGAGGTAGTGGAAGCTTTCCTCATCAAGCACGACCGCGATCTGGCTCCCGTCCGACCTGATCGCACCTGCATCATCCAATGAATAGTAGATAGCCTGTAATCGACCCAATGCCCGAGTGATCGAGGGATGATGGAACCAGCCCTGATCCATCAGATCCATCCACCACAGGCCAACCCCCTTGCTGAGAGAGTAGCAGAAGTCTCTCTTCAGGAGTTCGATGGTGTCCTTTGTCGTGGAGGGCCTTGTGATCTGGCTCATCCATTTCGTCCGCGGATCGGTCAGGAAGGTCTTCGTGTCGATTTCGTTGAAGTACATCTTTCCGCTGTCCCTCACCTCGTCCGCCAGCGTTTGTGGATAGTTGACTCCGCCAAGGCCCCGGTAGTCGTAGTGGTAGGGGCTGGCGACGAAATCGATGTAAGGAGATCGCAGAATCTTGCGCAGGCAAAGGTGACCCGCGTGCTGGGGGCACAGAGTCTCGCCGTGGGTCCAGAGGTATCCATAGAATACTCCGACCAGTCGCGATGAGGCAGTGGACTCTTTCGCAACCCTGCAGAGGCCGATCATCGTCTCCGAAACGGCTTCCGAAAGACATCTGGAGTACTCGATGCTCCTCAGATCCCTGATCGGATCCCTGAAGGAGAACAAACCGGAACCCATCCTCTCGCTGGGCGAGGGAAGGCGGTCATCGATCCAGTCCGGATGCCTCTTGCCGAGCCATCGGGAGAATCGATGGGCCATTGGCTGGCTGTAGTCGCTGAGATGCCCTCGATTGTGGACGTTCCATTCGACCCACTCAGTGGAGACCCCTCCTCCTATGTGATACCCGATGATCCGCCCCGGGTAGCTGGATTCCATGAATTGGATGTATGCCTTCAGAGCCCGGCTCGCCTTCTCTCTCCAGACCTCCGAGGCAAATGAGTGCCCGGAGGAAGCTTTCACCAGGATGCCATCGTCGCTCACGTAGCCCGCCCTGTCGTTGGACAGTCTTGACAGTTCCCCCGGATACTGCGCGGCGAACCATCCTGCCTCCACGTATCCAAAGGCGATCCTGGGCATCAGGAGGGCATCGGGATCCCTTTCGAAGATCATATCTGCCAGGCACTTCGTCTCCCCGAAGTCGTAAGTGTCAGGCCCCGTCCAGAACTTGCCGGCCGTCAAAGCTTTCCTTGAGAGGGGCGAGGTGTAGATGCGTATTCCCGCATCCCGAAAGTCGGGTAGGTAGCGTGGCCGGACATACGCGAGAATCGGGGGCACCCGCTTCCCATCGATGTAAAGGGTCGGGAGCCCCCGGCGCTTCTTGATCTCAGCCTCCGAGTCTTGCACCCCCGATCCGGATCATGCATCTCTTCCCGTGAATCAGGATCGATGCGATATCGAGCCTGAAAGACGTATTCAACGTTGCATGAGCAGCGATGGCCAGGTCCGTCTTCTCACCCCGTGTTCCTCCTCGGCGGATATCTTTCGGCATCCTGGAGGATTGCGTCGATGGGGTCCGTGATGACGTTACCCTTGGACTTCTGCACCTGAATCCACTCAGACATGTGTGAGTCGCACTCTTGGATGATCCCGGGAGACGACTCCGAGATGTCCACGGTCTGGTAGGGATCCCTGGCAATATCGTAGAGTTCGCGAGGTCTGAACGCGAACTGGAATGGATGATAAGTCCTGATCATCAGATGTGTTCTCGTCCTCACCGCCCGCTGCACTGCATAGAGACCGTGGTCCCAGACTAGATAGGGATGGCCCACCTTGTTCAAGCCCGTTCTTAAGTTCTGAGCAAAGCTTACTCCGTCCCAGTCCCCAGGGATCTCAAATCCCAGAAGGTCGCAAAGGGTCGCGGCCAAGTCGACGTTGTATAGAAGCGAGTCGCAGCTTCGGTCCTCCGGCGTAACCCCGGGCCAACGGACTATGAGCGGGATGTGATGGATACACTCGTCCGCACAGACGTGATCAGAGTAGACACCGTGCTCGCCGAAGGCGTCACCATGATCCCCGGAGATCATTATGACAGCATCCTCGAGGACTTTCTGGCGATCGAGCTCCTCCAGGACCATTCCAACACGGTCGTCTGTGTAGGCGATTGCCGCGTCATATCCATTGACCAGGTGTTCGAAGTCCCTTCTGTTTGAGATCGAACCGGGCATGAGAGGTACCTTGCTGACACCGTTCTGGAACTGCCTCTGGGCAGTGAAAGGCCCATCTAGGGACTGATGCCCTTGGATCGTTTTCTCGTCGGGCCAGGGTTGAACCGGATGGCCTTCGAACCTCTCCGCCCATGAAGGATCCATCTTGTAGATTCTGTGGATGTCCCAGTAGTTGATGTGGAGCAGATAGTCCTCCCTCTGGGCATTATGCTTCAGCCAGTGCATGAGCGGTTCGTTCACCTCGTCGGCCGTTTCGTTGCCACCCTTCAGATTGGGTGTGTGGAACTCCGACCAGCCGCATGTGAACCACCACGCGTTGTGGCGATCGGCGAAGTTGGTGAAGCTTATGGTGTCCACCCCATTCGCCCTAAGCTGCCGCACAAGCATGGTGTTTTCCGGCTGAGGACCACCGTAGGGACGCGTCCTGATGCGAAACTGGGCACCCTCGCCGACATTGGAGATAACCCCATTCCTGATGCCAAAGCGTCCCGAGAAGAGACAGGCCCTCGACGGGAGACATGGGGAGCTTGCAGCATAATAGTGGTTGAACCTTACGCCTTCACGGGCTATTCCGTCAATGTTCGGGGATGTGGGACGGGGACATCCGTAGCAACCCAAGTGGTCGGGTCTCAGGCAATCCAGGTCGAAGAACACTATGCGCATACAGATCACCTCACTCGGTCTGGTCCGCTGTCGGCCCGGCTGGCAGATCACCGGGGGGTGGTAAAAGTCTTATGCATTCGGCCTGCCTCAAGTCAAGAGAGGGTTCTGCCCCTCATCTTGCGCAGCCTCGATCGTTCGGCCCTCTCCCTCTGAGAGGTCATGAACCCGGCGATCGCCTCGGGTGATCTCCGGTCGAAGGCGGTCAAAGCAGGATCACCCGTTCTCTGCATCTTGGCGAGGAGAATGTGCCTGAACCGCTCGATCTCTTCCTCGTAGGAGGGATCGCCTATGAGGTTGTTAAGTCCGTTGGGATCGTTCCTAAAATCATAGAATTCCTCGGGCACTCGGTACCGAAAGAGCCTGACCCTTGCCTCAATGTTCTCGTCCTGTCCCGCCGCCGCTAGCATCGCCTTGAAACTCAGGCCGCTCTGGGATTCGTTCAGGAAGATCGTCTTCCCATCCGACCAGAAGTTGAAGATGTACCCGAATCTGGTGCTCTGCACGCAACGCATGGGATACCGTCGGTTTGCAGCCGTCTCGTGGAACTCGGTGAAGACGAAATCCCTTTCCACCCGATCCTCGCCTCGTAGGAGAGGGATCATCGACCGACCATCCATGCCGTCGACCTGAGGAAGTTCTGCAGCCTCAAGAATGGTTGGCATATAGTCTATCGCCGAGATCATGTGAGACCGATCCACTCGTCCCTCCTTGATCTGTCCCGGCCATCGCACCACCCACGGGGTCTTGGTGCTGGCCAGGTAACAGTTGGTCTTTGCGAAGGGAAAGGCCATTCCGTTGTCGCTTATGAACATGACCATGGTGTCATCCGACAGGCCAGTGTCATCCAGAGCCTGCAGAACCATCCCAACGGTCTCATCGCACCTGTGGACAGATGTGTAGTACTCAGCTATCTCCCTGCGTACGTCCGGGATGTCGGGAAGGAAGCCTGGGACCTCCACCTCTCCGGGGTCTATGACTCGGCTGAAGGCAGGTCGGTCTGCTCCCCACCTCTCCCTTTCCTGATCGCTGCCGGCAAAGGGACGGTGGGGATCATGGGAGTTGGCCATGAGGAAGAAGGGTCTGCCTTCCTTCCGCGCCCTCCTGAAGAACTGACAACAGCACCTGTGGTAGAGCTGGGGATCCCTTCCCCGTCCCAACTGCTGTGCTGGAATGAAATAATCCCAGCAGAACTTCTCAACCGGTGCCAGATGGCTCTCCTTGCCCAAGATCCCATTCAGGTATCCCCCCTCATGCAGCTGCTCCTGCAGAGTTGGGACATCGCTCCTGACCGGCTCAAAGCCCTCCCCGCCATTCCGGTAAGGATAACGGCCCGTCATCAGGACCTCCCTACTCGGCATGCAGACAGCAATCGTGACATGGGCGTTGGTGAAGGTCATCCCCTCTCTGGCAAGGCCGTCGATGTTCGGCGTGATTCCGGGGGTGATCGAACCAAAGGCACCGGGAGAGTCGTAGTTCATGTCATCTGCGGTGATGAAGAGCACGTTGAGACCTCTTGAGGCTGCCATGCCAGTCACCGTCTCTCATCACGATCCTGGAGATCGTCATCCTAGGCTATCTTCCCCTCAGGATACCTGTCCAGTATCTCTGGGTCGTGGCCTGGAATCACTATATCGGCCGCGTCCTTGAGTAGGTTCATCGACCAGATGCGCTCCTCCATCCTCCTCCCCACCCCTATCGGAATCCCAAGATCCAGGTTCTTGTACAGGAAGATGGAATCGCTCGCAAAGACAACCGATCCCCTTTCCGTGTCAACCACATAGGCCTGGCTGCTGATTGTATGGCCTCCGGCCCAGAAGGTGTGTATCCCGGGAAGTATCTCCCCTTCCTCCACCGGCATGACTCGATCTCTCACCCCGAGCAGGTAATCGATGAAATCCCTGTCGGCATCGATGGGTTTGTCCCTCTTCGGATCCGTGGCTGCATCGAAGCCCCTTCTCGACACCACTATCTTGGCATCGGGGAAGAGGTCGACGTTGCTGCAATGATCATAGTGGAAGTGGGTTATGAAGACGTAGTCCACTTCCTCGGGCGTCAGCCCAGCCCTCCGAACTATGGCCTCAGTTCTCTCCTCGGGAGCTTGAACTATCGGCTCAACCAGTATGTACTTGACCATCTGATTCATCTTGTCCATATCCTTTGGACCGGTATCGATGACGATGTTGTTTCCCCCGCCGCTGAGCACCCACACATACATGTAGAACTTGTAGAGCCCCTCCGGATCGTAGTCCTTGAATGCCGAGCGCCCCTTGAGGACGCATTCACCGTTCTTGAATCCCTGCACGCTGTAATGCATGGCACTTCCGGGTAAAGGTGCTTATCAAATATTTCCCTCTTTGGTCGGCCTCTTCCCTCTTCGGCTCCCTGATCCAGCTCCCGGAGACACCAACAATCGCTGAGAGGAATCCCCGGCACTGAGTCAGATAGTGGGTAGCTGTTTCATATTACCTCGGGCAGATGCCTCTGTGAGAACCTCTCAACCAGGGGCTCGGAAATGCGCCGGCTCTCCGGTTCTTCTCCTTCTTGGCAGCGTGATAAAGCGTTATCTTATCGTCTTGGCCACACCGATCATGGATTCAAGACGGACTGCGAGTAACCCACCGGCATGTCTGAACTACCTGCCGAGATCCATCCCGCCAGTCTTGACGTCGTCATCGGGGGTTGCCGAGGACCCCTTAGAGCTGCCAGACCGACCTGCCTAGTGCATTGCGCATCTGCATTATGCCTCCGCCATGTCTTGCTGCTCGATGATCAACCCGATACTGGCTCGGCTGGCTGTGTTATCGCCCACGGACAGACTTCCTCGGGCTCCGAAGATCTCTGAAGTCCAATACTACCTCGTTCCCATTCTTTGATATCCTGTATAGCATGTCTTCCATCTGCTCGGTGAATGGGCTGTCCATGCGTCTGTATGCTGACACGTCAACAATGGTCCGATCTACTTCGGCAATACCCTCCCAGGTAAGCTCCATCCTGCCAGCGCCTTCGGAGTCGTATAGGAAGAGTAGCCTGTCAGGGCTCCAAGATAGAGTGTTCCCTTTGAGTGCTTCCATAAAGTCTTTGAATCCCCCGTGCTGTTTGGCAGAGCCAGCCTCGCAGACGAGAGCATTTCTCACACCAAAACTCCTCACCTCCCTGTCCGCCCAAACACCGTATTCGACCCAATAGTGAGGCTCCATCGTGCGAACACCGATGTAGCTCGATCGCCTGCGAACAAAAATCCATTGATCCTCATCAACCACCTCATCAAACTCGTGTCTCGGCAGCCAGATATGAATGAAGGGAAGCGGATGGTTGGTCGGGATGTTGTAGATGCACATCAGGGCATTTCGGTTCTGGAATGACTGGGGGACAAATCCGTTACCTTGCCAGTATCCGGGACGGGAGTCGACATCGTAATCGCCGGGATGATTGGAGAATATGACGGCTCTCTCCCCTAGCGTTGCCTGCCAGATCTGTTCGGTGTAGCCTTGGCGACCGCCGACCAGTTGGGCACAGCTCAGCATATAATCGGCAGTGCGCATGGTGTAGTGCGCCTGTGCGACCAAAGAGACGGCTCCGGACCGTGGCCCCAGAAGCAGGTCGCGCCTGCTCCGACCTCTGAACCGGTGGATCTCCCTGTTCACATAGTCTTGGCTTTGATCAACTGCTATGTCAACGATGCAGGCGGGAGGGCGGTAGCCACTTGTCCCTTGGAATAGCGCCGACATGCAGTTCTTGCCGACATGTGTTTCACCCGTGCCAAAAAGTAGGTACTGAAGTGAACGTGCATGGCTTAGCGCCATGTTCTGCCTTTGCTCAGAGTATGTTCTCCCACTCGCGCTGCAGTGGTTCCCCTCAAAGCTGTCGACCACCACATCGGCGAGGATGAGATCAATCGTCATCTCAGCGGCCCTTCTTAGGGTTCTGTCTTCGGCGAAATCATGGACGTTGTAGAGAGCGGCGAGATCCATCCCGTAGTAGGCATCTGAGTCCCACTCCTCAAAGCCCTGGAGCCGATCATCGATCCATGACCAGATGTACTCTAGCGCCCCATCCAAATGTTCCGAAGGTGTCCGGCCATCTTTGAAGACTCCGTCCATCCAGGTTTGCGCAGAGAGAAATTCGGAGGTTGCGAAGAGTATGTTATGGTTCTCCGACATTCCTCCCCGGGGGTATTCGAAGTCGAGGCACACTTTTCGGACTTCTTCCCAGTCAACGCTGCATGCATCCTCCCTGTACCTGAGATAGGCGCGCAGCAAGCCCGCAACTCTGAAATCGCTCACATCGCCTCCCAGAGACATTCCATTCTGTTTGTGGAGATCCCGGTACACATCCTGCACGGATTTCCGAATCAGAGCCCCTGCCTTCTCGAATTGGTTCAGATGGAGAAGGGCTAAGAAGTAACCTGCCGCCCCCCTGAAGTCTCCGAACCGGGTGGGAATGGGCGTGTCAGCGGCAGCGGCAACGTAGTGAAAGATCTCATTTCTTCTCTCAACGTAACCATCCTCTCCCTGGCGCGCCTCTGATCCGTCTTGTCCGTTTCCACCCCTCTCACCGCCTCGAAAGCCACTTCCGCCATCTTCACAACTTCTCGCTCTCATTTCAGCTTCCTCGCAAGATGCCGTTTCCTTTTCGAAGGAGTTGCCCCTGGTCTAGAGCCTCTCTCCAACGGGAAGACCTTTCTCCACCTCCTGTCCGCCTCAAGGATAAGACATGCCGAGACGAAGATGAACGTGTCCAACACGATCACGGCCCTAACGGACATCCGAGGCGCACCCACACACACACAAACACTAGCCCAAAAAGTGCTCAATGGACAAACCCGATACGAATCCCGAAGCCCACAGTCGCCGCACGAGATACTCCCAGACTTTCCACTCCACACTCCACTAACTATTGCTGTCACGACCTTTCAGTTCCCGCCAGTTGCTTCTAGGAGGAACCTGGTTACCACTGTTACCGTGGAGGTTCCTGGACAGCTTCTTGTCGCCTCTTGGTAGGCCGCAAGAACCATTCTCCATCTATCTCGATGCATACTTGGTGGTTGCCACCTCTTTGTACAGCCTTCTCCTGACCATCAACAGGTTCAGAATGATGCCGCTCGCTAGGAACGTTCCGACCACTGTGAACCACTCGATGAGATAGATCCAGATCATCACCGACTTCTGAAGCTTCTTCGCATCCTCGAGAATCTTACCCATACCTGACACCGCCAATTCAAGAACATCTCTGCTCTCCTCGTATCGCCCCTCCAGATACAAACTCGTAGATTCCCCCCGCACCCCCTCAACCTCCCCAATTGACTTCTCCAATTTGAGGGTATTGCCACCCAGCTTCGAGATGAAGTCCAAGTAATTATAGACAAACTCCTTCTCCGATGTATAGATCTGTAGCCTCTCCCTGATCACATGCGGAAGATAGATATTCTCGGGCATCGGCACACCCGCGGAATAGTACATTAGATACGTGATGAAATCAGGATACCACTTCCACTTCAGAATCCTAGCAGTGCCCCCCGACGCGAAGACCGCCGTATAGGCCAGACTCGACCCGTTCCCTATATCCCAGTATGCTATCAGAGGATACCTCTCATCCCCGTATACCGCCTCAGCGATCCTCCTAGATCCAGGCCTGAAAAGCACCGCATTCAGAGGCTCATCAAAATGTGGCCTGGGAGCAGTATCCCAAGGAAGCCTCGACAACCCAATAACATCCTCCAAGAACTCCACAAACTTAGGTGTCCCGGCATCGGCCCAAGTGCCCCCGCGGGATTTGAGTCCTCGAACCCCACCCGGTATGATCTCCACCGAGAGGATGTCCGCAACGGGGGTGTCCTCCCACGACATGTAGTATGCTCCCAAGCCGGCGCCGAACGATGCATCCCCGCCGTACATATCGAAAGCCTTCCCGCCCTCGATGACGTACCTCTTCAACCAGGAAAGGAAGATGGGCTCGAAGTTGTGCAGCCCGTCAAGGCCCAGGGGAGCTTCCTGGAAAACCGTAACGTCGTTTGCCAGCAGCTGCTCATAGGTCCTCGGGAAATAGACCCTTGCAGCTCGTCGAACGGCCTCGACCAAGCCACCGGTCAGCTGCTGTCTGCCCACGATCGGTATTGCCTGCATGATTATCATGGGATCGTTAACAAGCGCACCGGACACATGTCCTCCTCCACCTGCAGCGTAGTTCCTGCTGTAGCATGCCACCCTGATTCTTCCCTCAGGCGGAACCTTGCCCGCGACAATCGAGAGGCTGTTAGCACAAGCAAGAAGCACGATAACGACACAGCAGGCCATGGGGCGTCGCGACGGTGGCATGCCTTCCTCATCCCGCATACTCAAGTTCCCAACCCACATTACCTCGCCCTCACAAAAGGAATCCGCAGCGAAGGTCTGCGCTTTCCGTGTCCTGCACCACTAACTCAGAATGTACGCCTGAAGACGTCAACATATGTTGGCTCAACGCATCTCATCTCCAGGAATTCCTAGCTCTTGATGAACTTGAGGTATGTCACCAATATCGCCACCACTCCTCCGAGGTTCATCAAAACTCTGGCAAGCAGGTTGAGCATCCTTCTCGAGTGCTGGGCCTTTTCTGCCTCGTCCCTTACAATCGTGTCCCCATCCCTTGCTGCTTTCAACGAATCAAGGGTCTCCTGGACGAGCAGGTCGGTCCGCATTTCGTGTTCCTTGACCCATGCCACCGCGTTGAGGAGAAGAGCCGCGAAGGTGTCGTCGAAAAAGAGGTTGCCGAAGTACTTGAGCTTGTTGGCGGGCGAGTCATCGATATCGCCGCCCGCAAACGTGACCGAGCAGCCTTCGTTTCGATACGCAACGACGGTCGGGGCACCGTAGACCGTGTCCCTGTACAGCGCCCAATACTCTCCACTAGCCGGGGTCGCGTTGGCCCATCTCCTGGTCTTCTTGTCGAGGGCCAAGTTGATCTCAGCGTCCTTTACCACAAGCTCCTGAGGCAGGTATTCGTTTATCTCGTTGATCTGGTCACGGACCAGTGTTTGGACGAGGTAGCCCTCTGTCATCCTCCCCAACGTACTCACGTTTGCGTACAAGGGGAAGACCCTCGTTGCAAGGGCTCCTGAAACCAGAGCGTTCCCGAGATCGTGGAAACCCACCAAACCCCCGCCCTCCTCGAAGTATGACAGGATCTGCCTCTCTGCCCCAAGGATCACAGCAGCGTTCTGGCCCATCAGGATCGCCGTCTTGACGTTAGGGTATAGCAGTGCCACCGCAAGACAGTCGGTCGAGTTTATCGTTATCACCTTCTCATCAACCCTCGGGTCCTGCTCCAGTAGGGTGGCGATCTGGGTCCTCCACTGCGGTAGATCCACGCCATAGATCAAGACCACTGGCTCGACCTCGGCGGTTACGACCGAGAGACAACCAAGGGGAACTGCCAAGGCCAGCAGTAACCAAAGGCTACCCTGCTTCTGCATATCCTGAAACACACGCAATCTCAGCTTCGTCATCCAGCAGCCCCCGCAACCCAGTTGACCTGACACACCTGGCGCACCGTGTCCACGTATACCCGAACCACCTGGAGAGAGTGCCTCTCAGGCGAGTAGCCAGTCTCGACGGTGAATGTCACCCTGACCGCAGTGCCCTTGGCTGGTTTGTGGAAGACCACCATGCCCAGCTTTGGCCCTTCCGCCAGCGAGGGTGCCTTGTACGCGGAGGCGAGGCCAGCCTCGTAGTACTCCTGTTTTGACTCGTCAGCCATCAGCGAGAGATGAATCATCCTTGCTCCGGTTCGGTTCTGGAACATGAATCCCGAAACGCCCTTGTAGTATCCCTTCAGCGCCCCGCTGGAGTTCAAGACGAAGGCAAAGGTGGTCAGGGTCTCGCTGTGTTTTCGGAGTTGGCCCGTGGCGTTAAGGAGCCTGGTGAAATCGTAGATAACAACTCGCAGGCTCTCACCGGCGATCTGCGTCTCCGTATCCACAACTTCCGGCGGTTCGTCCCACAGCAGAGACAGATCCAATAGCGGCTCGATCTCGCCCATGTACATCTGGGTCTGGTTTGCGTCCTCCGGCACCAGACCCACAGGAGGAGGCGCACTTGACACAAGGTACGAGAACCTGAACTCAAGTCTTTGCACGGGTTTTGTCACGATGCCCCCCACCGTGAATGCCTTGTTCTCGCCCGATACTATCTGATCAAAGGTCCCAGGAAACCTGTTCTCGAGCAGCTGAAAAGATTGCCGTCCCACCTTGACTGTGTTGAGGACTACCAACGACCCGGCTATCAAAGCTATGATGGTGATCCCCAGATAGCTGCTTCTATCCTTGCTGGCCTTCAAACCAAACCCTCATCTTCTGTCCTGTGCCGTCCTTGTTGTGGCCACCTCTTTGTACAGCCTTCTCCTGACCATCAACAGGTTCAGAATGATGCCGCTCGCTAGGAACGTTCCGACCACTGTGAACCACTCGATGAGATAGATCCAGATCATCACCGACTTCTGAAGCTTCTTCGCATCCTCGAGAATCTTACCCATACCTGACACCGCCAATTCAAGAACATCTCTGCTCTCCTCGTATCGCCCCTCCAGATACAAACTCGTAGATTCCCCCCGCACCCCCTCAACCTCCCCAATTGACTTCTCCAATTTGAGGGTATTGCCACCCAGCTTCGAGATGAAGTCCAAGTAATTATAGACAAACTCCTTCTCCGATGTATAGATCTGTAGCCTCTCCCTGATCACATGCGGAAGATAGATATTCTCGGGCATCGGCACACCCGCGGAATAGTACATTAGATACGTGATGAAATCAGGATACCACTTCCACTTCAGAATCCTAGCAGTGCCCCCCGACGCGAAGACCGCCGTATAGGCCAGACTCGACCCGTTCCCTATATCCCAGTATGCTATCAGAGGATACCTCTCATCCCCGTATACCGCCTCAGCGATCCTCCTAGATCCAGGCCTGAAAAGCACCGCATTCAGAGGCTCATCAAAATGTGGCCTGGGAGCAGTATCCCAAGGAAGCCTCGACAACCCAATAACATCCTCCAAGAACTCCACAAACTTAGGCGTTCCAGCCTCGGCCGGCCTGCCTCCCGCAGCCCTCATCGCCCGGTTTCCTCCTGGGAATATCTCCACGGGCAACACCTCGGCCACGGGAGTGCCCTCCCATGAGGGATAATACCACTGTACCCCTGCACCGAACGATGCATCCCCGCCGTACATATCTAGGCCCTTCCCTCCCTCGGTCACATACCTCTTGCACCATTGAAGGAAATTCGGCTCAAAGTTGGTGTAAGCCGCGGTCTGTAGTGGAGCTTCCTGGAATATGGTTACGTCGTTTCTGAGCATCTGCTCATACGTCCTGGCGAAGTATATCCTCCCAGCCCGTCGAACCGCCTCTGCTGTCACGAGGCCACCGAGGACGGCTTCCCCTATCACCGGTATGGGTTGCATGATTATCATGGGATCGTTAACAAGCGCACCGGAGACGTGTCCTCCTCCGCCCGCAGAAGCATAGCTTCTGCTATAGCATGCGACCCTGATCTGACCCTGCGGGTGGTCTTTCCCCGGTGCGGCAACGATGGAAGCCAAGAGAAGTGCAACCGACGCCGTGACAACCATGATCTGACACGCATTCGGCTTCATGCCGTCAGTCCTCACTGCCCATTCCTTCGCTTCCCTAGTGTCGTAACTCTGAAGAAGTCGAGGAGGGGTGAGAAGACCCTCCTCGATCTGTATGGCCTATCGGTCTCTGCCCTTTGCCGCAGAGCGGTAGCTTCTCTCGGCAATGGCGAGGAGTAGCATTCCGAGCATCTGCATGATCGGCATCTGTGCTACCGAAAATATCCCACTGTTGAGTGGATCGCGGCTCTGCATCCCCCAGGCTATGTAGTTCTCCGGACACGGCGTAAATGTTCCGTAGCAGAGAATATTCTTCGCATCGTGGAAGACCAGATCGATCCTGCCGTCCCCATCCATATCGGCGATGCACCCAATGCCTCGGACTACTGTGGGCAACGTCAAGTTCCACAGCACCTCTCCTGTGGAGCCCTTGAGCACATAGGCAAAGCCACCCGCAGGGGCCTCGCAGCCTATCAGCAGATCCGGCAGACCATCTCCGTCCAGATCCCCTATCGCTGGGCTTAGCTTGGCAAACTTTCCCAGGGAGGTGAAGTTCCAGAGCAGCGAGCCGTCCTCAATATTGGTACATAGGAGCCAGGTCAGCACAGGATCCGCGCCTGTAGCGCTTTGCTCCGTATGGACGATCTCCAGGATGCCGTCACCGTCGAAGTCCGCTGCCGCCAGGTTGCTGTAGCCCGTCCTTCTGCCTTCAAACTGCCATAGGAACGTTACATTGGCCGAGAGGGTAGTCGTGTCCGGATAGAAGCAGGTAACCCCGTAAGCACCCATCACTATGAGATCTTTGAGCCCATCATTATTGACATCTGTGACGATAAACGTTCCATCCGCTATCCCACCATTGAGCATCTCCCACTTGAGTTCACCGTTCCTTCCGTCAAGCACCCAGCCAGGGCCTGTATGATAGTAGATCACCTCGAGTATCCCGTCGCCATCCATATCCGTGACAGAGACGGGCGCCTTGTAGTTCTTCGGAGTTATATTGAAGTGCGCGGAGAACGCCTGCGATACCCATACAATATCGCCCGTCCTCCCATCGAAGGCCGTCACATTGCTCTCATACCGAGGGGCAAAAATGACCTCTTTCCTCCCATCTCCATCGATATCTGCAACAGCAGGTGTATTGCTCCACTCTGACTTCATACAATATCCTGAGTGCTTCCATAGGAGCCCCCCTGTGGGTCCGTTGAGGGCGATAATCTCCCCGGCAGCAGCGTCCCATGTCACGAAGACGACTTCGAGCATTCCGTCATCGTTGATATCATCGATGATCACTGTACCGTAGTTCCGGATAGGGCCGTACTTCCACAGCTGGCGGCCCGAGGGCCCGGAAAACGCACACATCCACTTCTTGCCCTCCGCGTCCTGGATACCAACGACAACGTCATTGAATCCGTCCAGATCCAGATCCCCGACCGCCGGAGATCCGTCCCAGATTGAGGGCGCCGAGACATTCCACTTCAGAGTGAATGTCGGCGCCGCTTGAGACATAGCAAGCCACGCTACCAACGTGCCCAAGACCAACGCTTCTTTCCTCATCACACCAACCTCGCTTCCGATTCCGCTTTGGTTTCTAGAGTCGCAAGGACTCAGACAATTCTATAGTGACGGCACAACGCCCCTAACCTATTTAAATATATCGCATATGTTGCAGCATGGCGCAACTATTCCCTCTTCACGTCTCCCAGCCGTGGCGCGAATTGGCTGCTCCCAGTCTGGCACCTGGCTAGAGTATCTCAAGCCTTCCTGATCCAGAGTTGGCTCCTCGGCCCGTTTGGAAGGGCTCCCTGGATATCTTCGCCCACTGGCTCGCCAGAGACGGCACCCACGCGATCCGCGCCTTCGAAAACCGGCGCGAAACATGCATCCGTCCGTCTGCATTTACGAGTCCGGGGTTCTGGAATGAGCGGGTCGATCGGCCTGCGGCCCACCTGCGCAAGACGACAATCTGTTGCGGTTCTGAGCAACATATTGCTGACCGGAGAGATCACACCGCGGAGGTTGGAGGGTGTCCCACGCTGCGCTAGTCGAGCCACCACCTGATCCAGTCCCCGCTCAGGGCTAGATGAGGTCGGGTGTCCGGTAATCAAGACATCACTTCTGCCTTCCCCTTGAATCTACGAGCGAGCCCCTTGACCCATTGCTGATGCTCCTTCAGGTGTCTCTCCTCAGGTTGCAGGACCCCCTTGTAATTGCCCAGACCATTTCCGGAAGGGAGATCCAGATCCTCTTACGATAGGCCGCTCGCCCATTGTGGGCTACCGATGATCAGCAGGACCGGTTCAAGCCCCCAGTTCACAGCAGACAGAACGTTGTGATCGGCAACGGACCAGTCGTACGGTTTCCCCTTATCGGGCTCGGACAGATCCTAGTAAGCCGAGACCCGCGCCGTCTTCAGGCCTAGTGTGCTGTTACAGAAATGCATGGGTTTAACCCTGCGGACGCCTTTAGGAGGGATAGGGTGCACCCCGAAGAGAAGGGCGTTCTCCCAAGGTCAAAATAAACCGGCATCTGTTGGTAACAGCACACTAGGACATCGATGATGGCCCGCAGCCACTCGTATTCCTGATCGAGATCCATCATTGCGCCGTAGACCAGTTGCCCGCCCTACTCGTAGCCCAACCCCACAGGTTTCTCCCTTCGTGTCTCTTGCAGCGCAAGGAGAGCCCCAAAGGCTAGAAGTGCGAGGGTCACTGACAATGCAAGGATCTCGCATCCATCGATGCGTGCCGCTGATGACATGTTGGAGATCTTGGGCACGTGGCTCCACCAACCAGCTGACATTCAAGCGTAAGGTAAGGAGAGCTGCCAAAGGATAAGTAATAAGCCATGAAGGGTCATTCCCGCCATGTTCGCCGCGATGATTTTCGGGCCACGCGATGTAAGGATAGTGGAACAACCGGATCCTCAGCCATCCCAGGACCAAATCCTCCTGAAGGTGGGCGGGGTATCACCCTGCGGCTCCGACCGGGCCAAGTACCGAACCCACACCGGGAGGCCCAGGATGTGGGGGCACGAGGTCTCCGGCATCGTCGCCGAAACCGGCTCTAACGTTCCGCGGCAAGTGAAGAAGGGCCTGCATGTCGCCCTCCTTCCAGTATATGGATGCATGAGCTGCCAGAATTGCCAGACTGGCAGGTTCGTCCTCTGCGATCATCCCAAGGTCATCAACGGGGGCTTCGCTCAGTTCATGGCCGTTCCGTGGCAGATTGCTATGCCCATACCCCAGGATCTCGAATGGGAGGTCGCGACCCTGCTGCCTGACGTTGTATGCGTTCCCGCTGCTGCCCTTCGCAGGACACATGTCTCGGCAGGCAAGAGAGTTCTGGTATTCGGGGCTGGGCCCATTGGACTATCTGCCACAATGCAGGGCAGACTTATGGGAGCCAGAGTCGGTGTTGTGGACCAAAGTCCGGAGAGGCTCGAGATCGTCGAACCCCATGCAGAGCTAACCTTTGACTCAGCCAAAGATCCTCGCCTGGCATCCTTCGCGCCGGAAGTCATTCTTGAATGCACCGGAGCTCCGGACCTACTCTCCACATCCCTGGCCCTGGTGGCGAAGGACGGGTGGGTGTGTGTCATCGGGGGCGGACAGCCTTTCAAAGTGGATCCGGTTCGATTCTTCGTCGAGCGCATGGCGAAGCTGACCGGGAGTTGGTGCTTCTTCAAGGAGGACTTCTCCTGCTTGATCCAGCCGGTCCTCGATGGGCGCCTGGACCTGAAGCCTCTCATCTCCCGCGTGGTGAGTTTCCAGCAGCTTGCCGAAGCGTTGCGTGAATGGGACAGATCGCCAACGGTGATGAAGATCATCGCGGAACCCTGAGGCTACAGGGGCACGGGGAAGTCGGAATACCCGGTCGAGATTCCCTCAGACCTGGGATACCTTGTCTCGGTCATGACCTCCAAGACGGCCGGAAGGCCGGAGTCGAAGGCTCTCTTCAGAGCTGGGCCAACCTCCGAGGGACGGTCCACCCTCTCCCCGTACGCGCCCATTGCCTCCGCCCATTTTACAAAGTCTGGGCTATACCTCTCTCCGGAAATCCGCTTGAACTCGGTGGCATAGGTCCTAGATTCGCCAAAGAGATGGATCTGGAGATCTCTGATGCTCATCCATCCATAGTTGTTCAACACGGTGTAGACCACCGGGATGCCGTACTGGACGGCCGTGGCCACCTCCTGTCCGGTCATCTGGAAGTCACCGTCACCGCAAACGCCCACCACCTGGGTCTCCGGTCTTGCCAGCTTCGCTCCGATTGCAGCGGGAACGCAGAAGCCCATGGTGGAGAATCCCCCCGAGCTGATATGGGTTCTCGGCAGGTAGACTGGGAACTCTTGGAAGAGCTGTGCTTGTGCGTGGCCTGCCGCCCCGACCACGATCCCATCCCTCTTCAGAAACTTTCTGAGCTCGGACAGAAACCGGGAGGTCGTCATGGGCTTGTCCTCCGACTCCCGTCCTTCCTTGAGCCTTGATTCCCACTCAGCTTTTAGAGCGGCGATTCTCTGGAAGTAGGGACTGTCCTGATAGCTTCCCCTTCCCATCCGCGGCAGGGCTTCGAGGATCTGGCCAAGGAAAATCTTGATGTCGGCCAGCACTCCCATCTCCAACGGGTAGTTCTTGCCCACCTCCTTGGCATCGATGTCCACCTGAATGAGCTTTGTGGGAGGGATTGAAAACGTCACGCCGTCTTTGTAGGAGCTTGACGACCACTCAGCGAATCTTGAGCCCAAGGCGAGGATGACATCGGCCTCCTTGGTGAGGGCATTGCCCACAGTCGTAGCTTTGGACCCGGCGTAGTAAGCCGCGAGAGGATGATCCTCGGGGATGGCACCCTTTCCATTCACAGTCGTGACGACTGGTGCTCCGAGTAGCTCAGCCAAGCGCACCAATTCCTCAGAGCCACCCGATGCTATCACCCCGCCTCCGGCGATGATAACCGGCCGTTGGGCACCCGCGAGAAGCCCGACCGCCTCACTGACGGCCCCAGCATCGGCGCCAAATCTGTCATGAAGCATATATCTCGAGGGGTCATGCATGTGGGCCTCGAAGACCTCGGCCTGTACGTCCATGGGAAGATCGACGTGAACGGGGCCGGGTCGCCCCGTGACAGCCGTCGTGTATGCTCGATGAATCACATCTAGGACCTGTCTACCGTGGGAGAGCTGCCAAGACCGCTTGACAACGGGCCTGAACATGGAGGGCGTATCGGCCCACGCATTCTCGTATACCGCTTGAAGGCCTCCCCGCTCCCACATGTATGTCTGGACCTGACCGGTGAAGGCAAGAAGAGCGGAGGAATCCGCTTGAGCAGTGGCGATGCCCACCAAGGCGTTCATCGCCCCAGGGCCGACCGAGGTGAAGATGCCTAGAGGTCGACCCGAAACCCTGAAGTATCCATCGGCAAGGTGGGCGGCTGATTGCTCGTGCCTCACCATGATGGTCTGGACTCGATCCGAGATCCTGCGGAAGGCCTCCACGAAAGGCAGTATCCCGTGGCCCGGGACACCGGCGATGTAGGGCATCCCGGTCTGGGCGAGGTAGTCCGCTATGAAGTCGCACGTTGATCCTCTCAAGCAGATCCCACCTCCGCGGGTCCTAGTGTATCTATAAGTGTTACAGGCCCGCTTCCATTTTTCAGCGTGGGACTGGCTACCTTCAGGGATGAGAAGCGACGAGGTCAAGCTTGGCCTGGAGAGATCGGCTCACAGGGCCCTGCTTCATTCACTGGGCCTTGACAAGGAGGCGATATCCAAGCCTTGGATAGGAGTCGCCAACTCCTGGAACGAGATCGTTCCCGGACACATTTGGCTGAGAGAACTATCCGACCACGTGAAGCGGGGAATCGCATCGTCGGGTGGCTCCCCCTTCGAATTCGACTCCATAGGCATCTGCGACGGGCTCTGCCAAGGGCACCTGGGCATGAAGTATGTGCTCCCCAGCAGGGAGATAATTTGCGACTCGGTGGAGTCAATGGCCGAGTCCCACCGATTCGATGGCTTGGTACTGATCTCAAGCTGCGACAAGATAGTACCAGCCCATCTGATGGCCGCTGCAAGACTCGACATCCCATCGATCCTCGTCACCGGAGGCCCAATGGCTCCCGGCCAATACGAGGGAAGTAGCATAACCCTGGCCGACATGCGGGAGTTCGTCGGGAAGGTCCAAGCAGGGAAGTTGACTGAGGAACAGCTGGTGGAGATAGAGCAGACGGCGTGTCCCGGCCCTGGGTCATGCGCCATGATGGGAACGGCTAACACCATGGCCGTGGCGACGGAGGCCTTGGGAATGTCGCTGCCGGGCACCGCTTTAGCCCATGCATGTACCGACGAAAAGCTCAGAATAGGCGATATGGCCGGGAGCCAGATACTCAGACTCATCGAAAAGAACATAACACCGCGAACCATCATGACAAGAGAGGCATTCGAAAACACGATACGAGTCGTCGTATCCGTTGGCGGTTCGTTGAATTCGGTACTCCACATTATCGCCGCAGCCGGGGAGGCGGGGATCCAGATCACCCTTGACGACTTCGACATGATCTCTGCAAAAACCCCTCAGATCTCCTCAATTCGTCCTTCCGGCAAGGATACCATGCAGGATCTCCACCGCGCGGGTGGGGTGCCAGCCCTGATGAAGAGACTTCTGCCCCTCCTACACCAGCATTGCATAACCGTGAGCCTGAGCACGGTCAAGGATCTTGTGAAAGATGTCCGTGTCCGAGATGAACATGTCATCAGGACGATGTCAAACGCGTACAGAAAAGAAGGAGGCATTGCCGTGCTGAAGGGAAGCCTCGCACCCAAGGGCAGCGTCATCAAGACCTCGGCGCTGACCAACGGGATGATGTCAGGTCACGCACAAGCCAAGGCTTTTGATGCATTAGAGGACGCCATCCAGTGGATCAGGGGCAGGGACTTCCCCGACCCGAGCTGCATCGTCATACGGTACGAGGGACCTAGGGGTGGACCCGGCATGCGCGAGATGCATATGATAACCTCCTTGCTAGTCGGCAGGGGCCTATCAGAACGAGTATTTCTGGTCACCGATGGGCGGTTCTCCGGCTCAACAAGAGGCCCGTTCATCGGGCATGTGTGTCCCGAGGCCTACGATGGTGGCCCCATCGCGCTGGTTCAGGATGGTGACTACATCTCTTACAGTGTTCCCGGGAGGAGCCTCAACCTAGAGGTTCCCCGGGCGGAGCTTGACAACCGAGCCCGAACATGGGGCAGGGTGGAGAAACCTGCCAGAGGTCTTCTCGGCCGATACAGGGAGCTTGCGAGAGGAGCCGATCTGGGAGCCAGGCTCAGAAGCTGACATGGGCAAGCGATGTTCTGCATACCTTTCATCCGGTCCCTGCCCCCATCTGGCAGTTGTCCCACACCGGACGCTCAGGCCGCTGATGGGGATCTGGCTCTCGCACCCCGATATCGGTCGACGTTGGGGGCAACGATGAGATCGACCTGACTCTCGGGTTTCCTTGGTAGGATCTGATCATCAGCAACGACCCCACCGGCACTCTAGCCGACAACATGTCAATGCACAATCAGCCCTTCTATCTCTTCGTCTCCCTGCCGAATCCCCCTCAGGCCTCCAAGTCTGATGCGTACCGTCAAGGGTGTCAACGCCAACATATGTGCCGAAAGCGTTTTGAGCAGCGAGGAACGTGGGACAGAGCGGAGGCGGATCCATGGTCAGCAGGGAAAGGCTTGCTATCGTCGCTGCATCTCTCATCTTCTCCTCGACCCTGACACTTCTCATCGCGGTCAGCCGATCTGTTGAAACGTTTACCCAGCTTGTCGAGCTTGAGTTCCCAGACAAGGTTTTCTCCGAATCCTTGCACACATCGGTACTGCATGGACTCGTTGTGACGAGGAAGCCGACCAGATACCTAGATATCCTGTTCTATTGCCTGCCCTCGCGGCCGCCTACGTGGATCAACTCGACTTCGCTCAGCGGAAGGGAGGATGTCGCCCGGTCAATACTGCAGGTCAAGAACAAGATGGATCTCTGTGAGATGCTCGGCCTGGAGTATCGGAAGATCGATGGGCTCCCAGCAATCTACGCGGGCAGGACCTACTTGATTGACCTCTACGACTTCTCAGTTCTCAACGACCTGGCCCACTTCATGGGCCGGAACAAGACCACACTGGTTGCCGAGGCAATCGGCTTCAACTCGACCACCGGGCAACCTGAACTGTTCTTCGAGGGCGAGGCCGATTTCTTCTGGCAGAAGGGAAGGACGCTGGAGAAGCTGGAGATCCGAATCGGAGATAACCTGATGACCTATTACCCGGATGAGATCACCGACATGTGGCCACAGTACGATTCCATCAGCGGCGACGCCCCGTACGGCAAGATCGCGCTGAACGACTTGCCCGCCGAATCACGCATCGAGGTGACCATCCATATCAAACGAGCGCCGGCAGAAGGAATCCCTGCTTCCAATCTCATGCTGATCGGAATCAGCGTCATGGCAAACGGTTTCGCTGAGGAAGAATGGTTGACAATAGCGGAGATCGGAGGCTAGAAGATGAGACCCACACCGCCTCCCATGCTAGCCTTGGTCACGATCCTCCTGCTGAGCCAGACAGGAGCAATCCAAACCGAGGAACGAGCCCTAGTTGCGGTCTTCTGCTACGACGACACAACCCAAGGCTATCTGAAGACCATGCTTAACTTCGCCCGCGACCTTGCCGTCGCAATCGAGGAACAAGCAGGGGACAAGGTTGAGGCGGTTGCCTGCACCAGCTTCTCTGAACTCTACCAATACCTGAACGCGCCTTACACGGTTGCGGCCGTCGTATCTCTCGCCGGATCCCCCGAATTCAACTCCTCTCCTGCCCTGGCCCCGTATTTCCGCGATGGAGTTGGCATGGTTGGTTTCAACCACGTCTGCATGGTCCCCTTCTCACCAGACCTAGCCCAGGAAGTCTTCCCGATCTTCGGCAATGCTTCCAGTCTGGGGGTCATGACCCGCATCGGGGTAGCGTGGATCAGGACCCGGACCTACAAGAGATCGGCCGATCACCCAATTGCAGATGGACTGCCGG
>CAYVLA010000046.1:0-23878 GCA_964452145.1 Hadarchaeota archaeon (SeqCode)
CTCGTAGCCGTCCTGCTGCTGGGATCCCTTCTGGTGTTCCTTGCCGGTTTCAAGGAGACAAAGGGCCGACCTCCGGAGCAGGTACGGGCTTCCCTCCGCGAGATCTACTCACCCCATCTGTCCAAGCCCCTCGTTCTCCTTGCAGCATCGGGCTTCCTCTTCGCCGTCGGGCTAAGCACCAGCCACACGATCATAATGCCCCTCTTCTTCACGAAGAAGTTCGGGGCATCGGTGGGTCAGGTCTCCCTCTTGCTCGGCCTGCACAGGCTATCCCTCGCCGCACCCCTTCTTGCTTCAGGCAGGATCGTCAAGCGCTCGTTGAGAAAGATCATGATCTTCTCCTTGATCTACGAGGCCTCCGCAATCTCTTTGAGCGGGATCGTCCCGACCTTCATGCTCTCGGCCGCCATCTGGCTCACTCACGACCTATTCGGTGCGTCCCTCTGGATTCCCGCCCAGGCTTCGCTGATCCAGCACTACGCCAGGGACCAGTTCAGAGGGCGTGATGTCTCAAAGGTGGTGGCGGTGGGAGCTCTGGGATGGATAATCGGCCCCCTCATCGCGGGTTGGACGTCCCCGGTCTCCATCGACTTCCCCTTCATCATCAGCGGGGTCCTCGTGGGTGCTTCCTCGGCGTTCCTTCTTCCTCTCAAGGAACCCACTCGCGAGGATGACAAAGCCAGTTCCATCATGCAGCCCGGCTCTAGAGCCGCTGATGGCTGATCGGCCCCAGAAGCGGGAGGCGGAGAAGGGGAGGGGAGAGGAATCGAGGCGCTGTGGGAGTGGGACAGAAACCTACATAAACCGCCGTCCATCCTGTCCGGCGAGGAGATCAGTCTGTCCGAAATGCTTGCGATAAAAGGGGGCCCCAAGTCGATAAGCGAGCCCTGGCCGTCATGGCCCATCATCACCAAGAGGGACGAAGATGTCGTTCTAGAGACTCTCCGAGGAACCAGCACAGATGCGGTGGGCCCCGGCGGGGCAATTGGCGCCTTCGAGGCCGCCCTGGCTGAGTACCAAGGATGCAGGTACGCCATTGGCACCAACGGCGGCACCCAGGCACTGGATCTTGCAGTTGCCGTCTCGGGTGCTGGACCGGGAGACGAGGTCATCTGTACGCCGTACTCTTGGGGAGCCTCGGTAGCCTGTGTTCTGCACAACAACGCCATACCGGTCTTTGCCGATATCGACAAGATGTTGAACCTTGATCCTGAAAGCGTCAACGAGAAGATCACCAAGAGGACCAAGGCCATCGTGGTCGTCCATATCTACGGACAGCCGGCCGAGATGAAACCCCTCGTCGAGATCGCTCGCGACAATCACCTTGTTCTCATAGAGGACGCCGCCCAGGCGATGGGAGCGACCTACCGCGGGGAGAAGGTGGGTAAAATAGGTGACATCGGATGCTTCTCCTTTCAAGCGTCCAAGCACGTCCCGGCCATCGAAGGCGGAGGCTTGGTGACGAGCAATGAAGACTTCTACCAGCATGCCCTAATCCTTGCAATGCACCCACGGAGGCAGGAAGCCCAGGTGGATACCGAGGGTTACAGGCGGTACATCGATAGCTCAGCGTACAACTTCAGGATGCATCCCCTGGCAGCGGCTCTGGCCAAGGAGAGGCTAACCATGGTGGATGAGCGCAATGCGGTGAGGGAGAGGAACTGCACCTACCTCAGCGGCAAGCTGGAGGGCCTTCCAGGCATTCGGGTAGGCTACGTTGAACCCCACCGCACGCATACCTATCACATGATGGCTCTGTCCTACGTTGGCCAGGAACTCGGTAACCTGCCACGGGAAAACTTCATTCAAGCCATGAAAGCCGAGGGCTTGGGCATGGGTCGATACGTCAATACGCCGATCCACCTCCGGCCAAGGTTCCGCGACCACTACTATTACGGAAAGGGTTGCCCCTGGAGCTGCCCCTTTGCAGACCGGCTCATCACCTACATGGAGGGTGACTGCCCAGTTGCCGAGAGGGTCTGCCGGGAAAGCGAGCTAACCATCTATACCGGTGGACTGGCGGTGGATTGCAGCAAGCTCCTTGACCAGATCGTTCACGCCTTCCAGAAAGTGACGTCCCAGCCCGAACAGGCAATGGATCTGCGACAGGGCGCCAACTGAAGGATCGCGTTCTGGCTATCCAGACGGCATCTTCATAGATGCAATAGCAGATTGGGAGCCCTTTCGCCCCGGTGAACGCCTCGAAGGGACGGGAGACCGCACAAGTCATGGCACTCCCGGGGTTTGCGAACCCGCACAAAGTCGCGCAAGGGGCTTGACATCCTGGTTGGCAGATGAAGCCCTTGCCCGGGCCCGCAGCTCTGATGCTCGGCCTCCGTCACCGTCCACATCATCTATCTAGTGCTCGCAAGGGTAGTGAATCTTCCGATCGCGGAGCCCACCGAGGCGAAGAGAGGCAGACCCGGGGTTCCCCCAACGCCGCCGTATCCAACCGGGGGCGAGCTCACTGTCGACTAGTTTGAAGGAGCGTTCTACACCCCGCCACAGGGATCTAATTCAAGCCCGAAGTGAGACTAATCAACTCAGACTGCCAGACCCCGGTCAGTCCGGTCATCTGGAAAGGTGAGATCGTCAAATGAGGCAAGTGAACGTCGGGTTCGTGGGTTGCGGATTCATGGGGCAACTCGCCCACCTAGCGAACTTCGCCACCGACCCGAGATGTCGCGTTCTCGGCATCGCCGACTTGAGGCAGAACCTGGCCAAGAAGGTGGCAGAGAAGTACTCCATACCCAGGGTCTACCCCAGCCACTCTGATCTTCTGGAGAATCCTGAGATCGAGGCCATCGTTGAGATAACTCAGGACGACATGCACGCGCCGATCGCGATCGAGGCGATGAAGGCGGGAAAGCACGTCTACACGGAGAAGCCTATGACGACGAACATCGAGGACGCCCAAGAGATGGTTCACACTGCAGAAAGATGTGGCACCAAGCTCATGGTAAGCTACATGAAGCGATACGACCCCGGAGTCGAAGCAGCCAGGGGCGAAGTGACAAGAGCCTTGGCGGACCGATCAATGGGACCGGTCACTCTCGCCAGATCGCATGGGTTCGGTGGCAACTGGATATGCAACATCGGCAAACCCATAACCACGGAAGAGAAGGTGCCACCCGTTCAGCGCACCTGCCCGGCGTGGATGCCGGAGGAGATGGTGCAAGATTACCGGCAGTACCTCAACGTCTACTGCCACAACATCAACCTTGTACGATATCTCCTGGGCGACCCGGAGCGGTCCCACTTTGCCTCGTACCACCCCGGTGGCAAAGTGATGCTCATGGAGTATGAGGACTTCGCGGCCATCATCGAGACCGGCTGGCTTTCGGCGTCCTTCTGGGACGAGAGTACCGAGATCTATTTCCGTGACGGCCGAGTTCGAATCCTTACTCCACCCCCCCTCCTGAGAAACGTCCCTGCAGAGGTCGAACTCTACAGAGCCGGGAACACTCAAGTCCATCAGCGTCTGGTGGCCGCTTGGGACTGGTCCTTCAGGCGATCTGCCGAGCACTTCATAGACTGCATACTGACCGACCAGGAGCCGAGGTCCTCCGGCAGGGATTCCATGATCGACATACGGATCGTGGAGGATGCCTTCAAGGCCCTCGGGAGGAAGTGCTAATCCAGAACGGATCGTAACAAGCCCCAAGGATCTTCACTGCGCTCCGGCGTCCACCGAAGGTGCACGGCGGGCAGGTGGAGAGTCAGAGCCTGTGCCCAGCTTGCGGCCTCAAGACGGCAGGATATGATCAGCAGGCGTGGAAGAACTCGGGCTCGGAGGGTGCCCATGAATCCCATGTAGAGGCCTTGGCCCCCCATTTCGAGCTTTCCCACTTCATCAACGAAGACGACTGTTGGAGGGCGCGTAGACGACGCGAGGACTTCGAGCAGCTCATTCGCTCTCGCGATGCCCGAGACTGAGAAGCGGTACTTCACCCCCGCAAAAGCCGACCATTCCGAACCCCGTGCCACCTCGGGGATGGCGGCCAGCGGAAAGAGGTCTCCGGTGGCACAATCCATGCCGTCGTAGCCCACCAGCCTCCCGCCCTCGAACCTCCTTGGACTGATGATCCCTCCAACGGCCACACCCGAATCTCGCGCCGTTTGCCGAAGACGGAGACAGAAGGCGGTCTTCCCGGATCCGATGCCTCCGGTCATGACGATGATCGTGCGAGGTCGACTTCGTCTATGCTCCATCACTGCCTTTGCCGATCGCCCTGATTCGGGCTTTCTCGGCGATGTGCGTCCTCTCATCATAATCCCTCGCCAGGTGGAATCGAAACAGCGAAGGGGACCATTGGGCTTGAGCAAACGGCGTGTGCGGCCGAATCCGACCCGGACCATCCCGGATCGCAGGCCGTCCTAATAATTATTGATCTCCCCTCCACCGGAAACCGGCCGGTCGCCATCGAATTTCGCCGCGTACCGTCGCTAAGGTCCTTGACACACTCCACCTCGCATCTCAAACTGCATGCGGAACCGGTTGAACGCTTCCTGAACAGAAGCTTTATAGGATTGAGCGAAATCTGAACTGCGTTCGACCGCCCGAGGGGCCAAGGTCGGGCGCGAGGAGGGGCAGAAGTGGACCATTCGGGCGGGGCAGAGACTCGGCTCTGGCAAGCCAGACATGGGAGGTGCCAGCATGGAAAAGGTGTTGGTTGACCTGTTGAGCGACAAGGAAATAGTCTTCGCCTCTCTGAGCGACATGGAGAAGGCGATGAATGAGCTCGCCAATGGCAAGAGCATAATAGCGATCTACCCGACACAGGGAAGAACGAGGAGAGCTAGGGTGATATCGGTCTCGTACTGGAACCTGATATCCGACGGCAAGATCTCGGTCTCCGCGAACGTCCAGGATGGGGAACCCGGGGAAAGGGGGTGAGTCCATGCAGATGATCGCATACGGATTTGTTGGGCTGGCGTTCCTCCTTCTGGTAGCGACCGCGATCTTCATGGCCCTGAGGCGCGTTGTGCCGCCCAACAGAGCGGACGTAGTTGTGAGGCGTTCCGGGACGAAGGTCTACAGCGGGGATCCGAGCCTCGGGGAGCAACTCCCGCATGAGGGAGCCTCGTTCCAGTTCGGCGGGGCAACGTACTGGTACGTGCCGCGCTTCATACCAAGGTTTGGCATGTTCGTCAGGATGATGCCGTTGACCATGATGGAAATCGAGGTCGTAGACCAGGTCACGTTCGCCCGAGACAATCCCCAGTTTGTCTGCGACCTGTCTCTCTATTGCAGGATCGTGAACGTCCCTGTGGCGGCGGCTCGCTGGCACCTGGATCAGGCCTCCTTCAAGCAAACCGTCAACCAACTTGCCATCAATGCCTTGAGGGTGGCCACGGCGAAGTTCGCGATAGAGGACACGATCGCACGGAGGAAGGATCTGCAGGAAAGCATACGTGAGGATCTGACCGACGACTTTGCCAGGTGGGGCGTCCGCCTGGAATCGGTTGCGATCGTCGACATAAAGGATGCCCCGGGCAAGACCCCCGTCCAAGACATCGCCAAAAAGAAGGAAGCCGAGATAAGCTCTGAGTCCCGGAAGATGGTCGCCATTAAGACCAAGGAGGCGGAGTTCGTCGAAGCCGAGAACTGGCAGATAGCCGAGACGAGGAAGGTTGAAGCCGAGGAGAAGGTCGGCATGAGGACCCAGGAGAAAGACGCGGCAGTCGCCAAAGAGCAGCAAGCCGCCGCCGTGGAGCAGATGATGGTCAAGCAGATACAGG
Organism: Hadarchaeota archaeon (SeqCode); assembly: GCA_964452145.1. Lineage (GTDB taxonomy): Archaea > CAYQAE01 > CAYQAE01 > CAYVLA01 > CAYVLA01 > CAYVLA01. The sequence continues at coordinate 5,743 of CAYVLA010000046.1, forward strand.
ATGTCAGAGCTGCCGAGATCGAGAAGCTCGCCAGAATCCAATCAGCCGAAGGGGACCGACAGCAAACTATCATACGAGCGGAGGGCACCAAGCATCAGTACATCCTCGAGGGAGAAGGACAGGGTGAGAGGCAGAAGTACATCGGACTCGGGGAGGCAGCTGCCACCGAAGCCAAGGGCTTGGCGGAGGGTAAGGCCAAGGAAGCGGTTGCCCGGGGCATGAACATTCTTGCAGAGGCGGGCAAGGATTACAGAACCATAGACTATCTACAGGCAGTTCAGAGCGAGTTCGCCAAGGCCATGCAGAGCGCCGAGATAAAGTTCATCAGCACACAGCCCCCGGGCAGATTCTTGGAACTCTTCACACCGCAGGGGGGTGCGAGCATCGGCGGGGCGCTTTCCGCTCTTGGACAAACCGGAGGAACCGACGAGCTGGTCAGACTGATCCGGGGGCTGAAGACATCCGCACCGGGGCTCTACGACGCTGTCAAGGAGGCCGTCTCGGCGTCAGGGAACGAAGGCTCAGGCAAGCAGGAGGCACGATCGACCGGGGTCCCCCCTGATCGACCTGCGGAAGGGTGAAGACCGCAGGCAATCGTCGGATCGCCCGGCAACCTCGATGGGATCGCGGAGTCGGTGATGTGGCGGGTGATGGGAAGCTTTTTTGAGTCGAAGACCAGAACAGACAACGGCCTTTGGCTAGATCGGTGAACCAGATGGGCGGAAGACACGCAGACGCATTCTCATCCCCGCCTGTGGCGCTCGTGGTGCTCTTAGTCCTTGCTCTTGCCGTGATGATCGTCTTGCTGGCGGTCATGCCGAGCGTTCTTCTGGACTACTGGTGGTACAAGGATATCGGCTTTCTCGGCGTCTTCTACACAAGGATATGGGCTCGCTGGGCGCTCTTCGGGGTCGCGGCACTGGGATGTCTTGCAGCGCTGCACGCGTCCGTATCACGGTCCGAGAAACTGGAGCGCGACGCCCCCAGTCGCTATGTGGCTTCGCGGGCAGCGATGGAGATCCCGCCTCTCAAGGGTCGTCCCTTCAAGGCTCTCGCGGTTCTGATATCATTGGCGTTCGGCTTCATCGTGAGCAGAAGTTGGCTGACCGTGCTCGCCTATCTGAACAGGACACCCTTTGGGATCCAGGACCCGGTTTTTGGACTCGACCTGTCCTTCCATGTGTTCACCTATCCCTTTCTAACTACCGTCGTGGGGGCCCTGATGGTCATTTCCTTGCTTTGCGTGCTCGTCTCGCTGCCGATCCTCTTAGTCACCTACGCACGGTATCCGGATGTGGGGGTCTTTGAACGTGCCCTTCATCTCAGGTTCTGGGCAGGAACCTTCATCGCTCTGGCTGGCATCCGCCTTTGCCTGGCCCGGTACGGCTTGCTGAGGGCCGCCAACTCGGCGAGTTCGATCCCGGTTGGCGCCGAGTTCATGGACGTGACCTACAAGCTTCCTTTCTACCTCGCTGCCAGCGTGCTTGTTGTCATCTCGGGCGTGATGGTCTTCTACTTCACCGGAAAGCTGCGAACCCAGCACTGGCGGAGGGGAGCCATAACTGTCAGGTGGATACAGGCAGCCGGGTTGATGTTCGGGGGGCTCGTCCTTCTCTCGGTCATCATCTTTCCCACGATCGATTCCGTGACCGTCACCCCCAACGAGCCCGGGATACAAGAAGCCTACATAAACAGGCACATTGAATACACCCTCAGGGGTTACTCCCTCCAGAACGTGGTGAGTGAAGAGTACGATCCAACCCACGCAAACCTCACCCCCGCCATCGCCCTGGCCTCTCCGACCATCAAGAACGCACGGATACTCGACTACAAGCCCACTCGCGCCGTATTCCAGCAGAAACAAGAAATCAGGTCCTACTATCGTTTCGTCGACCCGGATGTAGATCGCTACATCATCTCGGGCGAGAAGACCGAGGTCATGATCGGGGCCAGGGAGATAGCACCGGCGAAGCTCGAGGCAGCGGCAAGGACCTGGGCTAACGAGCATCTCCTCTACACCCACGGATTTGGCGTCGTCGTCGCCCCCGTAAATACTGTGGATTTGACCGGTCTGCCCAAGCTGGCCGTGAAGGACATCCCTCCGAAAAGCGACTGGCCGGAAATCACAGTCATCCAACCGAGGATATACTTCGGGGAGCTCACGGACAACTACATCATCGTCAATGCGAAGGATCTCGATGAATTCGACTATCCGAAGGGGGAGTCAAACGAGTTCTACCGATACGAAGGAGGAGCGGGCATCGTGCTCGGCAGCGGCCTGAAGAAGATGGTCGCGGCCCTCAAGACAGGCAGCACGAAGCTGCTCTTCTCGGGGTACATATCCCAAGACTCCAGATTGGTAATCAGGCGCACCATTCAAGATAGGATCAAGCTGGTTGCCCCGTTCCTCATGCTTGACGATGACCCCTTCATCTTCGTCGAAAACGGCCGGCTCTACTGGATGAGCAGCGGCATCACCTACACCGACAGATATCCCTACTCCGAGTATGCCCACCTTCAGGGCAAGAGGGTCAACTACGTCCGGGATAGCGTGAAGATCGTCACCGACGCCTACACGGGCGAGATGAAGCTGTACCTCATCGATCCCTCAGACCCGGTGGCAGCAACGTTCGGGAGGATTTTCAAAGGGATCTTCGAGGATGTCGACCAGATGCCGCAGGAGTTCCGTCGACACCTGAGGTATCCGGAGGATCTGTTCCAGATCCAGATGGCCATCTACTCTACCTATCATATGACTGACTACAAGACGTTCTACAACAAGGAGGACGTCTGGATGCCCGCAACCGAGCAGTATCAGACCTCGGTGAGCAGGGTTGAACCCTACAACATCCTGCTGGCCGCCGACGAAGGAGACACCGAGTTCGCCCTCATACAGCCCTTCACGCCCAGGAACAAACAGAACATGATAGCATGGGTGAGCGCCATGCAGGATCCTGATGCTTACGGGAAGATGATCGTCTTCAGATTCCCGAAGGGCTCCCTGATCCCGGGCCCGATGCAGATCGAAGCCGTGATAGACCAGGACGAAGAGATATCCAAGAGCATATCGCTCTGGAATAGCGGGGGGTCCCGCGTCATAAGGGGCAACACCCTGGTACTCCCTGTGCAGGGATCCATCATCTACATAGAGCCTCTGTATCTGTCGGCCGAGCAGTCAGAGATTCCGGAGCTGAAGAAGGTCCTCGCCGTATACGGAAGCACCGTGGTCATGGCCGACACGCTGGAGCAGGCCGTGTCCATGGCCGTCGCTGGTGCAGGTCCGATCCCACCTCCGCCGTCGGGCGAGACGCTGCAGGAACTGATCGCCGAGTACTTCAACCATCTGGACAGGGCCGAATCCTACAAGGCCCAGGGGGATTTCGTTCACTACGGCCAAGAACTCCAAGCGGCGTCAGAGGTGAGGGCCAAGATAGAGGCTCTCCTTGCGCAAGGCTAGAGGTGTGCTTTCAGGTACTCGAGTCCCTTCCTGTAGCCCAGTGCCGGATCCTCTCTGCCCTCGTATTCGACGCACCACACCCCGCGGTATCCAGCCGCCTTGAGGGCCTTTATGGCCCTCGTCAACTCCAGCTCGCCCTCGCCAAGAGGCATACACACGTACTTATCTCTGGACCCAAAGCCGTCCTTCATGTGAGTGTGGAGAGCATAGGGAGAGATGAGGTCGTAGTATCGGTAGACCGTTTCGAGGTCCTTCCCAAACCAGCGGTAGTTCATCGTGTCCAGGTTAGCGCCCACATGTTTGGAGGCCACCCTCTTGAAAACGTCGACCTGTATGTCTGCATTGTTGGTCACCAGCCCGTGGTTGTCCACTGCGAAGAATAGGCCACGATCCTCGACGAAGCTCAGACAGGTGCTCAGACACGTAGCGATCGCCTCGGCCCAGCGATCAGCCGGAACCGAGTCCTTGGGCCTTCCACCCTCGGTTCTGATGATCTTGGTCCCAAGGATCCCGGCCAAGTCACAGACCCGCTCCATCCTGTCGGCCTCCGCCTTGACCATGCCGGGATCCAGTTGGACGAAGTCGTTATGAGCAGCCAGCGCCGAGGCCTTCAGTCCGTGGGCCTCCATGGACCGTGCCAAGTCGCGCGTCCTCTTCCGAGCCTGCTCGAAGCTCTCCGCCTTGTCCCATACATCGCCCAGCTGAATCTCGACGTATCCAAAACCGGTCCTCTCCGCATAGCGAAGGAAATCCTCCATGCTGTATCCCGGGAAGTTGTAGTGGATGAGTCCCAATCTGGATCCGTTGTCGCCCACTTGCACCATCTCACGTCCGCCGGCGAAGGCCCAGAGCGGCCAAAAAAATGTAATCTTGAGCCACCCCCGCCGAAGAGAGCGATGCGGCACACAGGGATGGGGCAGAAGATGACAAGGCATTCAGCGTGGCCGAGTCTCCTCACCAGAAGCCGGGCTTCGTCGAGCTGTAGCTCAGAGACACTGGGAATGGGAGTCTAACTTTTAAGCCCTGTATCTGAGACTTCACCATGCATCCGACGCCATCAAAGGTCTACATGGCTAACACAAGGACCCGGGGAGGGGAGGGCCCTAGGAGTGCGCTGGCAAAGATCCCTTGCCTCCTGGATGCTGCAGCTATATCGAGCACATTCCAGTCAGGCGACCCTGTGGCAATCAAGATGCACCTTGGCTCAGGAGCCGGATTCAGGACCATAAGGCCTGAGTTCGTGCGAAAGGTGGTCGATAGGGTCAGATCCCTTGGGGGCAGGCCCTTTGTTGCCGAAACCTGCAGGCCGGACGCACTGCAGTATCTGGAGATAGCTAACGAGCGAGGTTACAACCAGTCCGCGCTCGGTTGCCCGGTCATGATCGTGGATGGATTCAAGGGAGAGGATTCTAAGCAGGTTCAAACATACGGCGAGATCGTGGATGAAATCCAAGTCGCGTCAGGCATATACCATTCCCCCTCAATGATCGTCCTCACCCACGTGACGGGCCATGGGAATGCATGCTATGGGGGGGCCCTGAAGAATCTCGCCATGGGCTGTGTGGACCGCATGTCCAAGGGCAAGATCCACCGTGCGGTCAATGTCGAACCACCCATCTGGCACTCGGGCAAGTGCGCAGCCTGTGGAGACTGCGCGTCTGCGTGCAACTACGGCGCTCTGCGGCTGGTCGAAGGCAAGCCTGTCATCGACTCGCAACTCTGCGAGAGATGCATGAGATGTGCGCGGGCCTGCACCCGTGGGGCCCTGATCCGATCCTCGCCTGTCAGGGAGAACTTCATGCAGGCGATTGTCGACAGCGCCAGAGGGGTCCTCTCCACTTTTGAGCAGGGCCGCGTCCTGTTCTTGAACTTCCTCATGGAGATCAGCCCGGAGTGCGACTGTGCACCCTCATCCGACAACCCCATAGTGCCCGACATGGGCATTCTGGCGTCCAAGGACATCGTGGCGCTGGAGCAAGCATCTCTTGATCTAATCACCCAGGCCCCGGCGTTGCCCGGCTCCGTGGCGGCCGATCAGGGACTCGGACCCGGCGACAAGAAGTTCGCGGCACTACACGGCTTGGATCCCCAAGCTCAGGTCGATGCTGCCGAGAGAGCCGGCCTGGGGACCAGGAGCTATGAGATCGTTCCTATCTGACCAGCCCGACAAGAGAACCCAGGAGGCCTGAGAGATACCAGACGTCGAGCCTCACAGCGTCGAATGCGAAGGCGATCAAAGACACCCTGGACGGGGAGACCACCGCCATGGCCACGGTTAACAGGATGATGTTGCCAGAGGAAATCAGAGCCACGGAGAAGAAAACCCCGGACTGTCTCACATCGTACTGGTCCAAGGCCTCACGGGCGGTTCCCGAAAGATGCGAACCCAGCGACATTCCCAAGAGGAACACGATGATCTGGCGACCCACCCCACTAGTCAACGCCGCCGCGAAGAGCAGCAACAGTGGAATGAGGGGTAGAAGATAGGGTCCCAACGATATCAGGAAATTGCCCCTGGCGTTCGGCTTATGGTAGGCGACATAGCCGCCGTGCCTCGACAGCTTGAACTCCTTGATGGTGTATCCGCACAGTTTAGCCAGGAGCGCGTGAACCAGCTCATGTCCGAGCAGATGAACGTACCAGGCGAGTGCTCCCACCCTCGGGATCGCGTCGCCTTTGAAGGCCAGCACGACTCCGAGCGACATACCAACTATCAGGAGGAACCCTAGCTGGCGAGAGAAAGCGACCAAGTTCTCGATGGTTGCCGCGATGTCTGGAACCGGGCCCCGGACCGCAATGCCTAGGAATGATGAGACCTGCGCTACGAAGGCCGCGATCATGCCCGGCATGAGAAGGATGATGACGAATCCGGCGATCCACTTGGCCGCGCGAAGACGAGCAATACTAGGCACAGCCACCATCGAAAACAGAGAGAATAAAGCTGTGACAGCGAAACTAGGCGTGGCCCTTGGTCCTCCTCAGCCTACCGCAGGCCTCCAGATAGGCTCTCAGATTCTCCCATGGGATAGTATGAGGCAGCTGGCCTCCGGCATTCAGAAAGTAGCCCCTGAAGCGTCCGCCTATCCGTACGCATCTCTCGACCTCGGCTGCCGCCTGCTCCGGGGTCCCTCCGGTGAGAAGCCTTGTATCAGCATTGCCGATCAACACCTTGCTGCCGCCCCACCTGTCAGCGATCCATTTCAGATCGACATAAGGCTCAAAGATCAGACCATCTGCCCCAGCGCCGAAGACGTCCGCAACGATCGGTGTTACCTGGCCGTCCGAGCAGAAGATCACCGGAATGCCCCTATCCTTCAGAGGCTGCCAGATCCACGGATAGAATCGGAAGATGTTCCTACGATACCACTTCGGGCTGAAGATGGGTCCGTTGCTCATGCATATGTCATCATGGCTGATGAAGACATCCAGCCCCCGCACCCGGGACCAAGCCTCCATGTACATACGCGAGAGTTCGGCGAACCTGGCACACTGCTTATCAAACAGACGCGGCCGGCGGGTGGCTGCGAAGATGGTTGGTCTCCATCCGAATAGGCCCAGGAACCAGTGAAACAAGGTGGTGTAGTGCGCCTCGGCAACCAACAAACGATCCCCCAAGTCGGACTGGTTCGCGTCGTGTTGTTGCTGGAAGTCTCGCGCCATTTGGGAGACTGATCGGGTTTCGTAGCAGAGGGGGTCGTAGGAGAGGAGTTCCTCCACGGTCGCAGCCGCGCCCTTCCGCATATGGGCCCCCTCGCTGCACCACCTGGTCGTAAAGACGCCCCAGGGCTCCAGCCTTGCCCCATCATCGTCGACCATCCGTGAGTCGCTTCCCGGAAGCGCCGCGGCGCTGGTATGGCTCTGGAGTCCCCCCCAAGATAGGTCGAGATCCAGGACCTCCACAACGGCGAGGGCTGCCCCCCTGACATCCACCAATGGATCGATCCCCCCTATTTCAATGTAGGCCTCCCGTGACATGGGCCAGTACCACTCAACCTGGGGAACGATATCCGTTTCCTCCAGATGCACGGCCGCAAGACCCCTCTCCAGGCTCATGGCAAGCCCCGAGTCTGGGGCACTTAGAAAGATTTCCCCGTCCATTGATTCCGTCGCCGTTTGTTGGCCTCCATTCGACCACGGGGAAGGTTGACTGTGTGTAACAGTTATCCGTACGCGTACGCGCAGAACTCCGAATCTCATGGAATACGGAATCGTTCTCCAAGGAGCCGGCCTCCTGGACCTCGCCTCGGCGATGCGGGATATCATGGAGGCTGGGTTCAAGTACTTCGAGTACAGCCACGGATACGTGTCCGCCATGGAGAGCCGGGGGGTGGAAGCCTTCCGGGAAGCAGTCGATCTGGCACGTTCCCTAGGGCTAGTCCCCGTTCAGCTCCACGGGCCGAGCCTTGAGCCGGGATTCGACTTGGGGAGCCCCGAAACCGATAGGAGGAAGAGAAGCGTGGAGCGTTCGTGTCGATGGATCCAGCACTGCTCGGCTCTGGGCGTCCCCGTCATGGTTGAACATGCCTGTGAATTCCATGAGGACTTCCACGCAACATCCGACCTCGTCAAGTCCTCGTTCCGGGCTATTGCCCGTTGCGCCCGTGATAGGGGAATAAAGGTGGCGGTAGAGAACGAATTCGATCCCAGAGACATGGCTAGGGCGGGGGAGGGTAGGCGTATGACCATCCCGGCCAGAGTCGCCTGCCTCGCGTCCGAATTGCTCGAAATCGTTGGGATCGATCCGGGGGCCCTGGGCGTCTGTCTCGACTTCGGCCATGCCAATCTCCAGAGGCCGCTGTTTCAGCTGGAGGAGGCCGTGGAACAGCTGGGCCAGCACCTCGCTGCAACCCATCTACATGATAACGAGGGAGTCAGCGACCAGCACCTGATGCCGTTCATGGGCAACATCAGATGGGATCGCGTCATGCAGGCGCTCAGGTCTACAGGGTTCGGTAGGCCCTTGATTCTGGAGGTCGGAGGACTCATGCCCCGGGAAAGGGCCACACGGATGAACAGGCTCCACCTCGCCAAGCTGGTCCTGTCCGAGATCTGCCGTCAGGAGCCCATCCCGTCAGAGCGATCGCCTTAGCTCCTCTATCCTAGCTATGTGTCCCTTCTCCTCAGATATGATCCTTTGAACGGCTGGCTCCGCTGCGCCCGTAAGGTACTGCATCAGGGATTCGTAGAACTGCACTGTATCGCGCTCAAAGCCTAACGCGAACTCCAAGACCTCTCGCGGCGATCCGAACCCGGTGCCATCTGCCTCCTTGAGGTATCTCAGCAGGCTCTGGCTCACGACCACGTCCAGATACGGCGCGGCCTCCTCGGATTTGATGCCCTTGGTTCCCTCGCCGAAACCTCTGGGCATGAGGGAACTGAAGATCTCCGCGTGCCTCCTCTCATCCTGGGCCAGCGCCCTGAGCACGTCCCTGGTCTTCTGCCCATCCACCAGACCGGCCGCATTGGTGTAGAAGCTTTCGCCCGAGCGCTCGATTCTAATGGACATCTCAACGACCTCGGCCCAGTTGTACCCGGCCTTCATTGTGTAACCTCCGCCTTGAACTCGACCGCATGCACGGAACAAGAGATGCATGGATCGTACGCCCTCACAAGCATCTCGCATCGGAGCTGGAGATCTTCACCCTTCGCCACCACTCGTGGGCTCAATACCCTCAACGAGTCCTCCACATGAGCCGAGTTGTGTGCCGTCGGCGGAACGATATCCGCCGCCGTGACCACGCCCGATCTGTCGAATCTGTACCAGTGGTAGAGAAGGCCGCGAGGCGCCTCCGTCAGAGCTGCTCCTTCGCAGGGCATGCCTGTACGAACCCGAACCGGTTGCTCGGCCACGTCCAGTTTCACCCTCTTGATGATTGCCGTGCTCTCCTCCAACGAGTGCACGATCTCAACGACCCGAGCCTTGATATTCATGAACGGATCGGTGCTGGCGGCATCCAGTCCGATCTTCTTCATCGCCCTCTTTGCATCGGGACCAAGTCTATCATTGTTAAGCACCACCCTGGCAAGGGGTCCGACCATAAAGCTTCCTCGACCGGTCACGTGCGACTGCTTCGCATTCGAGTAGGGAACCTGCCTCTCGAGGATCTGGCTCCTGTACTCCGCCTCCGCCACATCCATTCCTTGATTCGAGACAAGCCGTCCCTCGTTGACTGCATATTGCTCCGGATGCGAGATGGCGACCAGCTCGCTCTCATGGTCGACGGAAGGATACTCAAGGCCAGCGAGGAGTTCACAGATCTCCAGCATCTCCTTTCTCGCCTGTTTCAGTCTTCCGAGGAATGGATCCAGTTCATCTCGTGTCAGTATCCTGGTAAACCCACCCACCACTGCTGAGACTGGATGGATCGCCCGCCCCCCGACAACCTCGCCAAGATCGTTGCCCAGCTTCTTCATTCGGAGCGCAAGTTCGACGAGATCGCGATGTTCGGCCGACATTGACAGGGCACCGTCATAGCCCAGATAGTCCGGGACCGATAGGAAGAAGACGCTCAGGGAGTGACTCTGGATCCAGGCACTGAGAGCGAGCAGATGTCTCAGCTCAGAGGCTTGCCGGCTCACCTCGACCGCGTAAGCGTTTTCGACCGCCCTCAAGGCCGTGATCTGGTGGGCGATCGGACAGATGCCGCAGATCCTGGATGCAAGCTCGTGGACTTCGAGATATTTCCTGCCCTTCATGAATGCCTCGAAGAACCGCATGGGCTCGAAGATCGAGAACTCGGCCCTCCGCACCTCTCCCTGTGGGCCGACCTCCACATCGATCGACCCCTGGCCCTCGACCCTGGCGACGTAACAGACCTTCACCTTGTGGCTCTTCATAGACCGGCCTCCCTGCGGAACTCATGGGTCATGCCCGCGTATTTCCTGAACTTCCTGGCAACGTCCTCGTCCGACAGGCCGTTCCTCCTGAACAGGTCCGCAAGCTCCTTCGCATTTGCATCACTCATGGGACCGTAACACCCCTCGCACTCACGGCCACAACTTGGGCAGATGGCCCCGCACCCGGTTCTTGTCACAGGCCCCATGCATGGCTTCCCGAGACTGGTGAGGATGCACACGTTCTCTCGGAGCCTACACTCAACACAAACAGGGTGATACTTCAGATCAGGACGGATTCCCTGGAGAGCTGAGGTGATCGTCTCCAATATCAAGTTCTTGTGCGGAGGACATCCCGGAAGGACGACATCCACGGGAACGTACTCCCCGATGCCATTCAGCCTGAATGACACTATTGGCCCAGTGTCCTCATAGACGGCTCTCTCAACGTCGGACTGCGACATCCAGTTACGGATCGACGGTATGCACCCTCCGATGGCACAATCTCCGAAGGCAACTAGGGTCGTGGTGACCTTTCTGATCATCTTCAGCTCCTCCAGTTCCCTTGGCGTGGAGACCGAGCCCTCGACGAAGCACACATCATACGGACCCGTGTCGACACGGCTCTGAGCCATCATGAAGTACACGAAATCTACTCTGTCCGTGATGTCCAGAAGCTCGTCCTCAAGACGCAGAAGCTCCATCTGGCATCCCGCACATCCAGTGAACTTGTACACGGCAACCTTCGGCTTCTCGCTGGGCATCTCCTTCACCTCATATACCGCAATCAGGAAGTCCCTTGATCTGGGAGTACTTGAAAACCGGTCCGTCCTTACACACGAAGTAGGGTCCCAATTGGCAGTGACCGCATTGCGCTATGCCGCACCGCATCCTTCTTTCAAGAGATAGGTAGATCTGTTCCTCGTGGAATCCCCTTCTCAGGAGGTCTTGCACTACGAAGTGCATCATCACCTCGGGTCCGCAGATCAGCACCCCGGCATTCAGCGGCTTGGTGACCAGTCTGTCCAGTAGCGCCGTTACTAGGCCGACCTCGTGGTTCCACATAGCCCCATCAGGTACGCGTTCCACGGTGAGCGCCAGCTTCGTCCTCGGCATCCTGCTCCACTTCTCAAACTCCCATTCGAACATGCTTTCGATTGGAGTCCTAGTGCCGTAGATTATTTCGAGGAAACCGAAGTCCTCCCTGTGCTCCTCTATGCGCACGATGACCGGGCGGGGGGAGGGAAGGCCGATCCCGCCCGTGATGATCAGAACGTCCTTCCCCTCCAACTCCCTCATGGGCCAGCCGTTACCGTAGGGGCCGCCTACCCAGAGTCTGTCGCCGACTCGGAGCTGATGTACCTTCGTGGTGACCCTTCCGACCTTCCTTATCGCCGTCGAGAAGCTCTCCCTGTGGGATGCTGCAGACGCGATGGAGAACATGGCCTCGCCCACTCCGGGGAAGGATATCACGATGAACTGGCCTGGTATGAAGGTGAAAGCCTGTTGGACCGCATCCTCGACGAACCTGAGGGTATAGGTATTGGTGGTGGGGGTCTCCTCCTTGATCGCTACGACCTCGGCTAGGTGCCGCTCATAGGGGTCCTTCATAGTGATCCCTCCGTTACGACAGATCTCCTGCCTCTCAACTCCCGGGCAATCTCCGTTATGTCGATATCGACGGGACATACCCTTATGCATCTACCGCATCCTATGCACTTCGTCATGCTGTATTGATAGGAACCGTAGCTGAGGTTGTGACAGATGAACTGCCGCAGGCGGGCGCTTCTCTCAGGCCGGAAGTTGCCCCCCATCGCAACCTCGGAGAACTCGCGCAACAGACACACATCCCACACGCGGTATCTCTCCCCCTTGGTCAAGGACGCGTCGATCGACTCAAGGATGTCGAAGCAGAAACAGGTGGGACAGGACATGCCACACTGACCGCATGCCAGGCAGACATCTCCGTACTTAGCCCACACCGGATGATCCTGAGACGACATGCAGATCTCTGGCATGCCGTCCATGTCCACGGATCGCTTGAACTCCCCCTTCAAGCGCTCTATGACAGCCCTCTTGGCATCCATATCCTCCTGCGTCGCCACAGGCAGTCCCAGAGAGTCCAGAATCTGGGTGCCTTCTGGGCTTCCCGCCTCCATCAAGTACCTGCGCCCGATATCGGTCATCAGGACATCGTAGCCCGAGGACGCATCGGGTCCTGATCCCATGGACATACAGAAGCATGTATCCGAAACGGTCTTGCATGTAAGTCCGAAGATCAGGTAATTGTTGCGCCTGCGGAGATACCTGGGATCGCTGCGGAAACCAAGGAATACCCTGTCCAGGAACCTCAGCCCAACGAGGTCACAAGGATGCACCCCGAGGAGTATCTGCTTCTCCTCCGGGATCAGATCGCGGATTTGGGAGAACCTGCTCCCCTCAAAGGTGAAGATGGTCTCCCGCGGAGGCGAGAAGAACTTCTTCGGCGGCAGTATCGTGGTGGAGTAGTCAAGACACAGATCCTCTGGGTGCTGGATACGGCCGAAAACGTATTCCGTGCCCTTATGTGTGGGACCGAAGATCCTATACGTCTGACCGAGCTTCTCCAGTACCCCGGGGACGTCACCTTCAGCCATAATCGCCGAGGTCATTGGCATGTCAACCGAATCTGCCACGCGTGAGGGGACTATTAAAAAGTCTTCCCCCATCACTGCAGTGCAACTGCGTAAGCATGACAGCCGGAGAGGATCGCCTCTTTCGCCGATAATCGAGTGTATGAGGAACCAAGATGAGCAGTTACAGGGTGTTCATCACCAGGCCCATTCCGGAGCCTGCAATCGATCTTCTTGCCCGGTCCCGTGCGGAGGTAAGGGTGAGAGACTCGGAGGACATACCCACGGTAGAGGAGCTCACCGAGGGAGTACGGGGAATGGACGCGCTTTTAAGCCTCCTAACCGATCCCGTGGACTCAAAGGTGATAAGTGGGGCCGACCGGTTGAGGGTAATCGCAAACTACGCGGTCGGATATGACAATGTCGACGTGAAGGCGGCAACCAGCAAAGGCATCATGGTCACCAACACGCCCGGCGTCCTTACCGAGACAACAGCTGACATGGCATGGGCACTCCTGATGTGCGTTGCCAGGCGGATCGTTGAGGCTGATAGGTTCGTCAGAGAGGGACGGTTCAAGCACTGGGATCCCAAGTTGCTTCTTGGATCCGATGTCCACGGCAAGACCTTGGGGATCATAGGATTCGGCAGGATCGGCAGGGCCGTCGGGTCGCGGGCGAGGGGTTTTGGGATGAAGGTCGTCTACAACGACGTTCGGAGGGCCGACCCTGCGGCTGAGGCATCCGTGGGTGCCCGGTATGTCGATCTCCCGACATTGCTCCGAACCTCGGACTTCGTCACTCTTCACACGCAACTGACGCCGCAAACCCGTCACTTGATCGGACCGGACGAGCTGAACATGATGAAGCAAGGAGCCTATCTGATCAACACCTCACGCGGACCGGTCGTGGACGAACTGGCACTAGTGCGGGCCCTTAAGGCCGGACTCATCGCTGGGGCTGGCCTGGACGTCTACGAGGACGAGCCAAGGCTCAACCCGGATCTGGTCCGCCTGCCCAACGTGGTTCTCTCCCCACACATAGCCAGCGCCTCCGTCGAAACCAGAAACAAGATGGCCGAGATGGCGGCAGTGAACATAATTGCGGCCATGAGAGGCGAGACCCCGCCTAATCTCGTCAACCCGGAGGTCCTAGGAAGGATCTAACGCCCGGCCACGCCGTGAGAGTCTTCAGACCAGCCGAGTCAGCCCGACCGCGCGGTACAGTCTCCGTCGAACCATCAGGACGTAGAGGACCTCGCCCGTCATCATCAGCGTCCCCAGGACGGCGAACCACTCAATTGTGTAGGTCCACATCAGGGCCCTCGCCTTGAGCCGAATCGCCTCGTCGGCGAGCTTGTTGAGGGATGCCTTTGCATCATCAATCCGACTCACCGCTTCCTCGTAGTCCTGGTGTAGGTAAGCCCGCCTAGCCGCGTCCCGGATACGATCAACCTCTATGATGCCATTCAAGCTCCTCTGGGTATTCGCCCCGAACCTGTCTGCGAAGTCGATCACGGAGAGGACCCAGCCCTTGAGTTCCTCCAAGTTGAGGAACCCCTCCCGGGCCGAGTGGACCTTGGCGATATCCGTAGGGAGTTCCCTCCCAGCGGAGTAGATCAGGATGTTCATGAATACGTCCAACGCAAAGGGATTGCCGCCCAAGTTGACGTCCCGCAGACGCCACCATGCATATCCCATCCCGACGGAATTGGACCAAGTCTCGCCTTCGCCGTACTTCCACGAAATCAGGAAGGGGGGGTTCTCCATTCCGTCCCGGCTCCATGCCCAGATCTTCGCACCCTCCTTTGGCGCCATGTAGTATACGATCTGTTGCCGAATATCGTCGATGCCCAGCGGAACCAGCATCGTCAAGACCGGCGGGAGGAGAGGATCCCGGTTCACAATGACCCGGGCTGGGTGTGCGCCGTACTGCTTCCACTTGACGAAGACCTCCTCTGACGCCGAGGAGGGAAACGCCTCGTTGAGCTTGGAGTTGATCCAAGGATAGTTCGGCTCAATGCTTGTGTGAGTTACCCCACCTATGGTCACGAAACCACCCAGACCTGCGTCTGTAATCGAGTTGTACATGTCCGCGATCTGGGCCGGGGTGAAGAACTCCATGAACATATGCTCGAAGATCATGAAGTCGTGTTCAACAAGCAGCTCATAGGATCGGGGGAAGTAGATCCTCATCGCCCGCCTGCCTGTGTCTATCTGGGGGGTAGCCAACCCACTTACTGGGACCGTTGAGGGTATCAAGGTCAGCTCCAAGGTGGGCTCGACCTTGCCCCAGGATGGCACGGGGCTTAGCCAAGCTGCCGTTGCACCCATGACCAGGATCTTGATTCGACCTTCCTCACCGGCAATGCAAGCGGAGACCGACAGCAGGATCGTCGCAAGCAATGCCGAGCCGATGTGGCGCCTTGCCAAGATCAGTTCCCCCGCCCAGCCCACACCGAAACCCATTCCTCCAGCACGGCCCGGCCACCACGGTGAAATCCCACCTGAAGAAGGTTTCCCTGAAGCCTGCAGCCTGCGTGCCCCCAAGTCTGACGCATCCGACACCTCTCTCGCCCCGCATTGCTGGCTTTTTCCGCAACGCATACTCTCCCGGGCTATTCGTGCCCATGGCTACCCCCGATTGGATTTCCTAATGACCTGCGACGGTCATTTAGCGAATGCGGAAACCGGATGCCCGAGATCGATTTGCTCCCAACCCACATGGTTGTTGACCAGATTCGGTTCAATGTCTGAACAGAAACACAGCGCCTATCTGGCGCAGCCGCCCCCATCGCGCAAGGCTCCGAGGAAAACAAGGCACCAATCAACCCCTCTCGGTTCCGCATGGCAGCATGGCAGAAAGAGTATTAATGCCGCTGACCGACATCATGACATGGCTTCGCCCAGGAGCCTCTATGCACTCACCATTCTCTGCGCCTTGCTGTCGTTCCATCCTGCCGTGGCCAAGAGCGATCCCTCCACGGGTAGGTGCCGGGCGATCTGGATCGGGGAGATCTGCGGTACAACCGAGGTTGCAATCGATATCATTTCCACCGAGCCCCGCTTCGTGATGGCCGGACAGGTGCCATGCGATCTCCAATGGGTCAGCATCCTTGATGCCAAGAGATTCACCAGGATGTACCTCCCCAGGTCCTACGCCCACCTCTATCAGAACTATGATGTTGTGATCTTCCATGACTTCAGCCCGGAAGTCCTGCCTCTGGGGTTTCTTGACTGGTTCCGGAGAGCCATTGGGGAGGGCCTCGGGCTATGCTTGATAGAGTTTGCCTATCGCTCCGCCACCTATGCGGGGATGGATCAATGGCCCCAGCTGGAATTCTACGAGGTCTTCCCGGCCAGTTTCGCTTTCAATCAGGTCGAGGCTATGAACGGGCGCCAGTACCTAACCGTAGTTCAGGAAGGCCCTCTGCTCGCGATCCCCGAGCTTGAAACCCGCAACATGAACTGGGGAGCGCACGGTGACATCCTCCCCCGGGCGGGAAGCACGGTCTGGGCAGTCTTCAGAGGGAGGGGCACGGCAGCGGTAGTGAGCAGGCGCTACGACAATGGCACGGTAGTCCAGGCCGGCAGCGGCTGGGACACCGTCCCCGACGAAACCAAACGCTGGGAGTACTTTCCCGACTACATCTACAACCATCTGACCTTTGTCACCGGCTTGCAGTTCCCGCCCGACTTGGAGCTGGTTCACGGGGCCCGAATGGCGTTCAGGAGCTTTGCGGCCGACAGGAGGATGGCGATCAGCGTATTGGCTTTCATTGAGAAGTTCGGTGCCAATCCGTACACCTTCGAGCGCAAGATCGGCGATCTCTCCACTCGCTACAAGGAGGCCGAACAGCTCTATATCGACCTGAGGATCGATGAGTCTCTCGAGATCATGGACAACCTCCTGGCACGAATGGGCGCTATCGGGAACGAGATGATGAGGGCAAGGGACAGGGCACTCCTATGGGTATACGTCTCCGAGTACCTCGTTGTAGCCGCGACCTCCATGGCATGTGGCTTCTCTCTGTGGACCCTGATGGTGAGGAGAAGGCTTTATAGAGAGTCCACCTCGTCCAAAGGACGGCCTAGGCACAGGGAGTGGTGAGGTTGGGCCAAGCATCGCTTGGGACGAGCGTGTCGACCAGTCCTTGTCCCGGAAGGGGTCCAGTGCAATGTGCCACCACGCGGACACCACGGATCAATCTCCACAGGAAGTGAATCAGATGATGCCCAAGAGGGAATACGCCCAGGGAGAAAGACTGTCCGTTGTGGGTTTCGGCGGGATCCTGGCCGCAAACGAGCCCCCCGAGAGAGTGTGCGAAATGGTCTCCCACGCCCTCGACAAAGGGGTGAACTACTTCGATGTCGCTCCCACGTACGGCAACGCCGAGGACCTCCTCGGGCCTGTGCTCCATGAAGTGCGGGACGAGATCTTCTTGGCCTGCAAGACCACCCAGAGGAGGAAGCAGGACGCAGCCAGAGAGCTGAGATCCTCTTTGGCAAGGCTAGAAGCCGACACCTTCGATCTGTATCAGCTGCATGGCATCTCTTCGGTTGCGGATGCTGAGACGGCTCTCTCCAGTGGCGGGGCCATCGATGCGCTCGTGGAAGCTAGAAAGAGCGGTCTGGTGAGGTATCTGGGTTTCTCGGCTCACTCTGTGAAGGCGGCACTTCTGGCGATTGAGAAGTTCGACTTCGACTCCGTACTCTTCCCCGTCAACTTCGTGCTCTATGAAAGAGAGAATTTCGGGCCACATGTCGTACAGAAGGCCCGAGAACGCGGAATGGCCGTTCTGGCTCTCAAAGCGCTGGCGAAGACAATGTGGCCGGTTGGGGCGGATCGTGCCCCATACCCGAAATGTTGGTACCAGCCGCTATCAGACCCCCGGTCCATGGAGCTTGCCCTGAAGTTCACACTCGCACAACCCGTCACCTCCGCCATTCCCCCCGGCGCAGTAGGACTCTACCCGACCATACTGGAGATCGCCTCCCGGCTGACGCCTTTGAGCAGCGGTGAGTATCAGGAACTGCGAAGCATCGCCCAAGATCAGATCCCCATATTCAGGCTGGACACGTAACGGTCGAGAGACATGGTGAAACGAAGAGGGATAGTTCTAAGCCCAAGCGACCTGCATGAGAGGTGGCCCTCATGGTTGGACGAGGCTGGTCTGAACGTCCTTGGCCTTCACGCCAGCGTGCCTGAACTGATATCCTTCAGCAGGTCTCCCGAA
>CAYVLA010000047.1:0-22621 GCA_964452145.1 Hadarchaeota archaeon (SeqCode)
GGAGTGGACAGCTCGGGGTTGAGTTCCGGGGGTGATGACGACTTCCTCAAGGATGTGAGGTCCAAGGTCGACGGATTAAAGGATCCGACCGTCATAATCGATACTTGGGATGCGATCCATGCCTCTTTGGGGGACACGGCAGTTCGGGTTGAGAAGCAGATCACAGACTGGCCCAGGAAGAAGAACCTGACCCTGGTTCTGGTGAGCGAGTTCATGGATACCAGGGTCCTCGAGTTCTTGGTGGACGGCGTGGTAACGCTCAGTGACAGCGAGATCGATGGCAGGAGGGTTAGGGAGGTACGGCTGGACAAGCTGAGGGAGTGCGAGATAAGGAACCTGAAGTACGTGTACACCCTGAAGAACGGCATCTTCAGGAGGTTCCCCCCTCTGCGGATCAAGTACCCCGCCGAGTCCAAGCCCTGGATGATCTTCTCGGACGAGAAGTGCCCCTTTTACAGCGGGTCACCCGAGCTTGACGAGGCTGTGGGAGGAAGCCTTTCGGGGGGCTGCATTCTGATCGATATGTGCAACAACGTGCCGTTTGAGTGGGCAAACCTCCTTATCCGTCCCTTCATCTTGAATTTCGTGGCCAAGGATAGGGGGGTGATCCTGGTGCCCCCGAGCGAGCTCTCGCCCGAGCAGGTCAAGCAGGACATCGTACGGTACGTGCCTGAGAAGAAGTTCGACACCTTCGTCACCGTCTTCGCTGCCGGCATCACCAGGGATGTCCAGCCCTACGTCCTCAACAACTGGGGGAAGCCCGAGGAGGAGGATGAGAAGATCTGGCTGCAGGTTGAGGAGGAGAAGAGGAGCGAGAGCTGGGGGCGCATGCTGAGGGTGATCTGCGTGGATCGTCTGGAGCACTCCATCGGGGAGGCCAGAACGCTACGGAAGTGCGCAAGCGCTATCTCTAGGGGCAAGTTCGGAAAGGATCTCACCCTCATCGTGACCCGATCGGCTCTTGATTCTACACGGCAGCTCAGAGGCATGTGCGACGTCGACTTGAAGATGATCGAGCGCTACGGCGCATGCTACATCTACGGCGAGATGCCTCGGACGGGGCTCTACAACGTCGCGGTCGACATCTCGCAGGGCTTCCCGGTCCCCGAGCTAACCCCGGTGGTGTAAGAAAGTGGGTTTGCAGGATG
The DNA here is from genome assembly GCA_964452145.1 of Hadarchaeota archaeon (SeqCode). GTDB lineage: Archaea > CAYQAE01 > CAYQAE01 > CAYVLA01 > CAYVLA01 > CAYVLA01. The sequence continues at coordinate 1,149 of CAYVLA010000047.1, forward strand.
AAATTCGCACATGTGATAGGCAGGAAGTGCAAAAATTTATCTATAGTTTGAAGATTTATTAAGAAACGAGGACAAGATGAACCATGAGCGGTAGATCGGGGAGAATCATTGCAGTTGCGTCGGGCAAGGGAGGCACGGGAAAGACCATCCTCGCCGCGAACCTTGGGACCGCTTTGGCCCTGATGGGCAGGAAGGTCGTGGTCGTGGATGCGGACCTTGGGATGGCCGATCTTGGTCTCTACCTGGGGTTGGAGAAGAGCCCCATCACGTTGCACGAGGTACTGGCCGGCGAGGCCAGGGTGGAACAGGCCCTCTATGAGGGCCCTGCAGGATGCAGCATACTGCCCAGCGGGCTTTCCCTGAGCGGCTTCTCGCGGGCGAATCCCCAGAGGCTTCAGGATGTCGTTGAGGGTCTCTCGACCAAGTTCGAGTACATCATCCTCGATTGTGCCGCGGGTCTATCGAAGGAAAGCACGGTTCCTCTGACGGTGGCGGACGAGGTCATCATCGTCGTAAACCCGGATCTGGCATCCCTTGCCGATGCCCTGAGAGTCAAGATGATGTGTGATGCGCTTGAGACCCGCATCGGTGGGGTCGTTATCAACCGATCCGGGGTGAGCAAGGCTGAGCTCGCACCGAGGGAGGTTGGGGCCATGCTGGGTCTGGAGATCATGTCGGTGATCCCGGAAGATGAAGAGGTGAGGAAATCCTCAAACCTCAAGGTCCCAGTGGTCCTGAAGAAGAAGGACAGCCCCGCGGCCGCGGCCCAGCTGGCTTTGGCACGGAAGATCTCAAGGCTGTTGCCGGAGGAGCCCAAGACGGAACCCATAGCCACCGAGGCTGCCAAGAAGCCTGGTAGGTTTGGCTCCATTTTCAGCCGATGAGGCGAGCAGAACGTCGGACCAGATCTCGACCCGAGAGATAGCGAGGCGTTACGATAGGTGGTCTCCGTTCTACGACCTTGCGGATGCGCTCGGCCCTCTCGTCGGAAAGGAGAGAAAGTGGAGGAGACTTGCCGCATCCAAGGTCATGGATGTTCAGGGCTGGGTTCTCGATGCGGCCTGCGGCACGGGACCGATCCTAGGAGAGCTCCGCTGGGCCGGGTTCAAGGGAAAGGTCCTCGGCATCGATGCCTCAACAAAGATGGTCAGGAAGGCCAGGGTCAGGGCCGGAGCCATGGGGGGGCCATGCTGGGTGATCGCGGGCGACGTGTGCAGACTCCCTCTGAAGCCCGGGTCCTTGGGTGGTGTTATATGCGCTTTCTCTATCACCACGATTGCCGACCCAGAGGCAGCGTCTAGGGAATTCGTGGCGGCGATGGGGCCCGGGTCGAGGCTGGTCGTGCTCGACAGCGAGAGGCCTGGAGGCAGGATCGCCAGACTCTTCTACCCGGCTCTGGTTCCGATATCGAAGATCTTCTGCCATACGCACATCGACCGGGACATCGAAGCCCTTCTGGACCATACTCAGGGTCTGTCTCGGGTTGCGAAGACCCGGTTCGCCGGAGGTCTGGTTGCCTTGTACGAGCATGTGAAGGCGTGATGGATGGCCGCAGAGCAGCGAGAGACGTTACCGCGCAGGAAAAAAACTCAAACATGGGCTTGATGGTGGGAAATATATTTATAATAATTGCATTTTACGCAACTGAGCATCAGATCTCCGGCACCATAGGGTGTAAAGGATGAGGATCTTGGTTAGAACTGTGGCATTCGTCCCAATAATCGTTGCAGTCTTCATAGTCCTCTGCGCATTTGCCCAGGACACCGATCCTCCAAACATTCAGATGGTCTCCCACTTCCCCATCACCACCTTCGAGGGCGTCGAAGTCTTGGTGGAGGCCGACATCATTGATGCCAGCGGGGTCCAGCTGGTGAGGATCGCCTATGAGGAGGATGGGGTGAGGCGTGTGCAGGAGATGTCAAGGGAGACCGGTTACAGGTACCAATGGACCTATCTCAACTCGGACATCGGCCAGAGGAATCAGCTGGTGGTCACGGTGTTGAACATCACAGCCGTGGACATACACTCCAACTGGGCGACCCAGGTCTATGTCAACACAACGATCACCGTGATGAAGGAGGATATCGAGGGGCCAATCATCGAGCCAGAGGCCATACACCTCTACACCGAGAGCGAGGATCACGTCATCATCAGGGCATTGGTTGACGACCCAAGCGGCGTCGCATCGGTCAAACTCTACTACGAGAAGGAGGGCGTCTGGACCGAGCGGAGCATGGTCTACAACGCGGCGAACGAGCTGTACGAGGCCATCATAGGTCCTTTCGACACAGACATCGCGGTGCGGTACTACCTGAACGCAACCGATTCGTCCAAGAACAACAACCGGGCCTCAACGCTGGAAACGGAAGGCGGTGATATGTACTCCTTTGTGGCATGCCACAGAATGAGGTACGAGGGCAGCGTCGACGATTCAAACTACCTGCAGGTCCCAGAGCTGCACCGATACAAGATGACCAAGTCCAAGGAAACGATAGTCTACCAGGGATACCGGTTTGACCTAGAGCTGAGCGATTCTGGCCTTCTCACCGGCGCGGTGTCGCGGAACGTGAGTGGGACTCTGGTTCGTTTGCAGGAGATCTCCCTAAACGAGAAGAGCAACGCCATAGTGAACGACAAGCAGACAAGGGACGGAATGGCCTACGACTTCAACCTCAAGTACCTCTCCTTCAGCGCCTCCGAACACTCTGCCGAGATCGAGATCAACCCGAGCCAGCGCCTGGTTTTCGAGGGCTACACTCTCCACACATACATCACCAAGGTGTCGAGCGGGGAGTACACCTTCAGGGGAAAGGACGGCGGGACCTGGAAGGTCAGCATGACGGCCACCATGGGATATGACAGCGTGACCAAGACCTTCACGGCCCGGAACCAGTTCCTCCAGCTCTACCCCGGCGGAAGGAGGGACATCCAGGTCATGTACCTTGGCGAAGAGATTGTGCCGGGGGAGCTGGTGAGATATCGGGCCCGACTGAGGATCTACAAATTCCAGGAACCGATCTTCGACGTGCAGAGCGACATACCCACGGGCAGCCCCCCCGGGCTGCTTCCCGGCCAGATGATCTACAACGTCTATGCGGGCGACGCACTGACGCAGAAGGTGATAGCCAAGAACCTCGCTGGGTCGAGGGCATATGACATCAGCATCACGGTGACGAACCTGACCGGGCACGGTCTGGTCGTCGAGCAGGGCGAACTGACATCATCCCTGGGTCCGGTCTATAGGGAGAAGCAGGTGGGCAACAAGACGGTGAGATACTACCTTACCTACGGCACCCTCACGCGATCATTCAACCTGACCTTCCCGACGAAAGTCGATGTCCGCGAATCGGCGAGCTTCGATGTTATGCTTACCTACAAGGATGCCCATGGCGATTTCCACCAAGTCAGGATCCCGGTCCAATTCTTCGTGTACCAGGGCAACTCCAATCTCGTCGTGACGAAGACGCTTTCCAGGGATCCCCTGTTCATCGGATACCCGGCGACGGCATACATCGAGATCCAGAACACCGGCGGATCCCCCGCGCTGAACGTCACCGTCATGGACAATGCCCCGCCGAACCTCATAACGGACTTCGACACTTGGCGGGGACAGGAGATCAAGCCAGGGGCCTCCAACAAGGTCCGCCTGAGCTACGGGTTGAAGGCAACAACCATAACCAAGCCAGGTAAGACCTCCTACGGCTTCGTAACGGTGGATTGGAAGGGGGTCTGCTACAAGGAGGGCGTCCGGAACGATGCCTACACGATCTCGACCGACAACTTCTACTTCACAGCGTTGGGCCCCCACCTGACCTACACCCAGTTCTCGGCCGACAGGCCCATCGTCGACCAGGGAGGCCAGCAGACGATCTACATCAACGTCGGTGAGCGCGTCGCCATCACAGCCACCGTCAAGAACGATGGCAACAAGATCGGCAGGAACATGTCACTGAGCTTCCCGGGGTTCGCGGTGGAAAGCACGACCTTCCCGACCGGGACCGATGTGGATGTGAACGAGTATGTCACCTTCAGCACAACGGTGAGGGCGATCAAGGAGGGCACCTACCCCTTCCAGGCATTGATAACCCACTACGACGAGCTTCCATCCCTGGGCAACGTCTACAAGGCTTATTCGAACTACGTACTCGCCGAGGCGTACCGCTCACCGGTAATGGTCCAGTTCATAGATCCGCCCAAGCAGATCGCAGCCGGCGAGGTCGAAACGCTGAGCCTGGTGATAAGGAACATCGGGAACAGCCCTGTGGAGAACGCCAGGGTCCTGCTGTCGCTGACCCCCGGTCTGGAAATGGTCTCCGGCACGTACCTGATCTGGGAGGGCCGGCTTGCGGCGAACGAGAACATTCCCAAGTTCATACAGCTGAAGGGTGTCGGGTTCGGACCGAACAAGATCAAGGCGACTGCGTCGGGACGTGACATACCCGACGTTGACTATGAGGTCCCCATACTCGTACTCTCCCCCAACGTGGTCATGGAGCGGACGATAAGCTGCGAGTACCTTCTCTCAAGACCGGATTACTGGCCCAGGAGCTCCGAAATCGTGAGCTGGGTGACTCTGACCCTGCGGAATGCCGGCAACGACAGGGCGGTATCCGTGGTTGTGTTCGAAACCCTGCCCAATGGCCTGCTGAGCTTCGATAACCTCACGTTCGGCTCCAATCTCATAATCTGGGGCGAGGCCGGAGAGATATCTCTTGATCCCAATCAGACCATCACATTGACTTACCCGGTCTGGAGCCGCACCCCGGGCCACTACGTCTACGGACAGGCCAGAGCCACCTACACCAATCCGAGGTACAACTCGTACGAATCAAAGTCGAGCACCCTGGACGTCTGGGTTCTCTCAAACAGGCCATTCCTCGTGGAGGAAGGTCCCGTGGACGTCTTTGACAAGGCAGGCCAGCCCCTCTCCGGATCGGTTGCATACAACGATACGGTCAAGCTGAAGATCAAGATCCGCAACCTCGGCAACGGGAAGGCCACGGAGCTCAACCTGGGCGAGTGGCAGGAGGGCCGCGTGTCCCAGATCGACTGCATCGTGACCAACGTCGACCAGATCGCACAAACGCTGGCTACGGGGCTGGACCCGGACGCACTGCTGGAGGTCCCCGTGGAACTCCTTCTGCTGGAAGACGTCCCCACGACGATGCTCTTCGGTCTGGTCTTCCCCCTGACCTACAGGGATCTGGAGGGCCGCACATTCGTTCAGGCCTTCAGCACCAAGATCCCCGTGAGGCCCACCAAACCCGGCCTTTCCTTCTCCAAGTACTTCGTCCGCAAGCGTGTAGCACCCGGAGAGGAACCCGAGCTGATGATCAGGGTGACGAACACGGGCGACACCGATCTTGCAAACCTCCGTCTCCTGGTGGATGTCCCCGGCGGACTGTTCCTGAGGCAGGTGCCCGTTCTGGGCGTCCTCCGGGAGTCGGAGACCTCCACGATCACCGTCAAGTTCGATCCGGTCAGCCTCGCCGAAGGCCAGGTCTACAAGTCGTTCGTCGGCTTCTCGGCGGCGATCGAGTACCGGACCTTCCGGGGCACGACCCAGACCCCCGAGGACGGACAGCATCTGGAGCTGTCGGTGGCGAAGCCCTACGTTGAAGTGAGAAGGTCGATAACATCCCAGACGCTGTTGGCTAGAAGCGATGAGTGGCCGTTTTCGTCAATGATACTCGAGAACGTCACCATTACCCTGACAAACACGGCGGAGGTCCCGGCGAACAAGCTCCTCGTGAAGGAGACGATTCCGGACGGCCTCCATACCCTCGTCTCACTCGGCACAAGCCAGATCATCTGGGGAGCGGATGGCAAGTTGAGCCTCAAGAAGGGCGAGTCCATCAGCTTCACATACCCTGTCTGGTCCTTCAAGGAGGGTCCGTCCGTATTCGAAGCAACCGTGGTTTCGTACACGGATGCTGAGGGGCACAGTTTCGAGTCCTACTCCCAGGGAGTGGATGGGGTCTCCACCGTCGCTGCCAGGCCCTACGTCATATGGGAGGGCGGGCTTGTACAGGAGCCCGCAGGATCCCGAACGTACAATGATACGGTCAGCCTCCTCATGTCGGTGAGGAACATAGGGAACGGCAGGTGCACGGGTTTCTCCCTCCCCGGATGGTTCTCCCGCAATGGGCCAACGGATTGGGTTCTCCTCAACGAGGAGGAGCTGAACCGGACACTGGCAACCAGCCTGCATACAGGATCAACGGTGACGTTCGTGGCCAGGCTGGGAATCCTCAAGGACGTCAGCAAGCCCGAAACGATGGGTCTGGTGATCGACCTGATCTACCACGATGATGCCGGCCGTTCCTACTCGATTGGGAGAGAGGCGAACGTTCTCCTGAGGCCGGCCAAGATCTCGGTTTCCCTCGACATCTACAATGAGCACTACCGGCTGATGCCCGGCGAGATGGGCTTCTGGAATGTGACGATCACGAACACCGGGGACACGGATCTGGCGAATGTGACCCTGCAAGCGCAGTGTCCGGCCTCGGTCTCGGTCGCTGCAGCGGGCCGGTTGCCCGTGCTCAGGGAGGGATCCTCAGAGGACCTGTCGATATCGTTCAACGGAATCGTCCTTGGTGATAGCATCGGCAGGGTCATCGATCGAATCAATCTCAGCATCGTCTACACCGATTTCAGGGGGCAAGTTCACACCAAATCCCTCGGGGGGGTGAACCTCACCGTGGTCCGTCCCAAGCTCACCGCCAGGGAGATCATCGCCAAGTCCAACACTCGGCTGGGGAAGAAGTACCAGATCCAGATCCTGCTTGCCAACGAAGGCACGTCCGCCGCCCGGAACGTCAGGATCCTGTTGCCCGATCTCGATCAATGGATCAACGACCTGAAGGTCGAGGGCGGGGCGTTTGAGGGAAATGAGATCATACTCGCGCAGGACATCGGCCCTCTGGAGGAGTACCGCATCCTGATCAGCGGCAGGGTCGGTGTCAAGGGAAGGGCAACCCTCGCGCCGACGGGGGCGTATGCTGACGGGCTGGGGAGCGGTTACGAGTTGATCTGCGACACGATCCAGGTGAGGTCGGGCGGGAAGATAGCTACGATGATCTTGCCATTCCTCCTCTGGGGCGGGGTTGCGGCCGCAATAGCGGGGGTCTACTACTACGAGACGCGCATAGCCGAGAAGGTCAAGGGCCATCAGCTCGGATCCCTGGCGAACTCGGTGATCACCCATGTCGACGCGACCCAGACCGTGCCACCGCTGATACCCTATAGGAAGAAGAAGCTGAGCCTGGCCGAGTTCTCCTACCTGTTATCCCTCTACCTTTCCAGGGCCAAGGCAACCAGCGTGGCCAAGGCGGACAGAACCACGTTCATCATCGCCCATCCGCAGTCGCGTCTGGTTCCTGGCCAGGACTTCAGGAATCTCTCCGTTGTGAAGGACGCCTACATGCTCCTGGCGGAGATGATCCAGAACCGGGTCAAGACCTCGCAGGTGGTCCCGCCGACCTTCCTGGTCCAGGGCTTCAAGTTCGGAATCTCGGACGTCGTCTACCTGTTCGCCCTAGCTGTGTCAAAGACGCGCACGGAAGGAGATCTGCCCAGAAGCATCAGGATGCCGTGTTCAACGAGGATCTCGGCCATCGAGACCGAAAAGAAGGAGGAGGGCGCGGGCGGGCAGGCCGAGGGGGGTAAGGAGAAAGCTGTAGATGGGACCAGAGGGGAGGCCAAGGCACCCCCTCCCAGCAACAAGCCGATTCAGAATGAGGGATCGTGAGATCGAGGAAACCGTTGGAGAAGGATCTGAAGGAGGAGAGAGAAAATGGAGGAACCTGTCAGCCGCGAACTTCAGCTGCTGATCTCGAAGATAGACAGCCTCATAGCGGTCTTCGAACAGGTGTCTACCGTCGAGGAGGAAGAGCAGGCGACGGAGGAGAACTCCGTCAAGGAGCTCCTCGAGGTGACCAAGCACCTGACCGAAGAGGTCAGCAAGGGTCTGCAGCAGCTGAGCGCCAAGGTCGACGAGATGGTGTCCCTCCTGGACAGCCTTCCCTCCAGGATGCCCAAGTTCGGTGCAGCCCTGGCAGAGGAGGGACCGGAGGACATACTCGGCCGAGCGGACGTCGTGGCAGAAGAGGAAGGATGAAGGTCGGACGGAAGTCTGTGCACCGAGCAGGTCATGTGACGGGACACAAGGTGAGTTGACGTGCAGAGAGGCGAAACCAGAAGGGTTAACGTAAAGTTCCTGAAGAAGATGCGGAAGGCCCTGGGGACCCTCCCCGAAGCCGGCACTCAGGAGGAGATCGAGCGAAAGGCGTATCTGAGATACGTTCCCGTGGCAGCCCGGCGAAGGCTGGAGATGAAGAGCGCTGCCAAGGGTGACGATGATGCCCTTGAGGTCTTCAAAAGGCTTGGGGTTAGGGAGCCCGATGCCGCGGGATCCACCGAGCAGTCCGCCAGATCCCTCCTTGATCTGTCTGCCATGTCGACCCACGAGTTCGCCAGGTACGCCGATGAGGATCTGAAGGTGGAGTCCCTTGACGAGGTCTCGGTCCGCAAGAGCATGGGGGTCACCGTCGCCGAGCAGGGTCCCCTGAAGTTCCTCTCGGCTGAGGCCGTGTCGGGAGCCCACTTTGATACCCAGATCCCGGAGGAATTCCTGTCCATCCCCACGCAGTGGAAGGACAGTTCCCTTCCGGGCATTCACAAGGAGTACTGGCTGCAGAACCCCTACTCGAGGGCCGTGATCCGCTGGGAAGAGGAGAGCAAGGAGGCCGTCTACTGGGTCGTTGAGCCCGATCTCGACGAGCGGGAGAGATCGGTCCTTGAAAAAGTCAAGGTCATCATTCAGGAAGAGATCGAGTCGGACTTCTACACCCTTACGGAACTTGGCAAGGCCGAGTCATACTTCGACGAGAAGGTAGAGGAGATACTCGACGAGCTGAGGATCTCCTCGGACAAGGCCCAGAGGGACAAGTTCGCCTATTACCTGAAGAGAGACATGCTCGGCCTCGGCAAGATCGAGCCGTTCTTCCACGACTCGGCCATAGAGGACATCAGCTGCGACGGGGTGAGCGTTCCGGTCTACGTGTACCATAACCGGCACGGATCCCTCAGGACAAGCGTCTCATACGGAAGCTCCAAGGAGCTGGATGAGGCCGTCCTCAGGATCGCCCAGAAATGCGAGATGGACATCTCGGTAGCTGAACCCGTGCTGGACGGGCGACTGCCCGATGGGAGCAGGGTCAACGCCACCTTCGGCTCCGAAGTCACGATGCACGGAGGGACCTTCACGATCCGGAGATTCAGGGAAGAACCGCTCACACCCGTCCATATGGCTGACTGGAACACCTGTTCGCCGACGATCCTGGCCCTGATCTGGATGGCTCTCCAGCACAAGTACACCGGGTCGTTGATGGTCTCAGGAGCGACCGCATCAGGCAAGACTTCCATGCTCAACGCCCTGGCGATGTTCATCCCGCCCGAGTCCAAAGTGGTTACGATCGAGGACACCCAGGAGCTACAACTGCCCATGAAGCACTGGCTGCCGGCCGTTGCCCGACATGGCTTCGGCCCCGCAGACTCAACGGGGAGGAGGAGGGGCGAGGTCTCCATGTTCGACCTGCTGAGAGCTGCGTTGAGGCAGAGGCCGGACTACATGGTCGTGGGCGAGGTCAGGGGTGAGGAGGCCTACGTGATGTTCCAGGGCATGGCCACCGGCCACCCGTCCTTGGGCACCATCCACGCAGATTCCGTGACATCCCTTCTGCACAGGCTGATAACAAGGCCCATAAACCTGCCCCCGAGCCTTCTGTCCCATCTCAACACCCTGATGATACAGGGTGTGATCGTCACCGGCGGAAGGAAGATGAGGAGGACGCTCAACCTCACGGAGATCGTGACCGTCGACCCGAAGACCGAGACCCCGGTGACCAGGCAGCTCTTCAAATGGAACCCCAAAACCGATACCCACGAGTTCGTGGCCAGGGAGAGCACTCTGATCAGCAAGATAGCGTTCATCCGGGGCATAGATGAGAAGGAGGTCTGGGACGAGATCACCAGAAGGGCCCTTTTCATCGACTGGATGAGGCAGGAGAAGATCTTCGACTTCAAGAAGGTCGGGGAGCTCATCGCCGAGTACTACAAGTCGCCCGACATTGCCCTGGAGAGGGTCTTCAAGTCCAAGAAGCGCAAGCGGGGGGAGGAAGCTGTCCCAGAAGGAGTCTGAGGTCCAGAACAAGGAGGAGTCCGAGGATAGGAAGCCCGAGTACAGGGCAAGGAGGGGCTTCCTGGCCAACTACTGTAAGAGGGCCCATCGAACCGTTGGAAGGCTCGTGGACCCGAGGATAGGTTGGCTGCCCGATTTCGGCCCCGGCCTGCGCCAGGGCGATCTGCCCATCAACAGCGGGGCATATGCCAGCGCGGTGGTATTCACCATGGGGGTCGCCTTCGCGGGCAGTTTCGCTGGACTCCTCATCCTGGGTCTGATCATCAGCATCCCGTTTCTGGCGATCGGCTCGGTTCTGTCCATGCCGATCGTATTCGGGGCCTTCTACATGTACCCCAGCTATCGCGCATCGACCAGAAAGGCGAACATAGAGCAGAACCTCCCATTCGCAGTCGCAGCCATGGCGACCATGGCGGGCTCGGGTGCACACACCCTTGAGATGTTCAAGACCATCGCCGAGGGGAACCGATACGGCGACATGTCCAGGGAGGCCCTCAAGATCGTCTCGGATGTTGAGAACCTGGGATACACGGTGAAGTCCGCCATAGAGAGGGGAATCGAGAGAACCCCTTCCCCCAAGCTTAGGGGATTGCTGTACAAGATGATCAGCACGATGATGTCAGGAGGCGATCTCAAGTCCCTTCTGATGATCCAGGCCGAGAAGGTCATCGATGACACTAAGAGGGATCAGGAGGCCTCCATAGAGACGCTGGGCATGGTGTCCGAGGCCTACACCGTGATACTCATACTCGGGCCCGTCCTGGCCCTCGTCATGAGCGTGATCATGATGTTGCTGCTGCCGACGATGGAGTCGATGATGAAGATGCTGCAGTACGCCCTCCTGCTGATGGTCCCGGTGGGGTACATCGTCTTCACCGTGATGACCAGCGCTATCAAACCCAACCTGTAGGAGATCGACATGTCGGCCCAACCAAAGCCCATCGTCATAAAGCGGTCCAAGGGACTGCTCCTGGACTCCCTTCTGTACATACACCTCGGGCTTTCAAGCCTCCTGTTCGTCGGCTTCATCTGCCTGATGATGGTGTACCTGGGCTGGCCCGATGGGAGGATGGCGGGTCTCTTTCCCGGGTTCGTCCGGGTCGTCGCGACGAAGTACTACACCGAGGTGCTGATAGGTCTGTTCTTCCTGCTGCTGGGGCCCTACGTCGTGTCCAGGAATCGGGCCTACAGCAGGCTCCTGAACATGGAGTCAAGGTTTCCGGAATGGCTCATCGACGTGGCGGAGGCCAAGGAGGCGGGCATGACGCTGGCACAGTCGATCTACTCCACGGCCAGCTCAAACTACTCCGCCCTCACGAACGAGGTCAAGCGAATGGCGACCGAGATCTCGTGGGGACGCTCATTCGAAAGGGTCCTTGCCGACTTCGCCATTCGATCGAAGAGCAAGTTCATCGCCTCGACGATATACACCATCATCGCAGCGAACCGGGCCGGCGGGGAGATCACGAGCACGATCAGATCGGCCGCCGACGCAGCCGAGAAGCGCCAGACGATCAGGAAGGAGCAGTCGGCCGGCATGAAGCAGTACGTCTACATGTCGTACTTCTCTTTCATGATCTTCATCGGAGTCGTCTTCATAGTCTACACCAGCTTCCTGAAGGAGCTCGGCGGACTTCAGCTGGGCGGATTCTCGTTCTCAGCAACGCAGTCCACCACCGAGCTGACGAGTGCCGAGAAGGCGGCCAAGCTGGCCCACTACAGGTTCGTCATCAAGATACTGATGATAGAGTCTGCCCTCGGAGGCGGACTGTATGCCGGGGTGCTGGAGAAGGGTTCAGCTTTCGCAGGCCTCAAGCATGCCGTGGTGTTGTTGCTGGTAGCCTATGCGGGCTTGTTCTTCACCTTCGGCGGATCGATCATCTAGGGGATGAAACATGTCGGATTCCGATATCAAGCTGACGGCGATGCCCGACAGAATGGTGAACGATGGGGGGTGCAAGAGCAGGATAGTTGCCTCGGTATCCGAAAAGGGCGAGCCCAGCCAGAAGACCGCCCTCTACGTCGGCACAACATGGGGCGAGCTCTACGCTCTTGAGGAGACGGAATTCGCCAAGACCCAGCAGGGCGACAAGGAGCTTGTCAAGGTCAAGACCGATGATCGCGGGCATGCCACCATGGGGCTACGCCTGGACAGTGCTCTGGGGATTGCCCACTTGGCGGCGGGCAAGAAGAAGGGCGATGTGGCCGCGGTGCTCGCCAAGTTGGAGAAGGGGGAGGACCTGGGCAGGCCGCCTAAGGGAGTCGCAACCACCCGTGTCGTCATCGAGGCCGGGAAGCCCTACAAGATCATCCTGGAGACCGATGCGGATCAGGTCACGGCCGACGGGGTATCTACGGCCCTCATCACCGCGACGGTTACCGACAAGTTCGGCAACCCGATAGCGGGCAGCGAGGTCTCCTTCCAGACGGATCTGGGCACGATCGATCCGGGCAGGGTCAACTGCCTAACAGACGAAAATGGAAGGGCAACGACCACGCTGTCCTCCCACAAGACCGGCAAAGCCGATCTCATCGCCACCAACAGATACCGAAGCTGGCTCGAAGACGTCATACCCAACCTCGAGAAGAGGGAGCGCAAGTTCGGATTCCTCAAGGAGAGAAACTCGGCCCCAACAACCCTGGTCGACGGTGAGGAAACGCTCTCCGACAGGGTGTCCGTTAGATTCGTGCCATCCGCTCCGTCAAGCCTGATCGTCAGTGCCGACCGATCCTCCTTGCCCGCGGACGGCAGATCGCGCGTCTGCATAAGCGCCCTGATCAAGGACGAGTTTGGCAGCCCCATCGATGGCCAGGGCCTGGTCTTCGAGACCGATCTCGGCGAGATAGAGCCCAAGGAAGCCGTGACCGGCTCAGACGGCGGGGCAACGGTCCACCTCACCTCCACAAAGGTCGGCGATGCCTCGGTCAGGGTCCGGACCCTGGGTGAGGGCGACGGCCTTCTCTCTGCGATTCAGGTGACCTTTGAGGCGGCATCCCCTGCCACCGTCCAGCTCTCCTCCGATCCGGAGACGAATGTCGCCGACGGGAAGAGCGAGTGTCTCGTGTCGGCTTGGGTTAGGGACGAGATGGGCAACCCGGTGCCCGGCAAGACGATCGCTTTCGAGACCGATCTGGGCTCAATCGCTCCAGGCCCGACGGCCGTCTCGGACAAGGACGGAAGGGCCGATGTGCGCCTGACCTCGCGAGTCGCCGGGGTGGCGCACATCAGCTGCAGGTGCGAGGGGGCGTCAGGAGGCATGGAGATCGAGTTCAGGTCCGGGCCAGCCAAGTCCATCGCGATGGCGCTGAATCCGACCGTGGAGGAGGGCTGGAGGAACAGGATCCCGGCCGACCACATCAAACAGCTGCAGCATGCTCTGAGACACCTGGAGGAGAGGAGGTTCACGGAGGCCATCGGAGTGCTCGAGAAGGAGAAGGAGAGAATAGAGCGGACCTCCAACCTGCCCGCCCTCTGCGACCTGGCCTTCGCCTACCAGCAATCCGGTCGGAAGAAGGAGGCCGAAGCGGTGTACAACTCCATCATACAACGCAACGGAGCGAGAAGGGAGATACGAGTCACGGTGAACGAACTGGGCGAGGCCTTCGGGGTCGTATTGCCCGGGGCCAACGGGGGTGAAGCCCCCGCCGAGAAGGAGTTCATGGATCTTGACCCCAGGGACTACCTGATCAACATAGTGGTCACCGACGACAATGGTAATCAGATACCCGGTCTGCCCGTGCAGTTCGATGCCAACTTCGGCTGGGTGCCCGAGGAGTACAGGAAGGCCAGCACCAACCAGGCGGGCGCAGCCAGCTCGGTTGTGACAACCTTTGCGCCGCTGGGATCGTCCGAGATCGAGTTCGCCTGGGTCAACCTTGGCCTCATGAAGGAGAATGCCCTGGACTACGCGGGGGCCGAGGAATGCTACAGATCGGCGATAAGGGTGATGCCGGAGTCCACCCGGGCCCTTGAGTGTCTGGCATCGGTGCTGGTTAAGACCGGAAACGTGGACGAAGCCAAGAAGTGCTACTATAACCTGGGCCGGGCCTACTCGAAGAAGGGTCAGTTCGCCAAAGCCATCGAACACCACAACAAGGCCATCGAGCTGGACCCCAAATACGCCAGAGCCTTGGCCGGGTCGGGCTCTGCGTACCTGAGGCTGGGCGAGCTGAGCAGGGCCAGACGATACCTGGAGGAAAGCGTCAGGCTGTCCAAATCCCTCAAGGCCGCGCAGGCCAATCTCGGGCTGCTGTACTATCTGGTCGGGGAGTTCGATAAGGCAATCGCGATGAACAAGAGGGCTTTGAAGCTGGATCCTGATTTCAAGCCCGCGTTGGTCAACCTGCACCAGATCCATATGGCTAGGGGAGAGAGGGACAAGGCTCGCGAGTATTCAACCAAGATAAGGCAGCTGGGGTGATCGGGGTTGGCCGCCGAGGCTGTGGATTCGCAGATCGAGAGGAATCTATGCCAGCTGGCCAACGTGTTCTCCACCTCGACGCGGCAGAGGATAATCCGACTGCTTGCATCTGGGCAGGCCTACACCTTCACCGAGATACTCAACCATCTTCGCACCTATGACCAGAACATGCGATCCAACAACCTGAGTTACCACCTCAAAGAACTCGGCGATCTGATCGAGCAGAACGACAAGGCCGAATACCGGATAACCCCCAAGGGGCAGTACGTCAAGGAGATCCTGGAGGATCTGGAGGCGACTGCCAACCTCGGCCCCGAGGAAGACCCCCAGAAGGAGAACGGATCCCCGGGCATGGAGATCGAGAAAGTGGTCATAGGGGGCATGATGGTGAGGGTGTCCCCTAGGAACTTCGCAAGGCTTGCGAAGGAAACGGGGAGGCTTGTGATACACTGCAAGATCGGGACCTTCCGGCCCAAAGACCTCTACCTGGCCTGCATCGACGGGATCAGCTACTACTGCAAGAGCAAGAGGCCGCTGGAAGGGCTGGACAGGATTGCGGACGCGCTGAGGATTGAGATACCGAAGAACATGATAATGGACATGTAGGTCAATTTTCTTTGACCATGCGGCGCCGTTCGTGTCAGGCCCCGTTGACCGAATACGATTTGAGCAACATGGTCCAGAAATATATGCAAAACCTTTATAAAATCTGCATCACACAGCCTCTCTACACCAAAAATCTGCAATGACATCAGCAAGATGTCCTGCCGATGCCTTTGTGTGAACGAGACAAGGTTGCGGGAGGTGAGAAAAGCATGTTTAGTGAAAAGCGCGCAATCACCCCGGTCATAGCGACACTGCTGCTGATCGCCATCACCGTCGCAGCGGTTGCAGGGTTCTACATCTTCTACACCAACTTCATAAGGCAGCAGGATGTTGGAGCCAAGCAGCCATCGGTCGTCATTTCAGGTCCAAACAACGCAGCTCAAAACGATGTGATCACGGTAACCATCAAGAACTCAGGGAACATCGATCTCAACATAGTCGCAACTGGCGTCACGCAACTCGGAACCATCACCTGGACGACCACTAACTGGTGGGTCGTTACCGGCCTCAAGCCTGGCCAAGTGCTTTCGGGCACGGGCACCCTTGGTGCTGCGGCTGGAACGCCGGCACGCTGGGAGGTTCGTTTGACAGCGACCACCACAGGTGGAAGCAGCATACAGGACGTCCTGGTGATCAAGCAGGCCTAAGCTTTGATCTCTCCTTTTTGATGGGAATGCAGACCAGGGATCCGGCCGCTCACCCGGGGAAGAAAGTGAATCCTCTGAAACGATCGAGGGCCCGTTCTCTGGGCTGCATTTTTTCCGTTTCTTTTTGGCTCTTATCGCCCAATAGTCTCACAGTCCTGGCGACTCACCTTGTGCCTTGGTCCTGGCAGTTCCTGCTACCTCGGTTCCTGGCCCGTGCGTGCTTTCCACCACAGGGCGTCGAGCCTCGGCGAGGTGTACGGAAACTCATTGAATGGTTCCCATCGCGGGCGTCTGCGGTAATAAATGCGGTCAGTCGTAGAAACATGGAGATTTCTGCGGGGCATCTGAATAATATTTAAATAGATATGGTCCAAGTCGCATAGACTGCACGACGGGTAGAAAGGGGTTTCGCCTTGGGAGGTTGCCAGCTCCTTCACAGGTTCGCCAGGGACAGAAGGGCGTTCGAACTGGACTACATGCTCTCCCTGTTCATCTTCATAGTATCCCTGGCCTTCACGTTCCTCGTCCTTTCCCAGTACCTGGAGCTCAAGCACGGCGAGGTCAACGCGGTCAACAAGAAGCTGACGTGCCTTGGAGTCCTGGACGACCTGACGGGCTCCCCGGGATGGATCGGGGGACGAAGCGACTGGGAGAGATGGTCCGCCTCGCTGGATCTGCGGGAGAAGGTCAACGACCAGAGCTTCTTCTTGGGCCTGCGGAAAAATGACAGGTTCTTCGGCTACCGGATCGTCATCCCCGGCGCAGCCGATGGGCTCAAACAGACCGCCTCGCAGCCCGTCATAGACAAGGTCGTAACCGAGCTGGGCAACCAACAGGTCGTCTGCATCGCCCTAGGCGATTCCTTCAGGGTGAGCTTTGAGGTGGAGACCTCGAAGAAGAACGCCTCGATCGCGGTAATCGGGTCAACGGACAACGCAACCACCCGCATCGGGTCCTTCTACGCCGGGTCTTGGCTGGATGTATGGATCACAGACACAAACGACGATGGCATGCTGCGGTACGACACCGTTGTCATCGGTGGAAACTCCTGGGCGGAGGGTTCGAAGTTCGACCTGGGCGGAAGGGAGTTCGAGGTCCTCCTGATCGACCAGGAGCGGGTCCTGCTGGAAGGCGAGGTGCCCGAGGGCTACGTCCTTCCATACTTGGACCACAATTCGTACCGTCTCGCGCAGGAGGCGCTCCGCGCGGCCGATGTGAAATACGACCTCTACGATCGCGTCATCAGCGGGGGGTCGTCGAGCGTGGAGTACACCGTGTTTTCAAAGGCCCAGGACAAGTTCCTGGGACAGATCACCGACCTGAGCTCCAAGAAGATCCAGGCGTTGAGGGACGACGTCGGCTACGAGATAGCCAAGGCCTCCCTCGGGGTCAGCCTCGACTTCCACGTCAGGATAACCCGGACCTCGGATGGGGCCATACTCCTGGACTACGGCCCGCCCGTTCCGGGGGAGACGGAGAGCTCCCAAAGGGATGTGCGGGTGGAAGGAGAGCCCTGCACGGTCGTCGTCAATGTGTGGTAGGTGGGCTGGATGATCAGGACGTACGAAGCCGGGGTCGCGATCATGATCGTGCTGGTTGCTCTGGTGCAGTTCGTGATGCTGTCCGCCGGGCGGCTGGGCGAGCAGTGGGATAGCACCGAGCTGGACGTGGAGGTCAAGAAGGCCTTGGAGGTTTTCCAGACCCAGGATGTCTCGGGTGCCTCCAAGAAGTACTCCAAGATCAGGGACTCCGATCTGCTGCGGATGCCCCAGAGCGAGAGCGTGGGATACAGGCTCTTGATCAACGGCCAGCCGGTGGACAAGACGATCCCGCCGCCGGGAGCCGAGGTAGCGGCGGCCGATGCCAGAGCGTACTACGATTCCAAAGATGCGCCCAGACTCGTCACGACCCTCAACATGAGGCTTCTGAGATCAAGCTATGTCCAGTTCGCCGGCAGGACGATGGACTACGACAGCGTGGACGAGCTGGCCGACCTGATCCTGGGCCTGATCTGGGACGCGGAGTCCGAGGACATCCTGAACTCCAGGGTGGGGACCCTGATGGCCAACCAGAACCCCGACGGTGGCTGGGGATTCGTCCGGGACGAGGAGAGCGATGCGCTCTGCACCAGCCTGGCCGTGAGGGCCCTGTCAGCATGGATCAAGCGGCACGGAGGCGTGCCCCTGTCAAATGCAACGGTGACCCGAGGCATCGCATGGCTCAAAGACAGGGTCCACGCGGACGGCGGATACGGGAGCAAGGAGAGAATCGAGTCCTCGATCGACATGACGTCCCTGGCGATCCTTGCCTTCCACGAGGCCGGCTTGGACAAGACCGATCCGTGGGTCACCGACGCGCTGGGTTTCCTGACCAGGAGCCAGGGGGCGGACGGCGGATTCCCCCTCAGCCGCCTGACGAGCGGCGACCTGTCATCGACGGCCCTGGCGATCGAGGCCCTGATGGCGCTGGGGGCCCCGCAGGCCCGCGTCGAGAAGGCATTGGCGTATCTGGGCGGCAGAATGGTGACCGACGGAGACTTCACCTTCGAGATGGTCGCGATGGGGGGCCTCGGCACCTACGACCTGACTGTTTACTCCGGCTACATAGTGGACTGCTCGCCCAGGGGCCACGAGTTCTGGGGCGAGTACCTGGACGATTCGCGCGTAATGATAATGGATGTGTACGGCACCCGCGACAACCTCACCGTCATCCTCAGGGTCGATCGCAGCAGGCTGGAGCCACCCGACAACAAGCAGAAAGTGGCCCTGGCGCTCAGCCACGACATGGCATCCGACACCTCTGACTACTGGATCCTGAACGCGGGAAACCCCCACACCTCGGGCCAGGGCAAGCAGATCGATAGCCCCCAGTTCAACCCCATCCAGCAGGGCCGGTACACCTACCTCACCGTCACGGGCCTCCAGATCCCGATGGAGTACGACTTCTTCAGCGACGCCAGCGGGGACTGGCTCATTGCCTTCGTGGGTGATGAGCCCCACCCGATTCAGGACAACCCGGGAAGGGGATACCTCATAGGCTACTGGCACCCGTGGATGAAGGCGTTCAGCTTCGACAACATCCTGGCCTGGAGGGCCTGGAGCCCCAGGGTCAATCGCGTCTGCCTCGACACCGACAAGGACTTCGAGTTCGATGACAGGCGGATCACCGTAGGGGACTCGATATGGGTGTTCGGCCGCGAGTGGGTGCTGGGCATGGAGCAGACCATGGATGAACTCAACCTCACATTCCTCTGCGAGGATATCAATCAGTCAAGGTCGTACTACCCGGTCAAGTACGACCTCTCGACCATACCCGCGTCCGCCTCGGGCCTGTACCACTTCGGGGTGATAAGCACCGAAAACAAGCCGTCCTTCAGCAGGAACTACAAGATCATCCTGCGCGACTCGGCCGTGAAGGGCGAGTACGACGAGGCCTACATATGGAACGGGTCCCACTGGAACCTGTTCAGGGAGGGTTCGATCTGGAACGAGAGCGGAACCCTCTGGGTCGTGGGAGTGGAGGTTGACTTCCTGGTTCTGACGCGGAGCGTGCCGAGCGTGGTCACCGGCCTCTCGGGCCGCAACTCCACCACGATGGGAATCGAGGGGGACTTCGTGGAGGCTCTCGTGACGCCCCGCGGGCCGAAGGAGGTCTGGCTGACCCTGTACTACGGATCCGAGGAGACGGACCGGGTGATCTTCAAGGATTCCGCAAGCAAGAGCCTGAGGCGGGTATTCGGCACCTGGCAGCGCCTCCGGGAGACGAGCAGGGTGTACAACGCGCTGGCCATCGCGGAGGGGTGGCTGCAGGATCCCGACTCGGCCAGGGCGGCACACGATATGGCCGATCTCTGCCAGCAGGCCGTCAAGTTCAACAAGGTCTACAATTCGGTTATCGAGGACAGGCTGAGGATTGAGGCATGGTTCAGGTCGCAAGGAGGGTAGGGCGTATGCATGGCTTGATGGATGATAGGAGAGGAGCGATCTACCTTTTCTCGGTAGTGCTCATCGCCGCGATGTTGGTGATACTGGTGGGATCCCTGGCGGCGATAGAGAAGACAACGTCGGGGAGCATACTGAACAGGGAGGAGGAGCTCTCCTACTTCCAGCTTGAATGCATCAAGGCCTTCGAGAACAAGATCGCCACGGTGATGGCTCTCGACCCGAGCGGCAGAGCCCTCGCGGCGGAGCTGGACGCCACGATCTCAAGGCTCAACGAGCAGGCCGCGGAGCGCGGAATGTGGCAGAACATATCCTATGAGCTGGACTTCCAGCCGACCAGCCTGGATCTGAGTCCCTGCAGGGTCAGCTTCGACATCACGACGAAGTCCCAGGGCAAGACGGCCTACGACCGGAAGGAGTTCTACCTCAGCGATCTCTTCGTCAGCGGGGACGAGCTCTTCGTCTCGAACAGGAGGCTGCAGATAAGGTTCAGGGTCACTCCGGGAAGCGATGAGACCCGGGGATACATCCTGGGCGGATGCGTGTACATGGGCTCTGACGTCATACTGGCCGACTCGGGGCTCACCGACTATCTCAACATCAGTTCCTGGACGAACGCTACCTCGGTCTACCAGTACACCGTGACCGAGGAGCCCGGGCTCACAACCATATGCATGAAGAACGAAACCGCCAAATTGACGCTGACCAAGTATCTCTATGTCAACCTGGATGAAGTCCAGTTCCAGGTCAACGTCGAGCCGAAGGTCAGCAGCGAGAAGGCCATGTGGTACGGGGTAGGGCTCAGCGCCAACGTAAACGGCCCGGTGGGTGACAGATTCCGCATCGACGATCCCGCGGGCGGCCAGTTGAACCCGGACCTCTACTGGCAGAACGCTACGCTGTCAGGCTCGACCTTCAAGGTTGAGAGGACGAACTCCTGGATAGTGGTCTACGATGACGATCCCCAGCCCTATGCCCTTGCCCTCATCCTCGACGAGGCCGAATACATACGCTTCCAGTCAGCCGGATCGGATGATTGCATCATCTCCACACCGGCCAGGAAGGGCAGATTCATCGTCAACGGGATCATCCGGTCGTACTGCTCGGTGCAGGAGGCAGTCGAGGATATGCGGGAGCTGAAGAAACTGGGCAAGCCACCCCTGGGCAGGACGAACTACCTTGAGCCGCTCATCCTCGCCCTCCGTGTCAAGGATCTGACCTTTGATCCCCCTGCCCCCAAGGCGGGACGCCGGGTGGGCTTGTACGCCTTCATAGAGAACTATGGGACCAAGGACGCCTACGACGTGGTGGTCCACTTCTACGATGGCAAACCGCTGGGCGATAGGAGCAATCTCCTCGGCGCCACCAATCTCTCGGTCCTCCTGAATGGGGACACCCAGGTCTGTTCGACCAGCTGGACCTTCAACAAGCCCGGGGTGCACGAGATCTACGCCGTCCTGGACCCAGACATGCTGTTGGCCGAGGATCCCACCGACAACGTCAAGCATGCGCCCCTGAAGATCTCGCCCCAGGATGACCCCAACAACGACGTCGCGGTGGTCGCGGTCCACGTCTCCAGCCGGGCTCCTTCCCCGGGAGAGATGGTGACGACCATCGCCCTGGTGCACAACAACGGCAACAGGGACGAACAAAACGT